>MNYJ01000055.1 GCA_001874005.1 Desulfobacteraceae bacterium CG2_30_51_40
CAAAAGATATAAATAGTGTCCATCCGGAAATGGCTATTTTCACCGATTTCGGCGTTGGGCTCAAATTTTAATCCTCGAAATACGTCAATGTATTCCTGTGGTTAAAATTATCACCCGCCTTGAACTCGAAGACACTATCTCATTTCCGGATGGACACTAAATAATGAAAGTGTAATAACGGATTTTATTATTTTTAACCATAATGGGTTGAATCAGGGGTGTCAATATCGTGATCTGATCGAGGTTGGAGTCTGTACGGCTGTATCAGTGAGCTTGAAAATAAGGAACCAATAGCATAGAGTTTAACCGTCATGCCCTACCCCTCACTCCCCCGTCGAGGGGGAGGTAATAATGCCGGCGCATACCGACGTCTCGACCGTAAAGGGGAAGGGATAAAGGGAAGGGGCATTTTCATATAAGGGACCGCAGGTGCAGAGGAGAATGGCTGGCCTTCTCCTGTCTTGTGATTGCCTGACAGCGCACAGGCGGCAGGGCAGGCCTGGAACCAGGGATTCTATCCCGATAACCCTGAACCGTGAATCGATAACAGTGTACCTGTCAACCTGAGCAGTTATAGTTGGAACAATTAAGGTTTCTTAAAGCTATGAAGCGCGTCAGCATAATGATAATAACAGGCCTTTCAGGATCCGGGAAAAGCACGGCACTTAAGGCCCTTGAAGATATAGGCTTTTTTTGTGTGGACAACATGCCTGTCCAACTTCTTCCCAAGTTTCTTGAACTAAGGAGCGCAGGAGCCTCCGAGGTCCAGAGGCTCGCAGTGGGTATGGACTCGCGGGAGAGGGAGTTTGCAGCCATGCATGCCGATGTGTTTGCAAGGCTCAAGGAGGATGGCTACAGGATAGAGGTACTGTTCCTTGAGGCAAGCGATGACGCCTTGATTTCGAGGTTCAGCCAGACAAGGAGGCATCATCCTCTATCCCATAAGGCCTCTCTCAGGGACAATATACAGGCTGAGAGGGAGTTACTTAAGGAGGTAAGAGATGCCGCCGACAAGGTCATTGATACAAGTTTCCTGACTGTCCATCAACTGAGGGAGCTGATCATTCACCATGGTCACAAGGGAGCAACAGCCGGAAACATGAGGATCGGGATCATCTCTTTCGGATTCAAATACGGCGTTCCCCAGGAGACGGATCTTATGGCCGATGTGAGATTCATACCGAATCCCTACTTTCTCCCCGAACTCAAGAAACTGGACGGCAGAGACGAAAGGGTGCGGGGCTTTGTGCTCAAGTGGGAGGAAACCAAGCGCTTTCTAGGGATATATCTTTCGATGCTTGATTTCCTTATCCCTCTTTATGAAAAGGAGGGAAAGGCCTATCTTACGATTTCAGTAGGGTGCACGGGCGGAAGACACCGATCGGTGGCGGTTTCAGAAGAGATGTTCGGCTGTTTGCAGAAAAACGGCCGCGAGATATCCATCCTGCACAGGGACATTGATCTTGCTTGAAACCCATCGGATCAGTTAGTGTCCGTCCGGAGGACTCGTTATAGTGACATGCCTGACTTGATTGATTCAGAACAGCCCAGGGATGCTTGTATTACGGTCCTGGAAGGGATTACGTCACTTTGTCGCGTCATTGTCATTGCTTGGGCGCCTGGTATTCGAAGGCGATGGAGGGAATTATTGGAGGAATATAAACATGAACCTTTTCGGCACTGATGGCATCAGAGGCATTGCAAATCATTATCCGATAACTCCTGAGATGGGTATCCAGCTCGGAAGGGCGGTTGTCACTTTTTGCCAGAGGGAGGGGATACCTCCACTGATTGTGGTGGGAAGGGACACCAGGGGCTCCGGCGACATGCTCGCTCATGCGGTGCTCTCCGGCATCCTTTCATCCGGGGGACGGGCCAAGGATGTAAGGGTTTTACCAACCCCGGCCGTGGCTCACCTTGTGAGGGGCCTTGAGGCAGGGGCGGGAATAGTCATTACAGCCTCTCATAACCCTTGGGATTACAACGGATTCAAGATTTTCGACAGGGAAGGATACAAACTGTCCGAAGACAAGGAGGCCGATATTGAAGAGCTTATGCTTTCCTCTTCTCCTCCTGATGTGCCTGACGAGGCTGTCGCATACGGAAGGGTGGATGAGCTTGAGACAGCCGCGGAGCGATATCTGACGTTTCTGCAGGAGACTCTGCCTCCAGGGCGGCAATTCTCAGATGAGACCGTGGTGCTGGATTGTGCAAACGGAGCAACCTACAGGGTTGCCCCGGCCCTCTTTGAAAGGATCGGGGTGAAGCTTGAGGTGATATGTTCAAAACCCGACGGCAAGAACATCAATTCAGGCTGCGGCTCGGAGCATATAGCACAGCTGAAGAAAAGGGTTCTTGAGGTGGAAGCGAGGCTTGGCCTTGCCTTTGACGGAGACGGAGACAGGGTAATCGCTGTTGACGAGATGGGAGAGGCTCTTTCAGGCGATCAGATACTGGCTATCTGCGCCAAACGTCTCAAGGAGAAGGGTGAACTCCAGGGGAATCTTCTCGTTAGTACTGTAATGAGCAGCGCAGGTTTCAGGAAGACCTTACGCTCCATGGGCATAACCCATGTGGAGACAAGCGTGGGAGACAGGCATGTGGCCCAGGCCATGAGGACAAGGGGGGCGATTCTCGGAGGGGAGGAGTCGGGCCATTTGATCTTTATGAATCATCATACAACCGGAGATGGACTTCTTTCAGGACTCCAGCTTCTTTTGGCCCTGGAGGATTCCGGAGCAAGACTGAGCGAGCTTGCAGCCCTTGTGCCGAAGTTTCCGAAGAAACTCATAAACGTAAAGGTTTTCAGTAAACCGGCCATCAGCACCATCCCGGCTTTGACTGCTGGGATAGGGGAAGTTGAAAGGATACTTGGCGAAGGCGGAAGAGTCCTTGTCAGATACTCCGGTACGGAACCTCTTTGCAGGGTGCTTGTGGAAGGGGAGGATGAAAAAACGGTTGAATCAGGGGCGATGAAGATCGCAGATTCGATAGCGGCCGTCCTCGGTCAGTCGAATTCTTCTGATTCGTCCGCAGGATAAAAGAGGTTTCTGTCCTCTTCAGTCAGGCTCTCTAACGGAAGCTGCATGAGCCTTTCCTCGGCCTGTCTTCTGAAGGCCCTTGCGCAATTTTCCATTTCAAGGAGGCGCCCTGTCAGGCCTGTCTCCTTTAGCATGGCCTTGATCCTGCTGAAAAGGGAGCTGTTTCCATACAGAAGAGTTCCTTCCTGAAGTATCTTGCATGCGAGTATGCGGCCGAAATTGTCGAAGAGAAGCTGCTCCTTGACTTTATCAATGCCCTTTACCACATAGTCTATCTCCTCCCTTATGTGCGGGGTTACAAGCAGCCTGTATTTTTCTTGGTAGATAAGATCGTCAATTCTCTTTATGACATGCTCGGCAATACCGTCATCGGCAACAACCACCAGGTCTATGTCCGATCCCCTGACAAGCTTTCCTGTGCTCCTTTCTGGCCTGGGCACGTCGTGGGCCATGCAGTAAACTATATCTCCGGCGATAATTACACAGACAGCCTTCTCCAGGGGGAATAACGGATCAGCTTCAGAGCCTATCGCGCACATAACTTCATAGGCCAGTTCAATCTTTTCCTTGCTCACCTTCTCTATGTGAGAGGAAAGCGAAGCGCATTTTCTTTCGATAGCCTCTCTTTGTTTCTCCAGCCCTACCACTGTGTAGGTTAGAAACTCTCTGAATATGGAAGGCGAGATCCTGGAAAGCTCTTTCAGACGCCTGTCAAGCCGGAGATAGTGCCTTGCCACGCTTGAAAGAATAATTTCGTGCGACTTTCTTGCTTTCCTCCAGACGGAAAACCCTTCGGCCCCTGACTCTTCAATAAGTTCCGAGCCGGTGAGCGGCCCTTTCTTTTCAAGTATTTCAATGATTGATCTAGTCACTAAAAAAATATCCCGCGTAAGCGATTACAGGCTGTCTCCCTCCGGCCTATCTCAAAAGGCTTTGAGAAAGCTCCTTTATATGAAAATCCCCCTTCGCTTCACTCCTCCCCCTCGACGGGGGAGGGAGGGGTGGGCATGGCTGTTAGTGTGTGATTGGATAAGATGCCGAGCTAAAGCCCTTCAAAAAAACGCAGTTGCGATCATGCTGTCAAGCGCGGCCTTTATCTCAAGGGCACCCTCTTGAGTTATCCTTGCTATGCCCGCCCCAAGCCTCAGGTAGTCAAGAAAAGGCTTCGGGAGATCAAGAAGATGAGTCCATGTTTGACGGCCGCTCTCGACGTGCCCCAGTTTCCTGATCCTGGCAAGGGCCGCGGCGGAGAATAGCTCTAACTCGTCCCTGGATTCGTCTTTTCTGAGAAATATTGTCCCCAGCCTCTGGACTATTGATGTCACTATATAGGAATGCGCCTTCGGGTTAAGTGAGGATGCGAAAAACGGATATCTCCGAATGAAGTTGTTCCAGCTCTTAAATGGGGCCTCATTATGGCGGGGAAGATGGCCTTCAGCCTCGTCCGTTTCATTTGCTACTGACTCCAAAAGGGGCGAGCCCCACATCAGCATTCTGAAGAGCGGGTTGGCCTTTCCGGATGAATAGGTAAAGCTGTCCATGCCCTTTACCGGCCGTAGCAGGGCAGTTTGCGCCCGGCATGAAAGGGCTTGAAATATCTTTGCCTCCTCGCATGTCTCCCTTCTGCACTTGTCCTCGAATGAAACCCTGTACCTCATGTCAACCCCTCCATACCGATAAGGGTGGAGAAGGCAGCCAACGGTACTGTAACTTTCGTCCAAATACCCGATGGCCCAGCAACTGAATCCTGTGATGGGTCTTATGTCCTGCCGCGCAGGGTTGAATGCCTTTGTATTTTCAAGAAGCATCCTGGAGATCATGCCTCTGTAATCAAGATGGTCATAGCCTGCCGGCCTTATGGGCGGGCAGCATCCGAAACAGCTCTTTTCTCCATCAGGAAAACACAGGGTAGTCTTAGCTTTGGTCAATCGGCGCTTCCTCCTTTATTGACCTTCTTCTTTTTTCTCTGGCAAGGGCCCTTTTATCCGCCACCTGATCTGATTCATCCAGAATCTCCTGACCGAGTATCTCCTCCAGGATGTCTTCGAGTGTGATTATACCCGCAAAGCCTCCATACTCATCCAGCACCACAAAGAGATGCTGCCTGAGTTCCAGAAACTCCCTCAGCACGCGGTTGAGCCTGGAGTTCTCCGTGACAAAGTGGACCGGTTTCATGATATCGGCAAGGGTTGAGTCTTCCTTTCCATCGGCAAGGGACATGAAAAGCTCGGATGTGCGCACGATTCCCACGATGTCTTCCGGATCTTCCCCATAGACCGGAAAGCGGCTGTGTTCCCACCTGAGGGGCGTCTTGGATGCCTTTTCAAGAGAAAGTCCTGCATCAAGGGAAAAGACTACAGTTCGTGGGGTCAGAACGTCTTTTGCGCTCTTCAAGTCAAGAGAGAGGATGTTTTCTATGGCCCGCTCCTGGTATGAACTTATACCCCCGGTCCTGAGACCGACTCTCGCCATAAGTCTGATCTCCTGGCTTGTAACGATCTCCTCCCTCCTTCCTCCCGCAACCATCCCCGTAACTATTCCTATTGTCCACGCAAATGGCGTCATAATCCACGTCAGGGCCCTAAGGGGTTGAGCTATCAGAGGGACCAGCTTCCTCGAATAGACAACGCCTGCCGTCTTAGGCAGGATCTCCGAGAAGATTAGAATGCAAATGGTAAATAGGACGGAGAAAAAGACGAGGCCCCTGTGGCCGAAGAGAAGGCCGGCCGCAGACCCGGCTATGGCAGCTCCCGCGGTGTTGGCAACGGTATTGAGGGAGAGGATGGCTGCTATAGGCCTGTCCACATTGGAACGAAGCTCCTTGAAAATCCTTCCGCTTGCCTTGCCTGACTGGATGAGTGTCTCTATGTGCCTCGATGGGACGGCATAAAGGACCGCCTCGAAAAGAGAACAGCATGCGGAGATAAGGATCGCTAAGACAACTGTGACGACAAGTTCAACCATGACTTGGGCTACCTCTCTATTTGATGGTCTCTTAAAAAGTCCAAAAATGCCTATTTTCCTCATCCCGGCGAAGCCTGTGCCGGACCTTGATCCGGGAGCCGGAATCCAGGAGTATCAGCTAGGTCTGGACCCCGGCTTTCGCCGGAGTAAGTGCGCCTGGCGACTTTTTACGAGTGTGCTCTACTTGTTCGGAAAAAGACGGCATTTCCATAGACCTATTTATATTGATGAAAGATCTGAAATCAGGATCAAATGGTTCTATCTCCCCTGCCTCCATAAACCTCACTTTCACGGATTCGAACAACTTTATTATCTGATATGAACCGGAGAAGATCATTTTTTTTACGGGTTCCAGACAAACTGAGCTGTAAAGGGAGTGAAGGGGCTCTATCTTCCAGTCCCTCCTTGGAACAACCGCGTCGAAGTCGGGACGGAGGGAGACCATCCGGAGTATCAGATCAGGCTTGAGAAAGGGCATGTCGCAGGCCGTCACAAATCCCCAGGGAGTGGTCATGGCCGATAGGGCTGAGTAGATTCCTCCCAGCGGGCCAAGCCCCTTTATGATGTCTTCGTGCAGCGGAAGGCCAAGAAAGCGATATTCATCCGGGCTGTTGGTTATGATAATGTTTTTCTCAAATAGAATCCGGAGGGTCTCAAGCACGCGCTCGATCAGAGTCACTCCGCCAAAATCCGCCAGGGCCTTGTTGCTTCCGAAACGGCTGCTTCTGCCTCCTGCGAGAATTATCCCGGTAACATCCGGGGGCCTGATCTCATCCTTCATAAATTGCTTGAGCCGCGTTCAATCCCTCTGGCATATCTCCACCAGGACACCGTTTGTCTCCTTGGGATGTATGAAGGCAATCCTTGCCCCGCCCGCTCCCATCCTGGGTTTTTCGTCTATGAGACGAACGCCCTTTGCCTTCAGCTCAGCCAGGGCTTCCTCTATATTTTCCACCCTGAAGGCAAGGTGCTGAATGCCTTCACCTTTGGCGGCTATGAACTTTGCTACCGGCCCGTCCTCCTGGGTTGATTCAAGAAGCTCCACCTCGCTGTCGGTTATGGGAATAAATGCGACCCTCACCTTTTGCTCCGTGACGGTTTCCACGTCATGGACCTTAAGGCCCAGTGCCTCTGTATAAAACTTTCCTGCCTTATCAAGGCTCTTAACCGCTATCCCTATGTGATCAATGTGTTTTACCTTCATGAAGAATCCCCCGTTTCTGCGCCCTATTGCATTTCATGACTCCCCGGGGCCAAAAAGAAATTGCCATTCAGAGCCATTGCTAGTATTATCCTGCTCCAGCCTGTTTGAGAAGGCTGAAATCATAACACAAAGGGTTTGAAAAGCCAAAGGTTTTGTCTATGAAGGATGCAATGTTCAGGACGGCTCAAAGAGATCGCCGCGAGGTGGAAAGCTTTCAGGACCTTGAGGCAACGGAGCTTTATTGCCCTAATTGTCGAAGGCCCGTGCCGGTAAGAAAGTTTCTCCTGCTGGTCCTGCCCGAAGGGGACAAATATGAGTACAGATGCGGCTCCTGCGGCGCTATCGTGGGAGATAAGACCGAGAGGGCAGGCCGATTCCAGGCATGAGGTCTTCTCGATAACGAGGGGGTAGTAAGTGCATAACGTTCGTTGTGGTTCCTTACGAATTTCTATCGGAATTTTCATTACATCACTATGTGCCTTCCTTTTATTGATCACGGCTTTGCCGGGGTCCCGGGCCGCGGCTGAAGGAGAAAAGGGTAAATCCTTAATTGCGGTTCTTCCATTCAGTATAAATGCCGACAAGGACCTTGGGTTTTTGAGAGAGGGGATCATGGACATGCTCATGACCCGCCTCTATTGGAAGGATAGGGTAAGCGTCGTTGAAAAGCAGAGGGTCAAGGATGCGGTCAAAGACATCTCCGGCCCTTTTGACCTTGCAAAGGCGGGCGATATCGGAAGGCGCCTGGGCGCGGATTACGTGCTATTCGGAAGCCTTACCATCTTCGGGGAAAGTTTGAGCGTTGACGCTACCATGGCGCCCATAACCAAGTCGGATGAGCCTGTTACGGTTTTCGTCCAGACCAAGGGAATGGAAAGCGTTATCCCCGAGATAAATACATTCGCACAGAAGGTAAACAGCACCATCTTCGGCCGCTCCGTGGTTGAGCCTGAGCCCTCCGGACGCGTGGTACAGGCAAGGTCAGGCCAGGACAGGGGAGGCGGAATAAATCCGAACTTCACAGTCTATGACTCTGATCCCGAAAGGACCTCTTTCTGGAAGAGCAGGGCCATCAATAAGGAGGTCATGGGCATTGACATAGCGGATGTAAACGGAGACAAATTAAACGAACTCATCCTTCTTGAAGAGACCTCTGTCTCAGTCTATGCCTTCCGCGAGGGGACCATTGCAAGGCTTGCGACATACGATGCCGGCGACGGAAACCGATTTGTCTGGTTGGATGCCTATGATATAAACGGAAATGGAAGGGCTGAGATATTTGCCTCAAAGGCTAGCGGATCGGATATCTCCTCTGTTGTGCTCGAGATGGAGGGAGGCAAGCTCAAGGCGATAGTTAAGGATTCGAGCTGGTTTTACAGGGTAATAAACTGGCCGGGGCAGGGGCGGATACTCGTAGGCCAGCAGAGGATGGTCGGTAACCACACAGGCGAGGTAAATCTGGCGGATAATTTTTTTGTCCGGGGGGTCTTCAGGCTTGCATGGAACGGAAAGGATTACAGGGAACAGGGACAAGCTCCCCTGTTTGATATTAAGGGCGTGTATGTCTTCAACTTCGTTGCCGGAACACTTGGAAAGGACCTGACTCCTTACATAGTTACCGTTGACTGGTATGAGAAGCTCAAACTCCTCACCATGGACGGTCAGCAGGTGCACAGGTCAAGCGATGTTTACGGAGGTACCCTCAATCTCATAAAAACGGCGGAAAACATAAAGACCGAGACTTTGAGGCGGGACAGCTTTTTTGTTCCCTCCCGGATGCTCATCATGGATGTTGACAAGGACGGAAGCAACGAACTCATAGTGAACCAGAACAGATCCACCACCTTAGGGATAGCCGAGCGCTTCAGGGCCTTCAGTGACGGGAAGGTGGCAGCTCTAAGCTGGGACGGCATTTCATTTAATCCCATCTGGGAGTCCAGGAAACTTCAGGGATGTCTCTCCTCCCTGCAGGTAATGGACCTTGATAACGACGGAAACGATGACCTCGTGGTATCTCTTATCCAGGAAAGGGGCGCCTCCTTTATGGGAAAGGCCAGAAGCGCGGTTGTAAGCTATAAGCTTGAGCAGAAAAAGGAAAATGTTAAATAAATGTTGACATCTCTTGAGGGATTTGTTAAAAGCACATACAGGATAGAGGTATGTTTTATTTTATATGTCATTTCAGTGTTTTATAAGCTTACGGAGATCTAAAGGGAAGGGAGGTGATTAACGGGAGCGATCTGAGTTAATATCAGGATTCATGCGTAATGAGGGAAGTGTTTAGAAATTCATTATTTTAGGAGGAAAGAGTAATGAAGAAATTTTTTGTGGTATTGGCGGTGGCGGCTATTGCACTGAGCCTGGCTGTTCCGGCCATGGCAGACATCAAGATGACCACTACCGGTTATATGAATGTAAGGGGTCTTTATCTGGATGGAAACATTATGAACGACTCGGCGACAGTCGAGAACAAGTCCAGCAATGCCTGGTACCTCATGGAAATGGTCATTGATCCTACCCTTCATATTAATGACAAGGTCAGGATCCACGGCCGCGTGACCGTTATGGAAAGGGTCTGGAACGGCGGTCATGGAGCAGAGTCTGACACCAACAGTTTCGGAATCACTGCAAACAGGGGCGGCAACTACCGCACAGAGCATAATTTCTGGTGGGAAAGACTCTATATGTCCTTCCCGCTCTTCGGCGGCACACTGTCGGTTGGCCGTATGTCAGGTGGCGGTTGGGCTTATCCCTGGCAGGACAGCGATTCCAACCGTGACAGGGTCAAATATGCAAGGAAGTTTGGGCATATAACCCTTGTGGGACTCATCGAGAAACTGGGCGAAGGTGATGGCGGAAAACAGGTTCTTACCCTCAACCCGTCCCCCCTTGACAATTTCACTAATTCCTATAGCGACACCGATGCTTACGCGGTGGCGGCGGTTGTTCCCTTCAGCAAAGAAATCCTGTGGCGTCCTCTTGTTTATTACATCGAGCATCAGCAGGCCAACGCCGTTTCATCCGGCTACACCCTTTACATATCAAATGCCCTGACCCTGAAGATGGGGCCCTTCTTCCTGGACGGCGAAGTCAACTACTGGAACAGGAAGTTCGAAAACTTCTTTAATCCCGGCGATCTCAAGGGTGATCAGTGGACAGGATGGTTGGATACAGGTATGAATTTTGGCCCCGCACAGGTCGCATTGGGAGGCTTTTATCTACAGGGTGAGTCCGACAAGAGTTCTGCTGAAAATCCAAAACGCCAGAGCCTTACAGGCACCGGCGAAGAATTTCAGCCCATGCTCCTGCTCTTTAGCGAAGACATGGGTCTTCTCTGGAACACCTCAGGCGTTCCCAACGGAACAATAGGATCGAGCGGTTATCAGGCCATCTATCTGCGCGGTGCTTACAAGCTCTCCGACACCATGAAGCTTAGCGGCCTTGCTGGATATCTGCTTGCCGACAAGATGGAGATTGAAAACGCCGATGACGACATCGGAATTGAGTTTGACGTCAAGTTCGAATGGAAGCTCATGGACAACCTGACCTATGTGATTGAAGGCGGTTACCTGATAGCCGGCAACTATTTTGATGATCCCGTTGGCGACGCTGATCTGAGCAACGACGTCTTCGGTATGCGGCACATGCTGGAAATCAAGTGGTAATTCAGCTATAATGTAGAGTAAGTTATAGGAATCCCGGAGGGTCTCCCTCCGGGATTTTTTTTGGCTCATGGTATTTGATGTGACGGGCTCCCCAAAAGAAAAGCGTCTTCATGGCATGATCACTGCCTGTTTTTTCCTGTCGGGCATGGCGGGCCTTATATATCAGGTCATCTGGATAAGGCTTGTTGACAAGGTATTGGGAAGCGCTCCATATTCGGTCGCCGCTGTGCTCACCGTGTTTATGGCAG
>MNYJ01000203.1 GCA_001874005.1 Desulfobacteraceae bacterium CG2_30_51_40
GGAGCCCATGCGGCAAACAATGTTGATCTCCAGGAATTCATGATCATGCCCGGTGGAGCTGAAACATTCAAGGAGTGCCTGCGCATGGGCTCAGAGGTATTCCACTCTCTGGCCTCCGTGCTCAAGTCCAAGGGCCTTTCGACGGCCGTAGGGGATGAGGGGGGATTTGCCCCGGATCTCAAGTCCAATGAAGAGGCACTGGACCTCATAGTGGCCGCCGTGGAGAAGGCCGGATACAGGCCGGGAAGCGATGTTGTCATAGCCCTTGACCCGGCAGCATCTTCCTTTTACCGGGAAGGGGCCTATGTGTTTCACAAATCCGATGGTTCCAGAAAGAGCTCTGATGAGATGATTGCCTTTTATGAGGGCTTGATCTCGAAATATCCCATTGTGTCCATAGAAGACGGCCTGGATGAAAATGACTGGGCCGCATGGAAAAAGATGCAATCGGAACTTGGGGACAAGATACAGATAGTGGGTGACGATATCTTTGTTACCAACACGGAGCGCATCGCAAGGGGGCTTAAGGAGAAATCCGCAAACGCGGTTCTGATCAAACTCAATCAGATAGGCACCCTGACCGAAACCCTGGATGCGATCGAGATGGCGCACAGGGCAGGATGGAACGCGGTCATATCCCACAGGTCGGGTGAGACGGAAGATACCTTTATCGCTGATCTCTCCGTGGCGGCGGGAACCGGCCAGATCAAGACGGGTTCGGTTTGCCGTTCGGAACGTATAGCCAAATACAACCAGCTTCTAAGGATTGAAGAGGAGCTGGGTTCCCAGGCGGTCTTCGGTCCCATAAAACCCCTTGGCAGATAGAAGGCGAGGAAAAAAACATGGCCTACGACGCGGCAAAAGACCAGGTGCTTGAGACCTGGCAGAATGAAGAGACAGGCCTGAGCGTGACCATCTACAAGTACGGAGATGGAGAGCCAAAGCTCCAGATAGGTCCCAGGCGCTACAAGAAAAAGGACGGTTCGGCGACCATGGTCAAGGCCGGCAGGCTTTCCATTACCGATCTTAGGTGGCTTGCAGAGGTGATGGATGAGATTACCGAGACCATGAAGGAACATTTCCTCAAGGCCTGATCAGGAGGAAAATACTAAATTGTGAAAAACTATCCTGATAGTGAGCTTGCGGCAAAGGCCAGAGAGAGGATAGAGGAACTAAGGAAGTCGCGTTAGCCTTAAAAGCCATGGAACAACCGGTTTCTCGAACCCGGGAAATCAATGGTACTTATGGCGGAGACGCACCGGACCCTGGTGTGAATAAGGATTTTTCCGTGAAAGCGGCTTTTCAGGTATTGATGGAAAGCACAGTCACATCGCCGTTTCTTATCTGAGTGATAACGCCGTCAGGCAGTTCAAGATTTAAGGCCCCATCAGGTGCGATTCCTAGGGCCTTACCCTTCAAGACCAGGTCCCCCTCTTGGATCTCAACGGTCTTTCCCTCAAGCCAGAACCGTTCGTTGTACATACTTGTTATCCTGGTTCTATTGCCGTGGGCCAGATCGTAATAGAGGATAGAGGCCTGGTTCAATATCTCAGCCAGCAGGATCGCCCTGTCCCATCTGCGGCCGGTGGCTGCAAGGAGTGAATTGGCCGGGGCATCGAGTTTATCAAGCTCTTGTTTTTGAAGATTTGTGTTGAGTCCGACACCTACTATGACGTATTCAATGCTCTCGGCGCAGGAGGTAAATTCGGTAAGAATCCCGGCAAGTTTCAGGCCTTCAAGGTAGATATCGTTGGGCCATTTGATGGAAGCCCTCGGGCTGCCGAGATTCTCTATAGCCACGCATATCGCCACTGCCATCATGCTGGTCAGGCTGAAGACATCGGAGAGATGCATGGAAGGCCTTAGAAAAATGGAGAAAAGAAGCCCTGCTGCCTCGGGAGTAACCCAGCGTCTGTTGAATCTTCCCCTGCCCGCGGTCTGATGGTCTGTTGAAAGACATGCACCGTGGGGGAGCCCTTCTTCAGCTCGTCTCCTGGCCTCGAGGTTTGTGCTGTCTATATGCCTGAAATGCATGTGGGGTGCCCCAAGCCCTCCTTCTGTAAGCCTTGCCTCCACCCTGGCGGGGATCAGTTCAGCGGGCTCTGATATCAACTGGTAGCCGGTCTTGGTCTTTGCGTTAATCACAAATCCCTGCTGCCTTAACGTATCAATGATTTTGCCCACTGCGGCCCTGGTGCAGCCGAGCATACGGCCCATCTCTTCCCCCGATGTCTGAGAGCGCGAGTCTAATAGAAACCTCAGCACCTTGCCCATATTGGATATGTATTTAATGGCTCATTTACCTCCCAAGTATCTGTACACCCTTTCAGGGAATGGCGGTTTATATGAAAATGCCATTGCCCTTTACCCCTCCCTCTTGAGGGGGCGGATGTGCATAGGCAGATTGCCGATTCCCTCAGGGATCAGCTTACATTTCATCCCTCCCCCTCGACGGGGGAGGGAGGGGTGGGGGTGATTTTCATTCGTCGTTGTGCCCCTTCAAGGCCATGACCGTTAGCGTGAAAATATACCACGCGGTTGGATAGGGATGGCCTCTGCATTCGCAATCAGGAAGAACAGCCCTGGCTCATCGTTAAAAGACGATATTGATATCGGCTCCGGCATGGACGATACCCAGACTACAACGAGACGCACGGTAAGACAATCAAAGATTACAGAGGCCTTCCCTTGCAGGGGAACGGATGCCCCTAGCGGCCGGTTGCGGCAAGGCGAAAGAAAAACCTTGACAGAAAGCTTCCCATAAAATGTATTCTCTTACTCTCATTGGCGAAGTGAACCGGCATTGAATTTTTTTTGTGAAAGTGCCGGTTTCCTTTAGAATGAAAAATTATTGACCGTTATTCCGGGCTTGACCCGGAATCCATGTCCATAGCGAAGAGATGTATTCCGGTTATACCTTCAAGGTTCCGGAATGAGAGGGGTTTTATATTTTAGTTAGTTTCCATCCGGAAATGGCTATTTTCACCGATTTCGGCGTTGGGCTCAAATTTTAATCCTCGAAATACGTCAATGTATTCCTGTGGTTAAAATTATCGCCCGCCTTGAACTCGACGAAACTATCTCATTTCCGGATGGACACTAGTTATGAAGTTTGGCTTTCTTTTGAGAATGGATGTATCAGCTCAATCATTGGGGGGGATGGCTTTGCGCAGATCAGGGCATGCAGACCGGGAATCAGGTTCTGTAGGCGCGCCTTCAGGCGCAGGGCGCATGGTTCCCGTGCGGCTGAAGCCGCACCTACCCCGAATTTTTGAGTTCATACGAATGGATGAAGCACAGTTGGTTTTAATAGATGCACGCTAGGCATCAGAGGGAGGCAGGAAGGGATGCGGATTGCCATCGGATCGGATCACGCGGGATTCCGTTATAAGGAGATCATCAGGCAATATCTTAAGAAAAAAGGTCATATATGCGAGGATTTCGGCACCGATTCCGAGGATTCCGTTGATTATCCTGTATTCATAAGACCGGTTGCAAAGGCCGTGGCAGAGGGGCGATTCGACAGGGGTATTGTACTCGGCGGAAGCGGCAATGGAGAGGCAATGGTCGCAAACAGGGTAAGAGGCGTGAGGTGTGCACTTTGCTGGAGCGATGAATCGGCTGAGTTCGCTCGCAGGCACAACGACGCCAATGTGCTTTCACTAGGGCAGAGGATGATCTCTGAAGAACAGGCACTGAGGATAGTAGGTATCTGGCTGGAGACCCCTTTTGACGGGGGCCGGCACCTCAGGCGCATAGAGCAGATAGACGAAGAGTAGGGTGACGATCATGGCGGCGGATAGCAATTGTGGCCATTCGGATTATTCTCAAGCTGTCTCTTACCTTTACGGACTCCAGAAATTCGGTATAAAACTCGGGCTTGATAGGACCAGGGGGCTTTTAAACGCCCTTGGAAATCCACATAAGGGCATGAAGTTCATACACGTGGCCGGCACCAACGGAAAGGGCTCTGTCTGCGCTTTTTTGGAGTCCATCCTCAAGGAGGCCGGATTCAAGGTGGGCTTTTATTCTTCTCCGCATCTGGTGCGCTTTACCGAGCGTTTCAGGATAAATGGTAGAGAAATAGGCAGGGATGCCGTCGCCTCCCTCACAGATGAGGTGAGGGCGGTTAGCGATCCGGACGATCCGCCGACATTTTTCGAGGCTACGACGGTTATGGCTTTGTCCTTTTTCGCTAGAGAGCACACGGATTTTGCGATAATGGAAGTAGGCATGGGAGGAAGGCTTGACTCAACAAATGTGATCAATCCCATTGCCGCCGGAATAACCAATGTCTCAATGGAGCATCAGCAATATCTCGGTTCAAGGCTTCTCGACATAGCATATGAAAAGGCAGGTGTGATCAAGGAAGGTCTTGAAGTAATTGCCGGAGTTACCCAGCCGCCGGTAGTTGATCTCTACGGCCGTCTGTCAAGCGAAAAGGGGGCAAGGCTTCTCAGGGTCGGAAAAGATATTCGCTATCGCACAACCTCATCAGGACTCCATTATTATGGAACGGATCGCAGGATGGAGGGTCTTGAGCTGTCATTAAAGGGCTCATTTCAAAGCCGAAACGCGGCAATCTCCCTCGGGATAATAGAGGTGATGGGACGAAAGGGATTCAAGCTTGATGAAGACCATGTGCGTGCAGGGCTTAAGAGCACATTCTGGCCGGGCAGGCTGCATGTCTTCTCCCATGAGCCGGCCCTGGTGCTGGACGGCTCACATAACCCGGGAGCAATAAGAACCGTAGTGTCCACGCTTGACAAGACCTTTTCCTACAAACGTCTCATTCTGGTCATGGGAATAATGGCGGACAAGGACATCGGGTCAATGCTCAAGGAGATCGTCCCTATAGCAGACCATGTTATCTACACGCGCCCTGTCTATGAAAGGGCGGCAGATCCGAAGGTGCTCTATGAAAAGGCAAGGGGCCTGGGCGCTGTGGGTGAGGTCGCTGCCGACATACCCCTTGCGCTTGAGAGGGCAAAGGCCCTTGCGGATTCCAGGGATCTCATACTTGTGTGCGGCTCTCTGTTTACGGTGGGCGAGGCCCTTACCTATCTTGACCCTGTAGCCTACTGCCCGGACCCGGTCAGAGTCTATTGAATGGTTGAGACCGGATGTGTGAAATGCGGTTGGTTGTGAAAAAACGGCGCTTAAGAGAAACAATGGCAACTGTCCGGATTCAAAGGTAAGGAGTTAACGGTTCAAGGTTATGGGGCTATAAGATATATGAAAAACGAAAGCCAACTGACTGCTAACTTTGACAACCAGGGCTATTAATTGCATGAGCATTCACAATGGTGAGGGATGCGGGGAAGGGAGCCATCTCCACTCAGCCAGACACCGGAGGAGAAAAAAATAATTCTTAACAGGAGCCGTTTGTTGATTTTTGGAGCAGTGCCGGTGATTATCTGTGCGCTTCTTTTCAGCGAAATAGCCTGGGGAAAAGGTTTTTCGACTGAGAGGGTACTACAGGAAGACGGCACCCCCTGGCAGATAACCGCTGACAGTCTGGAGCGGGAAGGTGAGGCCTATATAGCCGAAGGGGACGTCCGTATCTGGAAGGGAGCCCATTCCCTTTCCTGCCAAAAGGCGGTCTATGACCCTGAAAAGGGGATCGCGGAGGTCTTCGGGAGCGTCAGGCTTGAATCGGGCGGGGACCTCCTTACTGGAGAGAAGGGGTTTTTCAACCTCAAAGACAGGACTGCACGTATAGAAAAGGGTTCTCTTTTTCTTAAGGAGAACCATTTTTACGTCAGGGGAGACTTTCTCGAGAAGCTCGATGATGACACCTACAGGGCTGACAACATAACCGTGACCACATGCGATGGAGAAAATCCTCCCTGGTCAATTAACGGCTCCGAACTCTTTGTGGTAATAGAGGGGTATGGGACGATAAAGCATGCCTCATTCAGGATCAAAGACCAATCTATTGCCTATATACCCTTTATGCTCTTTCCTGCCAAGATAAAGAGACAGACAGGATTTCTCCTGCCGCGGATAGGATTTTCCAGCAACAATGGTTTCGATTTTGAACTCCCCTTTTTCTGGGCTATTTCTGAGACAGCGGATGCTACCTTTTACCAGCGATACATGGCAGAGCGGGGCTATATGCAGGGGCTTGAGTACCGGTTTGCAACGGATAAAGGGAACCGCGGCATGCTCCTCTTTGATATCTTATCCGATGAAAGGACTGAAAAAAACCTTGGTGATCCTGATGAGTTGAACATCAGCCCCTACGCCAGAACCAATATCACACGTTACTGGCTCAGGGGAAGAACCGACACGGAGTTGCCGGCAGGGTTAAACGCCCGTCTCGATCTCGACTATGTAAGTGACCAGGACTACCTGAGAGAGTTCGAAGACTCTCTTGCCGGATTCAACTGGAGGCCTGATCTTGAAGAGGAGTCAGGGCGGCCTCTGGAGGACAAGAGATCGCCGACAAGGCGCTCCGCCGTCAGGCTGGCCAGGAACGCAGATGATTTTGTAGTGCATGGAACTGCTGCCTACGCGCAGGTGCCTGAGAACCCTTCAGTTGATAATACGGCGCAGCCGCTTATGAACCTAACTCTTCTGTCTCTTCCTCTCAGGCTCAATCCTGCTCCGGCCTTTATTACCCTTGACTCAGGATACGACCGCGTCTGGAGGGAGGAGGGGCAGGACGGCCACAGGGTTGAAGTTTCTCCATTCTTAAGCGTGCCTTTCTGGACAGGCCCCCATCTGGAATGGGAACCTTACATCCGCTACACCTATAACGAAAGGTGGATGGAGGAGGGATACGGCAGGAAGGAAGAACAATACAGGACAGCTTACGAAACAGGGGCAAGGGTGTCAACCGATCTTGAGAGGATATACGATATATCCTGGGGTGATGCAACCGGCATGATGCATAAGATATCGCCGGTTCTTTCATACAGGCACAGAGAGCTTGTGGAAAACTGGAATCCGAAAGAAAAGAAACCCTGGTTTGAGCCGATTGAATCTGAAGGGGATATCAATAAGATTAACTTCTCCATAGAAAACTTTTTTAACGGAAGACATGTAAATAGCAAGGGCCGGAAGTCATATCAGCAATGGGCAACCTTTGATGTGACCCAGGGTTACGACCTTATTGAAGCAAAAAAACCTTTAAACACCGGGCAGAAGAGAAAATCTTTCACTCCATTGAGCCTGGAGCTGACCTTTACCCCTTCATCCAATATTAACCTCAGCGCTAATGCGAGCTGGGATCACTATGATGAAAGCATAAACAGGGCTTACGCATCCCTTGATCTTTATCTGCCCAGGGCCGGGGGCCTGCGGGATATGCTCAAGCTCGACTATCTTTACAGGGCCGGGATTGAGGAAAGCCTGCAGTTGGAATCGGAGGTGAATCTCTACTACGGTTTTTCAGTAGGAGGATATCTTCAGCAGGATTTCTACGAAGATCATAACATCTCAAACGGCTTCTGGATAAGGTATCTTGATCAGTGCTGGGGGGTTAGACTTGCTTTGGAAAATGATGATATACGCACTCGGGTTATGCTGGTCTTCGAGCTGGTAGGGCTTGGAGAGATAAAAGGAAGGGGAAGCATCCAGGGCGAATAGCCGGCCGGGGGCATGGGCACTGGTTAGTTACGATGTGGCTATGGTTACTATCCCGGCAAGCCAGCAATAAGGGGCAAAGTAGTGCAGACGGCCCTGTCTGACCATACCCATAAGCAGCTTCAAAGCCAGAAGACCAACTAGCGCCGCCGCGAGAAAGCCGGCTCCAAGGGATGCAATTCCTACCCTTGCAATCTCTTCTCCCTTCAACTGAAGAAGCGCTGCTCCGATTATGGCCGGAATAGACAGAAGAAAGGAAAACCTGCCGGCCAGTTCCCTTTCGAGTCCAATTATGAGGGCGCAGGCTATGGTGATGCCTGATCTGGATATGCCCGGTATGATGGCAATCCCCTGGGCGATACCTATTGCAAGTGCCGGCAGAAGCCCGACTGTTAGACTGGCCTTCTTTGCGAAGCGGATAAGCCTGGTGGTGAGCAGTATGAATCCTGTGGTGATGAGCATGATTCCTACCTTGTATGAGTCGTGAAACAGGGCCTCAAGGGGATGTCTGAAGATTAGTCCGATAAGCCCTGTGGGGATCGAGGCTACGAGTATCCAGATGAGCAGGTTCACGTTGGGGCTTTTTCCGTCCAGCTTTATGGTATCAGAGGCTATCTTCTTTAAGTCGCTATAAAAATATATGAAAACTGCCGTGAGTGTGCCGAGATGAAGAGTGGTATCCAGAAGCAGTTCCGGCTCCTTGTATCCGAGGAGATTCTGGAAGAGGACCAGGTGCCCTGAGCTGCTGACCGGAAGAAACTCGGTCAGACCCTGGATGGCTCCAAGTAAAGCGGATGTGATAGTGTTCATTTGGTTATCGCTCCTGCGCAGATTTATAGCTTACCGCATGCCGCATTAACCCAGGCATTTATTCGGTATCGGGGTCGCAATCGCAAAAGAGGAGAGCAGCCCGGGCTTATTGTTAAGAGACGATACCGATAGCGCGGTCCTGAGAAATTTTCATCCCCGGGGGCGACAACTTCCTCATGTCATGAACGTTTACCGTGAAGACATACCCCCTCTTATCCCGGAATGCCGAAGATATATCCGGGATACATCTCTGCTCGATAGACATGGATTCCTGGTCAGGCCCGGATGACGGACCATGTTTGTTCATTCCCGGGGGTGGCCAAATACCATCCGGCCATGAACGTCTGGTTAACAGATATCAGCTAATTCATGCAAGGAGAAATTTTGCGGGAGGCTGTTTTCTTGACAGTTAATCAAGGCTTCTCTATAGTTGCAATTCAAAGACAACATATCGCGCGGAAGGGTTGTGAAGGCTTGTACCCTGCCGCCTTAACCGGTGTCCATCGGTAAATGGCAATTTTCACCGATTTCGGCGTTGGGCGAGAATTTTAATCCTAGAAATACCTCAATGTATTCATGTGGTTAAAATTACCGCCTGCCTTGAACTCGATGAAACTATCTCATTTACGGCTGAACACTAAATGGCTTCGGTTTCAAATCCGGGAGGGCTCCATGAAAATCAAGGTTGGCATTTTGAGCGCGGGCGGGGATTGCGCGGGAATCAACAGCGCTGTTCACTGGTTTGTGAACTCTGCCCTGGACAAGGACCTGGTTCCCCTGCGCGGGGTCATGTTTGAAGTTGTGGGTATAGTGGATGGGTATAAGGGTCTGATAGAGGTCAAGCCCGATAAAAAGGATAGCGTAAAGACTTGGATCATGCCCCTGGACGCCGACTCGGTAAGGACATGGGATCGTTTTGGCGGGACGCGTCTTGGAACTACGCGTCTCAATCCATTTGATCCGCAAAACGATGTTTCCGAACTCCTTATTGAAAACTGTAAGAAGCTTGGGCTCGAAGCCCTTGTTGTCCTCGGAGGATTTGACAGCCTTGGAGTGGCATACCGACTCTACAGAAAGGGCCTCAAGGTTATCGGAATCCCCAAGACCATAGACAGGGATCTGTCCGAAACCGATTACACATTAGGGTTTGACTCAGCCTTGAATGCCATTACTGAGGATGTTGACAGGATAAGGGTTACGGCCGGCTCCCACAGCAGGATATTCGTGGTGGAGTGCATGGGAAGAAGGGCCGGGTGGCTGGCCATGGAGGGTGGGGAGGCCTCGGGCGCCGATATAATACTCATTCCCGAGCATGACTTTCTCATAGAACGGGTCTCTGAACTCCTGCAGAACCGCAAGAAGGCCGGAAAGCGCTACAGCATAGTACTGGTTGCCGAGGGGACCAAGCCCAGGGCCATGGAGGAGATCCATGAAAAAAGGGGAAAAGACGGATTCGGGAACTACTATCTGGGAGGCGTGGGGGGCTTTCTTGCCGAGGAGATACAAAGGCTTACCGAGCTTGAGGTCAGATACGTGGCACTTAGACACCTCCAGAGGGGCGGTTCTCCCACCGCACACGACAGACGCATGGGACGCAAATTCGGAATCGGGGCCGTTGACATGATCGTCAATGAAGACTTCGGCCGTATGGTGAGCTTCAAGCACGGCCAGATAATGTCCGTACCCTTGAAAAAGGCACTGGAGAAACTGCGTCTGGTGGATGTGGAAAAATTTTACAGCACGAAGGATTACAGGAGTCTCGATCAGATAATGGAATAATGGGGTGAGGGAAATTGCAAGACGTTTCTTGCCCGGAGCCACGAAAGTTTCGCATCTTTCCGCTCTTAACATGAGAAAGATTGCAGAAGCCCTCCGGGCATAGAACCAAAAGAAAGCTTTTTATGCTTCTCCGATTCGCACTCGGCTGCGGAAGGAGTGACCGATGGTCATTCGGTCCGTGTGCTTGATGTCTCCGCCCATTGGAATCCCCAAGGCTATCCTGCTTACCTTGAGCGCCGGATGCCGCGATGTAATCGTCTTGGCTATAAATGAAGCGGTTGCTTCTCCTTCGGCGGTAGGATTTGTCGCAAGTATCACTTCACTGACTTGTTCCGTCTCTATCCTGGCTATCAGCTCTCCTATCTTGAGGTCTTCCGGCCCGACGTCGTCGAGGGGACTCAGAACCCCGTGGAGAACGTGATATCTTCCCTTGAAGAAACCTGCTTCCTCGATGGCCAGTTGATCCCCCGGACCCTCTACTACGCAAACGGTTCCATCCGCCCTTGCCGGACTGCTGCATATAGGGCAGGGATCCGTCTCAGTGAAATTAAAGCAGACGGAGCAGAAGCGTATCTTTTCCTTTATTTCCGAAAGTGCCCGTGCCGTGTCCAAGGCGAGCGAGGTCTTATCCCTCATGAGGAAAAGGGTTATCCTTGTAGCTGATTTCTGGCCTATGCCGGGTAGTCTGGTCAGAAGGCCTATGAGGTTTTCCAGTGCCGGCGCGTAGTATCCCTGCATGTCACGCCGGCTAAAACAGATTGGGAAGCCCGGGAATACTGATGCCTTTGGTCAGCTTGCCCATTTCCTCATTGACCATGGCCTTGGCCCTCGACATGGCATCGTTGACGGCCGCTACTACCAGATCCTGCAGCATCTCCGGATCTGAGGGGTCTATCACTACAGGATCAATCCTTATGGACAAAAGCTCCTGATTACCGTTTACGACAGCAGTCACCATACTTCCCCCGGCGGTTGCCTCAATCGTCTTTTGTCCCATTTCCTCCTGGACCTTTGCCATCTTGCCCTGAAAGGCCTGAGCCTGCTTAAGAAGTTGCCCCATATTGGGTATTCCCTTCATATTTTCTTTTCCTCCTTGGTGTCTTTATGCTCTCTTAGTATCTCCCCGTCAAACATGGAAAGGACCCCCTGAACCAAAGGAGATGATTCCAGGTCGCCCTTGCGGGAGGCCGGAGAGGGCTTGACAGGCTCGCCTAGTGGTTCAGATGCGTTCCTTGTAAGCTCCACCCGTAACCTCCTCCCGAAGAACTCCTGCGCGAGCCTTGAGATCTGTTCAGCCTTGTCGGATGATCCAAGATACCCCGCTGCAAATGAATTGGATCCTACTTCCAGACAAATAGCTTCGCCCTTTATGCCTTTGAATACAGCCCCGTTTATCATAGTGGAGAGGAACCTGTCCTTGCGTGACAGAAACTTAATAAAATCATCCCAATTCTTCTCCACATCTTTTCCGGCGGCTTCCCCTTTTTGAGGAGATGAATAGCCCGTCGAAGAGGACGCTGAAATCGGCTGATCTTCCATGATTTTCTTTGGCTGAGGCGCAAAAGAAGGCCCCGGGATGTTTTTCTCTAACCTGATAAGATGTTTTAGAATATCGCTTAGAGAAAGGAAGTCCTCTACTCTGCAAAGCTTTATAAGAGTTGTCTCCAGGATGAGCCTTGGGTATGAGCTTTGCCTCATGTTTTCTTCCCTGTGGATAAGAAAATCGAGATACATCTGAAGTTTTGTCTCACCCGCAGATCCGGCCTGCTTTCTCAATTCGGCGGCATCAGCTTCTGTCATCTCGATAGGTTTGAAGTCGGGGAGAAGAGTGCAGAAAAGCAGCATACGAAACTGATGCATCAATAACCTGTAGAAGTCCTTGAGGTCATAGCCGTGGTTGTAAAGCTCTTCAATAATCTCAATACATTTTGCCACATTTCCTTCAATAACCGCTTTTGTGGCTGAAAGAAGTGTTTCTCTGTCTATAATGCCCAGTATCTTGTGAACCAGCTCCCCACTAACGGTCTTACCTGTAAATGAGATGACCTGGTCCAGGAGGCTCTGGGCATCTCTCATGCTTCCTTCAGAGGCCCTTGCTATAAGGCTTACCGCCGAGTCACCTATGGTCACGCCTTCCTGCTTGGCGATATGCTTCAATTGGCCGGCAAGCTGGTCCAAAGGTATTCTTTTGAAATCAAACCGTTGACATCTTGAGAGGATGGTTATGGGAACCTTGTTTGACTCGGTTGTGGCAAACAGGAATTTTACATGGGGAGGAGGCTCTTCCAGGGTTTTAAGTAGCGCGTTGAAGGCAGGCAGAGTCAGCATGTGAACCTCGTCAATTATATAGACGCGGTATTTCCCCGATGATGGAAGATACTTAATATTTTCTCTTAGTTCCCTTATCTCGTCAATGCCCCTGTTGCTTGCCCCGTCAATTTCCTGCACATCCGTTGAAGAGCCATCTGTTATCTCAAGGCAGCTCCTGCAATGGTTGCAAGGCGTCCCCGGCTCCCCCTCCGGGCAGTTAATGGCCTTGGCAAAGATGCGCGCAACCGAGGTCTTGCCTACGCCCCTTGGCCCTCCGAATAGATAGGCATGGGCGATTCTTTCATTTTTTATGGCATTGATAAGGGTTTGAGTGACGTGCTCCTGCCCCACCACGTCCTGGAACACCTGAGGACGCCATTTCCTGGCAATAACTTCATAGGCCATGGCGCACCCGGAAATCAATTGTGTCGTTTTTATGAGGAGCCCACCTGCTGCGTTTTGCGGGTCCTCTCGTCCTTGCGCCCAGGCTGCAATGACGAGCGGCGCAGTCCTTGTCGCCAAGCGCCGCAAGGAAATGCAGGGTGGCAAAATTGTCTCTTACGAAGCCTTCAACCATTTATCTATCCGCTAAAACATGAGGATCGGGTGGCAAAGAAGAGGGGCTGGCTCTGGTGCCCGATAAAGGCGTAGGCGGTCATGCTCTTGGACATGTGGCGGAGAGAGAGGGATTCGAACCCTCGGTGCCACTTTTGAGTAGCACACGCGATTTCCAGTCGCGCTCCTTCGGCCAACTCGGACATCTCTCCTCGCAAACTTCGCTGTTTATTTCGTTACAGACCCTTTTCATCCATCCTCATTTATGGCCCCT
>MNYJ01000119.1 GCA_001874005.1 Desulfobacteraceae bacterium CG2_30_51_40
AGCATATCCAGATCTCCGATACGCACTACGTTCCGGCCAATTGCTCCCTGGTAGGGAACATTTCTGCCGGCCATGTTCATTCCGGAGACGACTCCCTGTTCAGCTGCGACCGGCCATACGGCATTTACTTTCTTTTGCCCGGATATAACCTCCATTGCCTCTGCCACGTCTCCTGCCGCGTAAATACCCTTCTCATCGGTTTCCAGAAAATCGTCCACAAGGATCCCACGTCCCATGCGTATCCGGCCCTCTTTAATGGAAGGAACGGCAGGGGTTGAACCTGCGGCCAGGACAACCAGATCGCAGGATATCCTTGATCCGTCATAAAGAAGTGCCTCTCGGACCCTGCCGTTTCCTTCGAAGGCCGCAACAGTAGCGCTCATCCTCAGGGCGATTCCCATAGCCTCCAGACTTCTGGCTACAGCGTAGCCGCATTTGCGGTCTGTAACCAGGGGCAGGGGATGATCCAGCTTCTCGACCATGGTGACACTTATTCCCCTCCGGTTAAGGGCATGCGCCGCCTTGAGTCCTACCAGCCCGCCTCCTATTATTAGAGAGCTTCTCACCTCCGGCATGACCTCCAGCATGGCCTCCACATGGCGGCGGTTTCTCATGGTGAAGATGTTTCGCAGGTGGGATCCATCCGCTTTGCTCTCAACCGGATCAGCGCCGGTTGCTATAAGGAGCCTATCAAACGAGATGATCTTCCCCTTTGCCGTTTCAAGGTTTTTTTCTTTCGGGTGGATGAGACTTACACGTTCTCCGGTTAGAAGATCAATGTTAAGAGAACGAAAATCGTTTGCTCCACGAATCGCCATGCGCTCGGGCGGTATGCTTCCTTCAAGTAGCATGCTTATCATGGGCCGGCAGTATGGAGGATAAGGCTCATCACCGATCAGTGTGATAGAGGCGTTGGGATCAACCCTGCGAATGGATTCGGCGGCGAGGGTCCCGGCAATTCCGGTACCTACGATCGCATGTTTCATAGTCTGCCTCCTTTGCTAAGGGTACTAAGCCAGGCAATGGGTGAGGTGAGCTGATAACGCGTTGTTTTTTAAACATGAAATATATTGTACAAGGCGCCATGGTGTCAAGGAAAAATGAAGCACGGCATCTATTGCAATAAATAGAGATGGGAGCCAATTGCAAAACTATGATGGCCACTCATCATTCCGTCGAAAGCCCGAAATCCATAGGGCATTGATTGAAGGCCGGGCTGGATTCCCCGATCAAGTCGGGCAATGACGAAACTGTGAGTTTTGAAATTGCCTCATGGGATGGGATTTATCAAGATACCTATGCATTGGCAAGCTGTTCACGATCAGATTTTCTTGTCTTTCATTCTGGACAGGCAAGGGAAGAGTGTTGTATTTTCATCATTCTTTGTGCCCGTATCCGGGCGTGGGGGTATATGAAGATAGATAATCACAGCGTCGCAGGACGCCATCAAGTTTCAAAAAAGGCTAAGGCCCTTATCTTTATTGTTTCCTATAATGCGGAAAGATTCATTGAGGGAGTACTTGAACGTATTCCCGGGGATGTCTGGACCAACGAGCTTTACGATTCCGAGGTGCTTCTCATAGATGACTGCTCACGGGATGACACCTTCAAAAGGGCCAGGGCATTTTCAGAGAAAGAGGGATCCCGCCCCATAACCGTGCTTTTCAATCCGGTCAACCAGGGTTACGGCGGGAACCAGAAGATAGGATATTTCTACGCGATCCAGCAGGGCTTCGACGCGGTGGTGCTCCTGCACGGAGACGGTCAGTACGCCCCTGAGTACCTGGATCGTCTCATAAGGCCGATAATTGCAAGTGAGGCGGACGCCGTTTTCGGCTCCCGGATGATGAAGAAGGGAGACGCTCTCAAAGGGGACATGCCTGTCTATAAGTGGCTTGGAAACAAGGCTCTGACATTTCTTCAAAACAGGATCCTCGGTGCGCACTTGAGCGAGTTTCACAGCGGATACAGGGCCTACAGCACAGAGGCATTAAGTTCCATCCCGTTTAAATATAACTCAGATTACTTTGACTTTGATACAGATATCATAATCCAGCTATTATTAAAGAAAAAAAGAATTCTTGAAGTCCCTATCCCAACCTTTTACGGGGATGAGATATCGCGTGTAAACGAGATCCGTTATGGAATAAAAATCATCATTTCCTCTGTGCAGTCTAGGGTTCAAAGGTGGGGGATATTCTATCATCCCAGGTTTGACACGGAAGGAAAGAGATATCCTTACGTTCCCAAATTTGGTTTTCCCAGCTCCCATCAATTCGCCTTTGATGCAGTGCCTCCGAGAACAAGGGTTCTCGATCTGGGCTCAGGGCCTTGTCTCATGGAGAAGGAACTGAAGAAAAAGGGCTGCTCTGTCGTTTCTGTGGAAAAGCACTTTGATGATACGCCACAGGACTCATCCGAGCATATTACGGCCGACATAGATAAATTTGATTTGAGCAAATTGCCGGGGGACTTTAAGACCATCCTGGCGCTCGACGTAATTGACCAGCTTCGTGCTCCTGAACTGTTCTTTGAAAGGATAAGGGATCGTTTTTCGGAAAATCATACGGATATTGTCATTACGGTTGCCAATGTCGGTTTCATAATGACGCGTCTGAGTCTATTTCTGGGTCTTTTTAACTACGGCAGAAGAGGCATCCTTGATCTCGAGCACACAAGGCTTTTCACCTTCAGGTCACTCAGGCGCACCCTGGAGATGTCGGGATTTGTGATTCTAAAGGAAAAGGGTATCCCTGCCCCTTATCCTCTGGCATTCGGATGGACCGGTTTTGCAGGATTATGTCTTTCCATTAACAGCCTTGCGATAAGGGCTTCGCGCTCTTTATTCTCTTACCAGATTGCCGTTGTGGCCAGAGCGAAGCCCACCCTTGAAGTGCTGCTTGAAAGGGCTAGGAAGGCAGTATCTGGAAAGTAGCTGCGAATTCCGCAAAGCGTTTGTTCAGGCCCAGGGTTCCACAAAACAGATCATATCCGCGTCAATCTGATAAGCTGAAACCCTGGGGCCGGTAATAAGCAAGGGGGCAAGAAACATCCGCTATGGAGAATTGACCATAATGGTCTAAGGTTCAAGCCTCGGTGAGAAAGGTCTTGGGCACCACGGATTTTTTTGCTTGACAGAGGTCGAGGGGCTTTCTATAATTGCCCATAAATGCAGGCAGGAAGCCTGCGCGGGAAAAACTAATTTTTTGAAAAATGAGGCCATGAAGGCCTGTAAACCCTTAACGGGGAGCAGGCCTTTATGGCCTTTTGAATTTTATTCCAGCCATTTGAAAAAGGAGTTTTGGATTATGAAAAGGATTATTGTTGTTCTTGCCTGTCTGGTGCTGTGTTTTGCCGTGTCTGACGCCCTTGCCCACTTCGGTATGGTTATACCATCAGATTCTATGGTTATGCAGGGAGATAGTACCAAATTAAATATCACGGTCTCATTTTCTCATCCCATGGAGATGGTCGGCATGGACATGGCTAGGCCTAAGGCTTTCGGAGTTTTGGTCGGAGGAGCAAAGAAAGATCTCCTTAAGGCGCTCAATGAGGTAAAGGTGTTGGAGCGTAAGGCCTGGAAGGCCGATTACAAGGTAGAGAAACCCGGCACCATGATCTTCTACATGGAGCCGGAACCCTACTGGGAGGAGGCCGAAGACTCATTCATTTCTCACTATACAAAAACGGTGGCGGCAGCCTTCGGAGACGAAGACGGCTGGGATGAAGAGATCGGGCTCAAGGCCGAGATAATTCCGCTTACAAGACCTTTCGGGCTTTATGCAGGAAACCTCTTCCAGGGGATAGTCAAGGTTGACGGCAAGCCGGTACCCTACGCGACAGTTGAGGTGGAATACTACAACAAAGACAAAAAGGCACATGCCCCGACTGAATACATGATCACTCAAAGTCTTAAGGCCGATGGTAACGGGGTCTTTACCTATGCTGTCCCGAAAGCCGGATGGTGGGGCTTTGCAGGGCTTGTCACCTCTGATACCAAGATGCCCAAGGACGGGAAAGATAAGGATCACGAGCTGGGCGCGGTCATCTGGGTCGAGTTCAAAGACTGGAAGAGCAGGTAGAAAGGGGGAAGAACCATGCGCCGATCTATGATGTTTATTCCATTATTGACGATCATTTCCGCGTTTGTCCTTCTGCCGCGCGGTTACTGCTCAGCTCAGGATATTTCCAACGCTGATATCGCAAGAGAGCTGTCTGCTATGAAGACAAGGCTTAATGAACTTGAAAAAGAGATACAAAAAAGGGATGAAAGGATAAAGGAACTTGAGACCAGGGCAGCCAAAACCGATGAAGAGCTTTCTCATACCAAGGGACACGCGGAAGGCGGGGTTCCTATGGAGACGAAGGGTGAGGGAGAAAAAGGGGGTGGCGTGCAATGGACAGACAAGATAAAGCTCTCAGGTCTTATCGAGGTAGAGGGAAGCAGTGAAATGATCAAGACAAAAGATCCCAGCCAGGCTGACTCCGAAGACAGCCGAAGAGATGACAATATAACGCTTGCCACCGTGGAACTGGGAGCGGAGGTTACGGTAAATAAATATGTCTCAGGCACCATAAGGCTTCTCTACGAACAGGACGAGACTGATCTTACGGTTGATGAAGGGACGATCACAATAGGCGGGGTCGAGGAAACCATGGGTTTTTACGCAGTGGCAGGAAGGTATTATCCTCACTTCGGCGAATTGAATACCTGGTTTGTATCAGATCCTCTTACGCTTGAGGTGTTCGAAATCCAGGAAACTGCGGCACAGGCAGGCTGGAGAAACGATTGGTTCACAACCGGCCTGGGGGTCTTCAGGGGTGATGTCCTTAAGGTCGGCGAAGATGAAAGCAGGATAAAAGGGTTTTTCGCAGATGCGCACTTCCATAATCCTGAAGGTACGTTGGGAGGGGTTTCAATAGTTGCCGGAGCATCCTATTTGAATAATGTGGGAGAGACCGATACGCTTCAGGGACCTGACGGCCTTGACGGAAAAGCTGTAAAAGACAGGGTCGGAGGGGCAGCGGGTTATCTTACCGCAGAATATGGCCGCTTCAGCTTCGGTGCTGAATACATAAGCGCGTTTGACAGGTTCGAGGCCGGGGAAATGAACTATGCCCTTGACAGGGACGGAAATGCAAAGGAAAGCAGGCCTGCTGCGTGGAACTTCGAGCTTGCATTCAGGCCTATTGAACGCCTTCAGCTTGCAGGAAAATACGAGGGTTCTAAGGATATGTTCGGTCTTTATCCCGAAAGCCAGTTCGGTCTGTGTGTTAGTTATGAGATATTTGACAGTACGGTAATATCGGGCGAATATCTCCACGGTAAATACGATGGCAATAATCTTAACTCAGAGGGGTCGGTTTCGGACACGCGCGATCTTTTCACGGTCCAGCTTGCTCTTATTTTTTGAGACTTGGCAGCAAATGAATAATATTATCAGATTGGGGGGTTAGATGCATATATCAGAGGGAGTGCTTTCAGGGCCGGTTCTATTGTCGGGAGCTGCACTGGCTGTTGTTGGAACTGGGATCGGTCTCAAGAGACTTGACTATGACAGAATTGCAAGGGCCGGTATGCTTTCTGCTTGTTTTTTTGTTGCATCCCTTATTCATGTGCCGGTCGGGCCTTCAAGCGCCCATCTGGTGCTTAACGGGATCGTGGGTCTTATTCTGGGATGGGGGGCGTTTCCGGCTATATTGGTCGCCCTTATTCTTCAGGCGGCTTTTTTCCAGTTCGGGGGGCTGACGACCCTGGGGGTCAACACGGTTATCATGGCACTGCCCGCCGTCATAGGTTATATCGCATTGAGGCCCCTTATAAGAAAAGGGGGAAAATGGTCAATAGCCGCAGGATTTGCCTGCGGCTTCCTGGCAGTGCTCTTGAGCGCTTTGCTGGTTGCGGCGGCATTGATCTTCACCAGGGAGGATTTTTTTGCGGTATCATGGATGCTCATAGCGGCCAACTTCCCCGTTATGGTTATTGAGGGGATCGTGACTGCTTTCTGCGCGACTTTCTTCCTTAAGGTGAAGCCGGAACTGCTAACTTGACAACCGGAGAAGAAACGGCGGAAAAACAGAATGGGAGAGTGACATAATTTGTTGAGGCGGCTTACGGAATGACAGGGACGCTCATTATGTATTGGCGGCGAATGGAGGACTGAGCCGCTAAGACCACTAGGCTAGTGCCCATCCGTAAATGGCTATTTTCACCGATTTCGGCGTTGGGCTCAAATTTTAATCCTCGAAATACGTCAATGTATGCCTTTGGTTAAAATTATCGCCCGCCTTGAACTCGACGAAACTATCTCATTTCCGGATGGACACTAAGCTAGAGAGACTGAGGACGGATCGGCAGAGCTGTAAAGCACAGAGCTACAGCGGGAAGGGCTTTTGAGCAGCGAAAAATGATAGAGAGGTGGAAAGTGATAGGTAAGAAAAATATTTTCTATATGATAGCGGTTTTTCTTGTCGCCGCCTTGATTATTCTGGGATTGCAGTCGGATTGTCTGGCCCACAGGGTCAATGTATTTGCCTGGGTGGACGGAGACATGATAATGGTGGAGGCCAAGTTTGCCGGCGGCAAAAGAGTAATGGGCGGTGCTATTAAGGTGATGGATGAAACTGGGAAGCTCATCCACGAGGGTAAAACAGACGAAAAAGGCTCCTATGCATTCGCTATCCCTGCCAGAGGAGCCTTGACGATTGTGGTTGAAGCAGGGCAGGGGCACAGGGGTGAGTGGAATCTAGTAGTAGAGGATGAGGGCAAAAAACAGGATTCGGGGGCTTCCGCATCCAAAGAGGAGGCTTCCGGGGAAAGGAGTCCCTCCCGGCCTGAAGCCGCTCTTCAAGTTGATGCCGCTGAAATAAGAAAGATGATTGAAGACGCGGTGGGAAAAAAGTTAAGGCCTCTGACAGAGATAATTATTGCTTCCCGGGAAAAGGATTTTTCTTTGAGGGACATAATGGGCGGTATAGGCTATATAATCGGGCTTGTGGGCCTTGCGGCATATTTCAGGTCGAAAAGGCAGGCTTCAAAGGAAGGCATGGCGTGATAGAAGAAGTTTTTGCAACCGGGGATTCGCTTATGCACAGGCTTGATCCAAGGGTAAGAATCCTGGCTGCGCTTGCCTACTCCATACCGGTGGCTCTCGTCTCCAGACCGATTCCAATGATTCTGGCACTGGTCCTTTCAATCCTGATTACAGCCCTTGCCCGCCTGCAGGTAAAGGCCCTTTTCAAAAGACTGATCGTCGTAAATTCAATTATCCTTCTTTTCTGGATAGTTGTGCCTTTTACCTTCGATGGGGAGACGATTTTTGAAATAGGCCCTCTTGCCGCGACGAGGGAAGGTATCATTTATGCGGCTTCAGTCACCATCAAGTCAAATGCCATCTTCCTTGCATTTCTCGCCCTGGTTGCGACAATGCCTGTAGCCGCCGCGGGCCATGCTATGCAGGGACTTGGATTTCCGGTGAAGGTGGTTACCCTTCTTCTCCTGACTTATCGTTACGTCTTTGTGATAGAAGAGGAATACAACAGACTCCTCAGGGCGATCAGGATCAGGGGCTTTAAGGCACGGACCAGTCTTCACACCTACAGGACCTATGCCTACCTTATAGGAATGCTTTTTGTGCGTTCATGGGACAGGGCCGAAAGGGTACATCAGGCTATGAAGTGCCGCGGTTTTGAGGGAAAGTTCTATTGCCTTACGCAATACAGGGTGTCCCTGGAAGACATATTCTTTTCAGTGGCGATGTCGGTTGGAGTGTGCGCTATAGGTATGACGGAATGGATGATCGCGATACATTGATCCAGCTTAAGGGAGTAGGTTTTTCTTACGGCGACGGGCGCGCAGTGCTCAGCAGCCTTGATTTTACCCTTCTTAAGGGCCAGCGGGTGGGTCTCATAGGCTTTAACGGAAGCGGAAAGACCACGCTCCTCCATATATTGATGGGCCTTTTGAGACCTTCAGCGGGTGTGGTCCGTCTTTTCGGAAAAACCGTCTCAAAGGAAAAGGATTTTGTTGAGGCCAGGAGGCGCATCGGGTTTGTATTTCAGAACGCGGATGACCAACTGTTCAGTCCGACAGTCATAGAAGATGTTGCATTCGGGGTGTTGAATCAGGGGAAAAGCCCTAATGAGGCAAGAGGCATAGCCATTGAGACGCTGGAGAAGCTAAATCTTAAAGGCTTTGAGGATAGACTTACCCACAGGCTCTCAGGGGGCGAAAAAAAACTTGTCTCCCTCGCTACCGTGCTTGCGTGCAGACCTGAACTCCTGCTCCTCGACGAACCGACTACCGGCCTGGATCTCGAGACCTGCGGGAGGATCATAGAGTTCTTGAATGAACTTTCCATAACCTACTTGATCGTATCACATGAATACGACTTCCTGGTAAAGACAACCCGCGAGATTTACAGCATCCAAAAAGGAGCGGTAGTCTATAACGGAGATTCCAGCATCCTTCACAGTCACTACCATGCGCATCCGACCGGAGATATCCTGCATCACCACGAGCAATAAAGGCCCGATGGGGCCCATACGGCATCACTTTAGTGCCTTATTCCAAAGCTTCCTGTCACAAAAAACAAGAAACTTCGGCATCCTTTATCTGCAATTTTAACCTTCCGGCACGGTTTTGGCCGGTATACAGGAATACGGCGGAGTGGATTCCGGCTTAGGGCATGCCGGAATGACGAGACTGTACGCTGGGATCCGGGTTGCGGGAATAGCCCGCCTTAAGTTGACCCGCCTTCTCTATTCGTACCAGGATACGATCTCCTGCCGGGGTTCGCGGTCGGTCTTAACGCAATTGACCTGAGCGGATTCGTCGGCGTATCCCATGGCTATACCGAGGACCACCTCTTTGGATTCGGGTAGGCTTATGGCCTCGGCTATTTCATCTCCATATGCGGTAATGAGGCCTATGGGGCAGGTGGAAAGCCCCTTTCCCTGGGCCGCGAGCAGGAGGTATGCCACGCTTAAACCTATGTCCAAATAGCGTATCTTTGGGAATAACCTGTCCATGGTTACGATTACTGCAACAGGGGCTCCGTAAAACGAGCAGCTCCCTTCCTCAATAAATCTGTTGAAAGGGACTCCCATCTTTTCAATGGCAGGGGTCATGATTTTAGAAGCCAGGCGGCTTCGCGCGGCAAACCTCTCCGGCAGACGTCCGGAAGTCCCTGGTCCGCAGGAGACCTTGCGCTCTGCGTGAATCTTCAAAAGAAGCCTTACCAGGCGGTCTTTCTCTTCCCCCTGCAGCACCGTGTATTCCCATGGCTGAAGGTTTATGGCGGAAGGCGCTCGACCTGCGCCTGTGAAGATATCCTCTATTAGATCCCTTGGAACAGGCCTCTTGAGATAGGCTCTGGCACTTCTTCTGCTCTTCATTGCGGATAATACATCCATCTCCAATCCTCACTTCAGAAAATTCTCATGACTTAAAAGCGCAGGTCTTCTCAACCTTGACGCTCGCGTTTCAATATCCTATTGTCACTGATTGGAGTTTGCTGTCAATAAGGAGATGAAAATGGAAAGGGCGTTACTTTGGTTTAAGTGCGCTGCCATGCATGATCCGGTTCGGCCCGTTCTCAAGAAGCCTGCCGTTGTCGGCTGGGAGGCAAAGCAGAGGCGGGTTGATCTTGTCATAGAGCGCGGTTTCAAGGGAACTGAACTCCTTGCAAGGATGAAGGGCTGGGTCACCGCAGATGTCCATCTGACCGAGGAGATAGTTAAAAGGCACGGACGTCTGAAGATACTCGATGATTATGATCTTGTGGTTGAAACAAAAACGAAGGAGGATATGAAGCTGATTGCAGAAGAACTTTCCGATGCATTTGGTGGTGAGGCCTGGATAGAGCCCATTTCCAAGGGTTCGACAATTGACTAACGGTCATGCCCTGTCGGGGCACAACGAAACATGAAAATCACCCCCACCCCTCCCTCCCCCTTCGAGGGGGAGGAATAAAGGGAAGGGGCATTTTCATATAACCGGTCATGCCCGGGGGGCAAAACGAAAGATGAAAATGCCGCATGTCATTCCGGACTCGATCCGGAATCCAGGTTCCAAGGACTGGATAGCGGCCTACGCCTCTATGACTATCTAGTGTCCATCCGGAAATGGCTATTTTCACCGATTTCGGCGTTGGGCTCAAATTTTAATCCTCGAAATACGTCAATGTATTCCTGTGGTTAAAATTATCGCCCGCCTTGAACTCGACGAAACTATCTCATTTCCGGATGGACACTAACTATCTTCCACCTGTTCAGGGTCTATGCGCTCAGTTTTTCTCTACCAGAT
>MNYJ01000121.1 GCA_001874005.1 Desulfobacteraceae bacterium CG2_30_51_40
TCCGCTCCAGCACGGAGCTGGAGATATATTGACCACAAACATGCATGACCCCTATGTAGCACTTCATACCCCCGGTGTCAAGCGTGTATTAAGACCAGCGTCGAGGGGGAGGAGTGAAGCGAAGGGGGGTTTTCATATAAACGCTCATGCCCTTTTGGGGCACAACGAAGGATGAAAATCACCCCCACCCCGCCCTCCCCCGTCGAGGGAGAAAAATAATGCCGCCGCATCCCGACGTTTCGACGGTAAAGGGCAAGGAGTAAAGCGAAGGAGCATTTTCATTCCGGCTCCCGGATCGGGGGCCGGGACAGGCTTGGCCGCAATGGCGGAAATAGGCAACTTTGGACTTTTTACGAGACCATCAACTATGTTGTGCGAAACGATAGAATCAGGAGACCAAAACCACAAGTGCATCAACCGCTACGGGTTCCGAGCCCTTTAGTATCAGGGGATTAATGTCTATCTCCTGTATCTCATCATTTTCCAAACCGATATTTCCCAGGGTGATAAGTATCTTTCCCAGAGCCTCAAGATCTACCGGAGGCATGCCCCTCACTGAATCAAGAATCTTTCTTCCCTTTATCTCTTTCATCATCTCAAGGGCATCCCTCATCTCAATAGGGGCCACGCGGAAAGACACGTCCTTAAGTATCTCCGTGAATATCCCTCCCAATCCGAACATCACACACGGCCCGAACTGAGGATCTCTTGTAAGGCCTGCCACAAGCTCACGCTGTCCCTTGACCATCTCCTGCACAAGGACGTTTGCGCCCTCTTTCGCGGTCTCAGCCTTGATATGGCTGTACGCCTCCAGGGCCTCCTTTTCACTCCTAATATCTACCTTTACAAGTCCCCTCTCAGTCTTATGACTCAGATGCGGGGCGCATGCCTTTATGACCATAGGAAATTTGATCTCAGCGATCGCGGCTCTGAATGCGTCTTCGTCCAGGACCTCCCTTTCCTTTGCCACAGGGATTCCGTAGGCCTTGAGCAGTTCTTTGGATTCATGTTCTGAAAGTGTTGATCTACCTTCGCTCTTTGCTTTCTCTATTATTTCCACGTCCTACCTCCAAGCGTTTCGTTTTATCTTCAAATATCCCCTCCCTTTATCCCTCCTCAGCCGAGTGGCTGGGAGGGGTGGGAGTGATTTTCATCTTTCGTTGTGCCCCAAAAGGGCATGAGGGTTAGTGTCTTGTAGCGCCCTAAAACAGACATAGCGGAAGCGGCTCTTTCCGGAGTCGGAAAGTTTACAATTGCTCCGGCCTCCTCCAATATCCTAATGTCTTCATCCCAGATGCCTTCAGGCGCAGAAAAGCATGTGATGACAGGCTTTTTCTGCTTCCATTCAAGAAAAAAGTCCTTTATGCGGGGAAGCACATCTCTGTTTGCCGAAGCAAACATCATAAGGATGAGCGCTCCCCCTACCGCTTCATCGTCAAGTGCTGCTCTGACTATACCTTCGATGGCGCGAGCGTCGTACCAGGCTGGCCCCATGTCAACAGGGTTTGTCCTCATGGCAAGAGGCGGAAGAAGGGCATTGATCTTTTCCTGTGTCTGCGTTGAAAAGACGGCTATCTTCATGCCCTCGGTCTCGCACACATCAGAGGCGGCCATGCCGGGCCCGGCCTGGCCGGTGAGGATTGCTACGGTATTCATCTTGAGTCCCGGGCATGAAGCAAGCACCCGTGCTGCGTCAAGAAGGGCCTGAGGGCTCTTAACCGTTACAATGCATGCCTGATGGAGCGCTCCGTCATATATCTCTCCTCTTCCTGCAAGAGATCCCGTATGTGACCTTGATGCGGCGTCACCCCTCGTCCCTGCTCCGGACTTGTATGCGATTACAGGTTTTCTGCCCAGGAGTTTCTTCGCCTCTTCAAGGAGAGGCCGGGGATTGTCAAGACCCTCTATATACAGGGCGATGGCTCCTGTCTCTTCATCCTCGGCAAGAAAAGGCAATAGGTCTGCGAAATCCACATTGAGCCTGTTGCCAAGCCCTATGATCTTGGCCATCCCGATCCCCTGCTTCATGGCAAGGAACCCCAGAAGGTGTGATATCCCACCGCTCTGGCTTACCAGGGTCACTCCGCCGGCTCTGACAAGGGAAAACTCCGGTGTAAATGATGCGTTTAAGCGGGCGTGCAGATTTACTATACCGAATGTGTTGGGTCCTATCACAGGGATGGAGAGACTGTCCGCAAGGAGGGCGACTTCTTTCTGAAGTAACGCCCCTGAAGGATCATCAATTTCCTTGAATCCGGCCGTGATCAGGACTACCCCCTTTACGGATTTTTTCCCGCATTCCGCCAATACGGAGGCGACATGAGCTGCCGGCACTACTATTATCGCCATATCAGGGGTTCCGGGATACTCAGTGAGTGATGGATAGGCCTTTATGCCCATAACCTCTGTTGAGCTGGGGTTAATCGGAATTATAGCCCCTTCATAGCCTCCCCGGGTAAGGCTTTTCATCACATGAAAGCCAAGCTTGGCTGGCTTCTCTGATGCCCCCACAACGGCGACAGACGAAGGATTGAAAACCGCCCTCAGTCCCTTAAAGAATCTTTCCTTCTCCAATATGTCTCCCCAAGTATTGTATCCACTGCAAAAACATCACTATAGCGGGAGGAGAAAACATCGTCAACGCTACTGATTGCCGTTGGCTCATCCATGGGTTCCCTCTATCCCTTAAAGTGCGCCCCGTTGTCAAAACCATTTTTACCCAGACGCTCATGGCCTAACGGCCATGCACAGCAATGAAAATTAACCGGAGATATTTTCACGTTAAAGAATGTCTTTCTTTCTCATCTGCGCGAATGAGAGAAGCTGCATTTCGAGGGTGCCGAGTTTTGTTTTTTTGTGTTTCGATCATAGTTGCCAAAATTGCCTGGCAGGCAATTTTGGGAAAATATAATTAAACGACAAGGAAAAATCAAAGCTTTACTGTCCACAGCTTATGCCACAGAGTCTTATTAATTGACGGGTACAGATGCCTTCTGCACTTGTAGGCCGTGAGGGCCTGGCTGATATGCGCCTTATCCAATCCCTTTCAAAGCAATTGTGATAGTCATGATGGATTGTTAATATGTCTGAGCAGAAGGGAATCCAAACGATCAGCTATGAAGAAGGATGGGAAGTCAAAGGCAGGAAGCGTTATCGAAAAGGCGCAAAGCGCCATCCTGCGCCATGGGATGATAGAGAAGGGAGACATCGTCGTCGTGGCGGTCTCGGGGGGACCTGACTCGGTCTGCCTGCTTGATGTGCTCTACCGACTCAAAGACAGTCTCGGGATAAGCCTTGTAATAGCCCATTTCAACCACCTCCTGAGGTCCGGAGAGGATGAAGAGGAAACCCGTTTCATGCAATCCCTGTCAAAGCTATATGATATCCCTCTTGAAACCGATGAGTGGAGAGAAGGGCCGCAACCTGGCGGGGGGTCAAAGGAAGAGCAGGCAAGAAAGGCCAGATACGCATTTCTTGAAGGCGTCAGGGAAAGGTGCGGGGCAAGGCGGATTGCAGTCGCCCATAATCTCAACGACCAGGCAGAGACGGTTCTTATGAGGCTCCTTAGGGGTTCAGGCCCGATGGGTCTTTCGGCTATGAGCCCGGTAAGGGAGGATATAATAATAAGACCTTTTCTGGCTGTAAAAAGGGATGAAATCATCTCCTATCTGCAATCAGGGGGCCTTAAGTACATGATTGACTCCTCCAACAACTCTAATATTTACCTTAGAAACAGGATTCGGCTCGAGGTGATTCCCGCCCTTGAAAAAGTTCAGCCCAGTGTGATCAATTCCCTTACGCGCCTTGCAGGCATCATGAGGCAGGACGAAGCCTATCTCGCCAAGGAGGCGTCAGGGCTCTTTGGGGGACTTAAGAGAGAGGAAAGAGAAGGTGCGATCGCTCTTGATATAACTGCCTTGAACAGTCTTCATCCGGCTCTGAGGGGTCGCGTCTTGAGGTATGCGGTTATCGCGGTGAAAGGAGATCTTTTCAGGGTCGGGGAGGTACATATTCGAGCCCTGGAAACCCTCATTGCGAATTTAAGCCCCAGTGCCTCCGTCAGGCTCCCTGACGGCATAACAGTCAGGCGTCAGTATGATCTTGTTCTTTTTGAAAAGAAAGGCGCCAGGCCTTCGGTACTGAAGGAATTGGTCATCCCAGGCCCTGGGAGATATCACATGCAGTACCCTCCCCAAATAATTAATGTCGAGGAATTTAAAGGTGTCAGCTCTAATCCCTCCGCAGCCACTCCTCATGAGGCATATCTTGATGCCGGACTGATAAAATATCCTTTAAAAGTAAGGGGCGTTAGACCGGGAGATCGCTTTATACCGATGGGGATGGATCAGCCAAAGAAACTGAAGGAATTCTTTATTGACCGCAAGGTCCCCCGTATGGAAAGGCCCTTTGTGCCGATACTTACCTGCAGGGGAGAGATCGTCTGGATCTGCGGAATGAGACCTGATAACAGGTTCCGCATTACTGAAAAGACTATGAAGATCATCAGGGTATCTCTTTCCAGCGAATAGCGGGCTGATTTATCGTCGAAAGTAGGGTTAGATTAGATTTGCACGCCTTGTTTCTGAAACTTCCGCATCTGCCGTCCCAATGCGGGCTTCGTACGAAAGCAACTTCTTTGCCTCAGCATACAAAGGCCTTCTTGATTGCATCCGCAAAAGGTGGTCTAAGAATGCCTTTTTCCGTAATTATACCTGAAAGGTATTTCGCAGGGGTAATATCAAAAGCCGGGTTCAAGGCCTCGACATCCTTTGGACCGAGGCAGCGTCCTCGCATCTTGCAGACCTCTTCCTTATCTCTTTCTTCGACCGGTATAAGGTCTCCATTTTCAATGGAGATATCGATGGTTGATAAGGGGGCCGCAATGTAAAAAGGGATATTGTTCTCCCCCGCGAGCACGGCGAGAGAATAGGTCCCGATCTTGTTGGCGGTATCCCCGTTGGCCGCGATCCTGTCCGCCCCGGTTATCACCAGATCAATCATCTTTCGGCGCATGAGAGAACCGGCGGCGCTGTCAACTATGACGGTTACGGGAATGCCCTCTTCCATCATTTCAAATGCCGTGAGCCTTATCCCTTGGAGCCATGGCCTGGTTTCGTCGGCAAAGACCTTTATGCCCTTTCCTTGCTCGTGGGCGGCCCTTATTACCCCAAGGGCAGTCCCATAGCCTCCTGTCGCAAGAGCCCCTGCATTGCAGTGGGTCAGAACGTTCGCCCCATAAGGAACCACCACGGCTCCCTCGATACCTATTGCCTTATTTATCTCAATATCTTCTTCAAGTATCCTCTGGGATTCAAGCTTAAGGAGCTTACGCATTTCATCAAGCTTAAGTCCCCTTGATGCCTCCAGCAAAGAGGTCATCCTTTCAACCGCCCACTTGAGATTTACAGCGGTTGGCCTTGCCTGGAGCATTTCAGATGCGATTAAATCAAACTGCCTCTTGAATTCCTTGAATCCCGATACCCGTATGGAAGCTGCCCCAAGACTCAGGCCCATCGCCGCGGCAATACCTATCGCCGGGGCACCCCTTATGACCATCTTTTTTATCGCCTGTATTACATCGCGATAGGTGCGGCAGTGGTACCACTCCACCTTTGCGGGAAGCTTCCGCTGGTCAATCATGAGGACCCGGGAGTCCTCCCATTTGATGGTAGGGATCATAGCGCCGTCAGATTCGATTCTATTTCGTAATGCGCTCGACCCACCCGTGTTTATCGGGCCGTTTGCCGTACTGTATGCCGGTGATTTCATCGTAGAGCCTGTGTGAAAGCTCTCCCATTTTCCCGCCTGCGACGATATAGTCCTTTTCCTTATAGGTAATCTGCCCAACGGGGGATATTACGGCTGCGGTGCCTGTGCCGAATGCCTCTTTGAGTTTGCCGTTCTGAGCCGCTTCAATCACTTCGTCAATGGGCAAGGACCGTTCGGTAATTTTTATGCCCCAGTCACCCGCGATCTTTATAACGGAGTCTCTGGTAACACCTGGCAGGATACTGCCGTTTAAGGGCGCGGTGATCAGTTCATCCCCAATGAGGAAAAACATATTCATTGTGCCCACTTCTTCCACAAACCGGTGGTTTGCGGCATCAAGCCAGAGCACCTGGGTAAATCCCTTCACCTTGGCCTCTTCCGCGGCAAGAAGACTTGCTGCGTAATTGCCCGCTGTCTTTGCCGTACCCGTTCCGCCAACGGCGGCCCTCACGTATTTGCTTTCGACGTAGATCTTTACGGGATTGAGCCCTTCCTTATAATAGGCACCCACAGGTCCTACTATGATAAAGAAGATGTATGAATTTGAAGGCCTTACTCCCAGATGAGGTTCCGTCGCAATCATCGTAGGCCTGATATAAAGGGAGGTCCCTTCATTTCTTGGCACCCAGTCGCGATCCAGAACAATGAGTTTCCTCATGCCCTCCATCACAAGGTCCATATCCACCTCGGGCATGCAGAGCCTTTTTGCGGAATTGTTGAGACGTATGAAGTTATCCCTCGCCCTGAAGAGATAAATACCTCCGTCTTTTCCCCTGTAGGCCTTAAGCCCTTCAAATATCTCCTGGCCGTAGTGAATCCCCATAGCCGCAGGGCTGATGGACAGGTTTTCGTAAGGGACAACCCTGGGGTTGATCCATTCCTTGCCGGCTTCATAGTCCATCAAAAACATGTGGTCTGTAGTGATATTCCCGAAACCCAGCTTAGATTCGTCAGCCGGTTTCGGTTTTAGTGCCCCTGCGTCTGCTTTCTTCACCAAAATTTCCATTTGATTCTCCTCAACTTAACTTGTTCATTAGTGATATACGGAAAAACTGCCCATATATCACAGGATTCGATATACTTCAACAAAGAAATAAATGGACTGGGAGTAACTTAAACTCCTCCAAGGCGCTTTATATGAAAATGTCCCTCGCCTTTACTCCTCCCCCTTTACCGTCGAAACGTCGGGATGCGGCGGCATATTTCCTCCCCCTCGACTGGGGAGGGATGGGTGGGGGTGATATTCATCTTTCGTTATGCCCCTTTCAGGACATGACCGTTAGATGTTGATAAGCTCATAGGACCTGCTTCCAAGACCGAGGCCCTGGGCATAATCAAGCTGTACCTCCCAATCTATCCTTGGATACACGGCCCTGAACTTATCTTGGCCCGGCCCTTTGCCGGAGGAAAGGCAGGATGCGTCAAGGCCCGGCTGCTTGTTTACAAGGTCAACTGATGCCTGATCAATTGCAACAGGATCTTTGGATAACAGCACTCCCACGTCCCCCACTATGGGGGCATCGCTGTGACCGTAACAATCGCAGGCAGGGGAAACGGATGTAATGAAATTGATGAAAAGGCTTTTTCCCCTTTTCTTATTTATAACGGCGGCGGCGTATTCTGCCATCTTCTTTTGAAGCCTTGGTGAATCGCTGTCCCATTGAGCGTCAATAGCACCCTGCGGGCATATAAGGATACATTCGGCGCATCCTACACAAAGCTTCGGGTCTATCTCAGCCTTCTTGTCTATGAGCGATATTGCCTTCTGGGCGCAGTGCTCGGCGCAGAGACCGCAGCCTATGCATTTTTTCTTCTTTACCTTGGGTGAGAGGCCTGAGTGCTGGTCTAATTTTCCTTTACGGGCCGCGCAGCCCATGCCTATGTTTTTTAGTGTTCCCCCAAAGCCGGTCACCTCATGACCCTTGAAATGGGCAACCCCAATAAGGGCGTCCGCGTCATGAATCTCCTTGCCTATATAAGCGGTCTTAACCATCTCCATGTCTATCTTGACGGGCTCGAATGCTCCCCCTCTGAGCCCATCGGCTATGACAACCGGGGCCTTGACAACGGAGTAGGCAAAGCCGTTTTCAATGGCGGTTGTGAGGTGGGAGACGCTGTTACCTCTTGTGCCCGCGTAAAGGGTGTTGGCGTCTGTCAGGAAAGGAGATCCACCCAACTGTCTTACCTTCTCAACTACCTGGGAGATGAAGATGGGACGGATGAAGGCCGTGTTTCCCTTTTCTCCGAAATGCAGCTTTATCGCCACAAGGTCCCTTTCGCCTATTATATCCGATATCCCCCCTGCATCCATGAGGCGCATAAGTTTTGCCGTGAGGCTGTTTTTAAAACCTGCCCTCATATCCATGAAATACACTTTGCTTGCCGTCATAGCATCACTCCTTATAAGGCTTCATTTCGTTCGGTTAGGCCGATGGGTTTATTATGCTCATAAATACGGTCGGATTCGAACCTCTTTACAGATAGTATAAAAATGATCCAATATATGAAAATAGATAGTCATAGAGGCGTAGGCCGCTATCCAGTCCTTGGAACCTGGATTAATGACATGCGGCATTTTCATCTTTCGTTTTGCCCCCCGGGCATGACCGTTAGGCTGATTATTAGCCACCGGGCTTTCTCTGTCAAGGCGCACTTGGCCCATGCAGGAGCTTTTTAATTGACAAATCGAATGCTCCGGGGCTATTAAAGAGCAGCCGGGCGGTAATGTTCCGCTTCAAACAAAGGACGGGACAAATTATTATGAGGCACAGCAGAATACCTTTTTCAGCAACGTTTCTCTTTATAGCTCTTGTGATGATTCCTGGCCTAACGCAGGCCCAGGAGCCAAAGAAAATCCTGAGCATAGAAGCCTATGACATGCTCAATACCGTGCCTGACACCTATCTTATAGATGTCAGAACCAGGGCGGAATATCAGTTCGTGGGGCATCCCATAGGCGCCTATCTATTCCCCTACATGTTTCTTACCCAGGAGTTTGGAAAGGCCGATGAAATATACGGCTATAAAATGACGGGCAAAAACAAGGCATTTGCCGGCGAAATTGCCAAGGTCTTCAAAAAGACAGACAATCTAATTTTGATATGCCGGGATGGAACTCGGAGCCTGTCTGCCGGGAAAGACCTTATCTCTGAGGGTTTCAAAAACATTTACTCTGTTGAGGACGGATTTGAAGGGCCTGAGTTTCCCTTTAATCCCGACCCCAACAAGCACAAGTTCTACAGGCAGCTTGCAAAGAGAAACAAGGTATTCGGATTTGACCATAGAAGGCATTACGGCTGGCAGTGGTGGGGACTGCCCTGGACCTATGAAATGGATCCAAAATACATATATCCGCCGGATTTAAATCCGTCTGAAAAGAAATAGGGAGGATCTAAATGGAAGCAACAGAGTTGATTCAAGTGATGGATCAAATTGAGAAAAAAGGTCTTGAGTGGAAGGCTGTCGAGGAAAAGGTGAAGGTTTCCGAGGCTCTTTTGAGGCTTTATGCCAAATCAGGACCGGTGCCTGTGACAATAATGAAGGCCCTGAAAAAGGTATTGGAGGAGGCTGCTAATTGACAGCTCCGCCCAAGGGGTTGCACACAAACGCAATTAATTCTATCTAGTGCCCATCCGTAACTGGCTATTTTTACCGATTTCGGCGTTGGGCTCAAATTTTAATCCTCGAAATACGTCAATGTATTCCTGTGGTTAAAATTATCGCCCGCCTTGAAGGCGAGGAAACTATGTCACTTCCGGAGGGACACTATCCACTCCCAGGGGGCGTTTTTTTATGACCGCGGGCAAGTAACCGAGCCAGGGTTCTTGACCGATTTCAATGCCTCGTCAATATCTTTGCTTAAAAATGCCTTTCGCCATTGCCGGCCAGGTCCGAAATGCAGGCCGTCATCCCGGTGAAGGCCGCAACAGGGTAAACTCTTGCCAAGACAGGCCAAGTGGCTGATGCAGTTCCCTCAAACCCAATATCCCCTATCTTTTAATGATGAAAAATGTGACAGTTCCAGGGAAGAGGAGCCTAATTCCGACATTAAAATAACCACGACTCCTGAAATTTGGGCCACCGTTTTTACGGCGCCGCGGTTGGATCGAACTCGCCTGGCCAAGGCCATTCAGATTGACGGGGCTCCGGATCGAATCGAGGAATTTTTGCAAACATTCGGCATTCAAAACCAGGAAGACAGAATTAAAAGGGCTACTCCTTAGAATGTTGTGAGAATTGCAGGAAAGGAGCGAATCATGGAAGAATGGAAGAAAACCACCTGTGTTATGTGCGCTGTCTGCTGCGGGCTTGAAGTTAAAGTTGAAAACAACCGTATTGTTAAAGTCCGCCCTGACAAGGATAGCCCTGTCAGCGAAGGATACGTCTGCCGAAAGGGCATGAACATAGCCTATCATGAGCACAATGCGGACAGGTTGCTTTACCCCATGAAGAAGGTGGGCGACAGGTTTGAACGTATAGGTTGGGATCAGGCAATCGGCGAAATTGCAGA
>MNYJ01000091.1 GCA_001874005.1 Desulfobacteraceae bacterium CG2_30_51_40
CCCAGGCCTGGTGTCAGGAGGTTGAAAAGAGAACGAAGGGAAGGGTCATCATTTCCTACTTTCCGGGAAATACCCTGACCCCGCCCCCTCAGACCTATGACAGCGTTGTCAAGGGAATCGCAGATATAGGGCAGAGCCTCATGGCATACTCGGCAGGAAGGTTCCCTCTTACGGGCGTATTCGGGCTGCCTTTGGGCTTCACCAGCGGGTACCAGGCCACCATGACCCTGAACGCATTCTACGAGGCATTTAAGCCCGCGGAATATAACGATACCCAGGTTATGTATTTTCATGGGCATGGTCCCGGAATCATCTCCACCAGGAAAGCGGTCTCTTCCATTAACGATGTCAAGGGAATGAGGATCAAGGTAAACGCTGAAAACGCAGACATCATCAAGGCCCTCGGGGGAGCGCCGGTGAGCATGGTCATCACCGAGACCTACGATGCCACAAAAAAGGGCATCCTCGACGGTTTTCTGCTTCCCATTGAAACATTGAAGGGTTGGAAGTTCGCGGAGGTTGTCAAAACGGCCATCGTCAACCACAGCATCTCCTATACAGCCCCCATCTTCGTGGTGATGAATAAGGACAAATGGAATGCCATATCCAAGGAAGATCAGGCGACCATCATGCAGATCAACAAGGAGTGGGTTGAAAAACAGGCAAATCTATGGAGTCAACTGGACAAGGAAGCAGAGGCCTTTTCTGTGGAAAAGGGCGTAAAGATCATCAAGGCCTCCAAGGAAGAGGAAGCAAGAATAGCTGAGATCATGAAAGGGATACTTCCAGGCTACGTCAAAGACATGAAGGCCAAGGGACTTCCGGGCGACAAGGCGCTGGAGTTCTGTCTTGAATATATTCGGACTCATCCATAGGGGATTTAGGCGGGTAATCCCGGCATCAGCCTTTCAGAGGAGAGAAAGATGGCACGTTTTCTGAGTATCATTTATCGGCTGGATGTGTCCTTCCAGGCCCTTGCCGGGTTAGGATTGGCCTTCATGATGGGTGTCACCATTGTTGACGTCATCATGAGGGCCGTGGGAAGACCGATTATCGGGGCGATTGAACTTATCTGCTTTTCAGGGGCCATTGTCATAGGATTTGCCATTCCTTACGCATCCTGGACAAAGGCCCACGTGTTGGTGGATTTGATCGAAAAAAGACTCGAGCCTCCGGCGCAGAAGGCGATGTCTATATTCACACGAATCCTCGGGCTGATCCTCTTTGTCTTTATCGGCTACAATTTCATCCTTTACGGCATCGGCCTGCAGCAGACGGGGGAGGTCACTCCGGGCCTGAAACTACCCTATTACCCTATCACCTACGGCCTTGCCCTGAGCTGTTTTCTGGAATCACTGACCCTGCTGTGCGACCTGATCAAACGGGTTAAGGAGGTTCCCCATGAGTGAGATGGCAGTGGGACTCCTGGGCCTCGGTCTTCTGATCATCCTGTTCATGACGGGCATTGAACTTGCCTTCGCCATGCTGGTCGTAGGGTTTCTTGGGTTTGGCTACCTGGTGACTTTCAGCGCGGCAAGCAATCTCCTCGTCAAGGATTTTTTTGACACCTTTACCTCTTATGGATTCACCGTGATTCCGCTTTTTGTGCTGATGGGTCAGGTGGCCTCCAATTCAGATGTCGCCAAACGCCTCTACATGGCAGCCCACAAGTTTGTTGGGCATATTCCGGGAGGCCTGGCCATGACCACGGTTGTGGGCGCTACACTTTTCAAGGCCATGTGCGGTTCAACCCTTGCCACTGCTGCCACCTTCGCGGGGATAGCCATCCCGGAGATGGATCGGTTCCATTATGACAAGCGTCTATCAACCGGCGTGGTGGCATCGGTTGGGACTCTCGGGATGCTTATTCCCCCCAGTATCGTTCTGATTATTTTCGGAATAGTAGTGGAGCAGTCCATAGGCAGGCTCTTTCTTGCCGGCATAATCCCTGGTTTGATAATAGCCCTTTTCTTTATTTTTATTATTTATGGCTGGGTTCGAATCAATCCTCAGATCGCCCCCATGGCGCAGAAGGTCGCGATGCACGACCGGCTCCGGGCCTTACCGGAGTTTGTATGGGTCGGCGTCATCTTTCTAGTCATTATGGGCGGACTCATGTTCGGCTTCTTCAGCCCGACCGAGGCAGGAACCATGGGTACGATCGGCGTATTTCTCCTTGCCTTAACGCACAAGGGACTCACCTTTAAAAAGGTAATCCAGGCATTTGACGGCTCTCTCAAGACCGCCTGCATGACCCTTATACTGATTTACGGCTCGGTGGTTCTTGGGCACTTCCTCGCGATCACCGAGATCCCATTCAAGGCGGCCGACTGGATTACCGCACTGCCGATTCCGCGCTCCATGGTCATGGTGTGTATCATTCTGGTCTATCTCATAGGCGGGTCATTCATTGATGATCTCGCCTTCATGATCCTTGCCACGCCTATCTTTTACCCGGCTGTGATAAAGCTCGGTTATGATCCCATCTGGTTTGGCATCATGATCGGAATCACCATCATGATAGGTGTCATCATCCCTCCCGTGGCCATCTGTGTCTTCGTTGTTAAAAACATAACAGGAGTCCCGTTTGGAACGATCTACCGGGGCGTATTGCCTTTTCTCCTGAGCCTGTTTGCCTGCGCGCTGCTCCTGTTCCTTTTTCCGGGAATTGCCACCTTTCTACCGGATATGATTATGGGGTCATGATAGAGGCGATTTCACCAGCGGGAGAAACAAGTCTAAGGGCTTTAAGGGCGCAGGACACATAAGATAGATGTTAAAAGGATAATATCGAAGCGGCTAACGGAGTGCCACCAAGAGAAATTCCCGTGCCGAGAGCTTAAGCTTTGAGAGGTTGTGAATATGTCCATCTTTGAAGAAACCGAAGAACAACGGATTTTCAGGCAGGAATTCAGGAAATTCTGCGCAAGGGAAATCACCCCCAATGTGGAGCTTTGGGAGCGGCAGAGGGCGGTTCCAAGGGAACTATGGCGGAAGATGGGGGAACAGGGCTACCTGTGCGCCTGGCTTCCGGAGACCTTCGGAGGGCTTGGGCTGGATTTCCACTTTTCGGTTATCATAGGAGAAGAACTCATCCGCGCGGATGGATTCGGTGTCGGGGCACCCCTTCATAGCGATGTCGCCGTGCCTTATATCTTTTCATACGGCTCCGAGGCTGTGAAGGAACGTATCCTGCCAAAATGCGTCACTGGAGAGGTCATTACCTGCATCGGGCTTACGGAACCAAACGCGGGATCGGATCTGGCCGCTATCCGTACGCGCGCCGTAAGAGACGGTGACCATTATGTGATTGACGGACAAAAGACCTTTATAACCAACGGCATATTTGCGGATGCAGTGGTCCTGGCCGTGAAGATGGCAGAGCCAGGCGAATCAAAGGGAATCAGCCTTATCCTCGTGGAGGCGGGAACACCCGGTTTTTCAAGGGGCCGAAAGCTCGAAAAACTGGGGTATCACATGCAGGATACAGCCGAACTGTTCTTCGAGGATTGCAGGGTTCCAGTGGAAAATCTGCTTGGAGAGGAAGGTCGCGGGTTCAAGTATATGATGGAAAAGCTCGCAAGAGAGCGTCTCGAGGTCTGTGTCAAGTGCCAGGCCATGGCCGAGGAATGCCTCAAGGAGGCGCTTTCCTATTCCAAGATGAGACACGCCTTCAACCGGCCCATAGCCACATTTCAGCATAACGCCTTCAAACTTGCGGAAATGGCAACCGAGGTGGACATAGGCCGCACCTACCTGAACACCCTTGTGGCCGAATTCGTCAAGGGAGATGCTATTACCCTCAAGGTCTCCATGGCCAAGGCCTGGCTCGGGGAGATGGTCAACCGGGTGGCCTACAACGCTCTCCAGCTCCACGGAGGCTATGGCTACATGGAAGAGTACCGGATCAGCCGCCTCTTCAGGGACGCGCGAAGCCTTTCGATCTTTGCCGGGACCACTGAGATCATGAAGCTTATCATAGCAAGGCGTCTGGGCCTCAATCCCGTTTGAATAAGCGGAGGTTCGCTCATACTGCATCCGTATCCGTCTCGCCGGTCCTTATGCGAACGGCCTTTTCGACAGGCAGCACGAATATCTTTCCGTCGCCTATCTGGCCGGTATAGGCCTGTTTCTGAACAGCCTCGGCAACTGCTTCCACCATATCATCGGAGACCACAACCTCTACCTTTATCTTCGGCAGGAAGTCAACAATGTACTCGGCGCCCCTGTAAATCTCCTTGTGGCCCCTCTGCCTCCCAAACCCCTTGACCTCTGTGATGGTGATACCGCTAATGCCCAACTGCAGAATAGCGCTTTTCACGTCATCCAGTTTGAAGGGTTTGATAATGGCTTCGATCTTCTTCATATTTTTCCTCCGCTTTTTTCCATAAGAGAATCTTTCCGCAATACGCAGCGCATTCTTACAGAAAGCGGGGAAGGAATCAACACCTCTCGCTCTATGTCCATTCGTCCAGACCGTCGTCCGTTTTTTCAAGCCCCTTCCTGGGCCTGACCTTTCGATAGACCTCAAGAGGGCTTTTCTTCTCTCCGTCAACCACCAAGAGGTCCCTGTCAATAGAGATACCAAAGAGCATCTCGTTCTCATTGAGATATGGAAGCACCAGCCTCCAATCGTCTTCAGATATGGGGACTATCTCTCCGCCGTTGAGCTGCTGGTCGTCAACCAGGCGATATGGGTCTCTAAGGTATATGGCGCCTCCAGATGCAAGGGAGAACAGATTTGATCCCGGATATGGATTAGCCAGTGGAACGGCATTTCCTTCATCATCAAATGTCATGGCATTAAGGATCACAAAGCCTCCACCATTATGTGGGTCTCCTGCCATGAAGGATTCCGCAAGATAGTCAAGGCAGGTCCCGTTTATGACTACACGCGGCTTTCCCACAGCGTTTATGAGGGGCCGGCCAGCCGCGTTTCCCATGACATAGACCTCACCACCCTTTGCCCCGTACATGAAGGTCTGTCCCACATCGCCATATATGACCAGCTTGCCGGCCTTCATTATCTGGCCTAACTGGTCCTGGGCGTTACCATGCACGTAGATGGAAAGACCGTCTATGCCCGAAGCCAGATAATCTCCAGAGCTACCGAAGATATCAATCCTTACTCCTCCTGAATCGGCCCCTAAGCCGCATCCATGGAATCTCTGTCCTCTCAGCCCTAAGACGATAAAACGCCTCCATCCCCTCAGATATGCCTCCGCCAAGAGGCGGCTGTCGCAGTTATCTCCCTCCGGAGGAAAAAGGGATGCGTCAATCACCAGGGCCTTTTCATTGTATGACGGTCCTCTGAAAAGGTGCCTGGTCTCCCAGTCTATGAAACGGTATGATCCTTGTGCCTCTGTATCTTCAAGGGTGGGGAGATTGCGCAACATGTTTTCGAGTGTCTGGTTTAGCATCTGTAAGACGCTCCGCCGCTTTTTGTCGTAAGTGGGATAGCGCATATCAAGCAGCCTGGTGAGGGTATTCAATGCGACATCGAAGTGAGCTTCCCCCTTTAGCGCCCAGTTTCTGATATCCTTGAGACACTCCATGAACCCGGAATAATCCCAACTTTTTAAGCCTTCGAGGATATAATCGTAAAGTTCGTCCGGCTGCTGAAGCTCAAAGAATCTCGACGCTTCAGATCTCCCGCCGTCCTCTACCGGCATAAGATAATAGACCGTCCCCGGAAGATAAGGAACTTTTCCTGCCGGAACGGATATGGGTCTTCCGAATTTGTCAACACAGGTCAGTTGCCTCTCGAGAGGATCACCGGGTGTTTCATCAAGATTGAATATGAATGATCCTCCGTCTGTATGGCTTCCCCCCCTCGCGTTCCAGTAACGGTCGGCAACAGTTCCGACCCTTGGGTCTTCCTCTGAAAGGCTCTTCAGGGTCGCGTCTATGGCCTGTTTTTCAGAGCAGATAAGCCCCACCTGAACCTGGCCGTCATGAAGAGCGAACACCTGAGGCCTCAGCATAGAGGTATCCGTGATCCCTATAAGTTGAAGCCTGCCTGCTCCGGTATCGTTTCTCGCCACAATAAAAAACCATGGGCCGTCAGGAGAGCCGTGGATGTGCGTTGCCTGTATGGCCCTGTAGATGGATTGCTTTTCCGAATCAAGCTGGTCAAAGTCCCTCTCCATCGTGGGGGCCAGGGCCTCGATCACATACTCGAGAGGATAGCGGTAAACCCTGCTGTAAAGATCAAAGAGGAGCACGGAAACCTCTGTATCCGTAAGGAAGAGCGGGTGTATGTTTTTTTGCCTGAGATATTCGGTCACCGAGTGGTAGTTGGCAAAATCGCCGTTATGCACCAAGGCCTCATTGAGACCTATGAAGGGATGTGCCCCTGCCGGATGCCAAACCCTTCCCTTCGTGGGATATCTCTGGTGAGCGATCCAGATATGCGCCTTGAAATCGTCAAGTTTATAGTATTGAACCACCTGCTCGGCATATCCGACTATCTTGAGGATGAAAAAATTTCTCCCGTGAGACAGGACAAAGGCAAGCTTTTTCCCGTAAGGCTCGTAGTATTTCTTGTTTATCAAAAAACTGTTCTGGTAGATGAACTCATCTTCGGCCTCGCGGGATTTGAGCCCATGAAGCCCCTTCTTCTCGACAAAGGCATTAAGCGCCTCCGGCCTGACCCTCACCAGGTATCTGAATACCTCTGGCGGCGCCGTCTCAAGGCCCTTTATATCCCTGTAATCATCCACATGGGGAAGGCGCTCTCTAAGATCAACCCTCAGGAACGGCTTGATAAACTGCTCCTCCAGAGCGTCTATCACACCTTCCTCAAGGACCGCTATCTGGAGGATGTAATCTTCATTAAGGGCCTCTCTGCTTATTCCGAGCATCCGGTGGTCAAAGCCCATGGCCGCTATGCCCCCTCCACGACCGTTTCCTCTGTTGTGCATCTGGCTAGAGGGCTCGAATATATGTCTTCCTCTCACCGGTATGCTGCAGGCAAAGCCGGTAACGCCGCAGCCTCCTTCAGCTTCGGTCTCGTAACGTGAATCCGATGGTTGATCTTCAAGCAGCCCTTTTCTCGATGCAAGTATGGCATCTGCATTGTTTAGTGATCGCATCCCCAAAAATTTCTCCAAGCCTGTCAAGTTATAGCAACTACTTTAACTTCTCCTAGTGATATTTAAACTAACGCTCATGCCCTTTTGGGGCACAACGAAGGATGAAAATCACCCCCACCCCTCCCTCCCCCGTCGAGGGGGAGGGAATAATGCCGCCGCATCAAGACGTCTCTATAGTTTCGTCGAGTTCAAGGCGGGCGATAATTTTAACCACAGGAATACATTGACGTATTTCGAGGATTAAAATTTGAGCCCAACGCCGAAATCGGTGAAAATAGCCATTTACGGATGGACACTAGTTATAGTCGAGATGAATGAGGCACTCCCTCTTGCCTACAAGTTCCCTGATGCTCTTCATCCCCAGCCGGCCAAGTATCCTCCTGAGTTCTTTGCACCATGCGCTATACATATTGACTATGCGCTGGGCCCCCCAATCCAGGGAAACCAGGTCCATAAGTTCGGGATCTGTTGTGGCTATTCCCCTGGCGCAGCCGCGGCCGCTTTCACAATTGTGACAGCGAATGCATTCGAGGGCTACAAGGTCGGCTGTTCCGATACAGACCGCGTCAGCCCCCAGGGCTATGATCTTTGCAACGTCGTGGGGTGTCCTTATACCGCCGCTGGCAACCACCGTTATCTTATCCCTGACGCCCTCCTCGGTAAGAAACCTGTGGACCTTGGGAACCGCATATTCTATCGGCATCGCAATATTTTTCTTTGCAATGTCCGGAGCAGCCCCTGTTCCTCCGTAGCTTCCGTCAAGGTGGATTATATGCGCACCTGCGTAGTAGCTCCCTACGGCTACCATATCCACATCCGTAGGAGTTGAAACCTTGACTGAGACCAGTGCCTTCGGATTGATGGCCTTTATCCAGTCAACATGCTTTTTGTGGTCTTCAACCGAATAGACACTGTGGAAGGGAAAGGGCGAAAAGAGAGGATAACCGACAACCGCCTCTCGCATCCGCGCGACACCGGGGGTTACTTTGTCTCCGAGCAGGTGACCTCCAAGCCCGGGTTTTGCGCCCTGGGCATACTTGAACTCAACAATCTTGACCCTCTGAATGGTTTCCTCACGCACTCCGAAAAGCCCTGTTGCAACTTGAGTTATAACGTGTTCGTCATAGGGCTTGAGTTCATCGGGATATCCTCCTTCGCCCGTGCAGCAAAAGGTTCCCAGAGCAGTCGCCGCCTTAACCCTGCTGAGCATCGTGTTGATGCTGACGGAGCCGTAACTCATTCCTCCGCCGTAAAAAGGCACCTCTATCCTTATCCTGTGGGCATTATCCCCTCTTCTGTTAAGCTTTACTCCCAGATCGGCTTTGGCGCCCTCATGTTTATCACCTGAGTCGTCTTCAGCCTTTCCGGGTCCAAAGACAATGCGCAATTTGTCAAAGCCGCCTCCAGACTCCCCGATCCTGTATTCGAGGCCTTTGTCAGGGGCCTGACCGAATTCGGCCATGCGCCAGGTCGAGACAATGAGATCAGGAGGCCATCTGAAGTCCCCCATCACCGCAAAATCGGGATTTCTTCTAAGGGCAAGTGCCTTTACCGGGCAGGCCTCATGGCAGGGATTTGGGCAATCCTCTCCTACGCACAGATAATGATTGCGGACTACCACCTTTCCCTTGACCATAGAGTGAACCCCATAAGGGCATATCTCGACGCATTTCCCGCAGGCGATACAGGCCGTGCTTCTATTAAGCCTATATTTCCCTATGGGATTTCTGAACCGCGAAGGCGTGCGTTTAACCAGAGGAAATTCAAAGCCCCCATCCCTATTCAATTTCACAACCCTCCTCGCGCCTTCCAAGGTCTTGGAAAGTGCTCTTATCAAGCTCTTCAAAAAACATGGCCCTTCCGGCCTCTCCTCTCATCCGTCTGGCATCCCTGATACCCATGGCTCCCATGATTTCAAGAAGCTGGTTATGCCATGCTCCTATGAGGTTGACCACCCTCTTTGCCACCCATGGGGGGGGTGCCTTATCCATTTCAACCGGACAGGGCAGATCCATATCGCATCTCCCGCAGAGGCGGCACTCGAGTGCTACAAGAAGGGCCAGATCAACAAATACAGCGTCCGCCCCGCAGATAAGGGACTTGGGCACATGTTCGGCCATTGCTATGCCGCCGCTCACAATAATGGTAACACTGTCCCTTATGCCGGCCTCAACAAGCCCGAGATGCACAGCCCTTATGCCGTCCTTCATAGTCTTACCAGGGTCGTCCAGGAAAGAGCCGTTTGGACTTGCCTCTATGTGGATTATAGAAAAACCGGCCCTTGCAGCAGCCAGTACCCTCTCTTCAATGCCGGTATTCATCGGGAGCCTTAGGCAGACAAAACGTGCATCGTTTCCTGACTTAAAGGAATTTGCGTCCTTTTCGGCTGAGAAGGTCGACTCAACCACTCTTACCCCTTCGGGGCAGGCAACTTCCCCGTCAAGGATGGGCATCAGGAAGGGCCTGCAGCTCTCTGGAGCGGCCACCATCTCTTCCGCCCCCACAGCAAGGAATGTCCCGAGCCTTTTAGCGGCAACCGCCCATCCGCTTATGATATTGGGGCTAATCTTTCGGGAGACAGGCATCCTTAGCAGGATAGGTAATGGAATATCAAGCAAGCGGATCTCAGGGCCCGAAACCAAACCGTCTTCTCCAAAGCACAAGGCGCCTTCCGTACCTCCCAAATCAACGGCCGTGCTTATGTATTCTCTGCCATGGATTCCATCCCTTGTGGGGCGCACAATCTCGGACATGTCCGTCCACATGGAATCAAATCCAGGTCCGCTGAAGGGACCCGGATAGCCTGCGCCCGATACCGGAATCTTGCCTGTCTGCGCCTGGTACCATATCTTAGAGATGATATCCGGACTCCAATAATCATCCCCCATGGCCGCGTACTCCGGGCTTATGGACTTGTGGATAAGCTCCCTGGGGCATCCCTGAACGCATCTGAGGCAGTTCATACACAGGTTGTCAATCGAGTCAATCATCTGCCTCGGATTGAGACCGCGTTTTTCATAGACCTTATAGACGCACCTTTTCTTCACGCATACTGCGCACTTGAGACACCCTTCCTCCCACGCTATGATCCCCGACTTAGTAATGGGCTCAAAACGGTTAGCGGCAGGGCTGGTATGGACAAGATACTTGGCAGGCATAGATCCTCCTAGTCAACCTTCGGCCTTGGAAGCAATCCGGCCCTTTCAACTATCTCGCCGACCGCATCTTCCCATTCTATAGCCATGATATGAATACCCTTAACCCCTTTTATTTCCTTGAGGGCCAGGATGGTCTCAACGCATATACCTATCCCTTCTTGCCTTTGCCTCTCCTTGGGGACTGCATCCATCCTCTTAATGACGTCATCCGGGATATCCATGCCTGCAACCTTGTTTTTCATATATTTTGCCATGCCCGCAGACTTAAGAGGCGTCACTCCTCCAAGTATATAAGCCTTTTCTAAAAGCCCCCTATCCTCGGCAAGGGAAATCCATTTCTTGAATCTTTCCATATTATAGATGCACTGGGTCTGGATGAATTCGGCCCCGGCGGATATCTTCTTGGCGAGCCTTACCACCCTGAATTCAAGGGGATCGGCAAATGGATTCGCGGCGGCTCCGATAAATACCGCAGGCGCACTGGTGAGCTGCTCTCCTCCCATGATGGTGCCGGCATCCCTCATGCCCCTTACCGCCTCTATGAACTGCATGGAGTCAAGATCAAAGACACCCAGGGCACTGGGCTGGTTACCAAAACTCTGATGATCTCCTGAAAGGCAAAGGATATTTCTGATCCCCAGGGCGGATGCGCCAAGAACATCAGATTGAAGCGCTATACGGTTTCTGTCGCGCACTACCATCTGAAGGACCGGCTCCAAGCCAGCACTCAGGAGGACGGTGCAGGCGGCAATGCTCGACATCCTCACTATGGCCGTCTGATTGTCAGTTACATTTACCGCGTCCACCTTTTCCTTGAGTAAACCAGCCTTCCTGAGGACCGCCCCGGGATCGGCTCCCTTGGGAGGTCCGCACTCAGCGGTCACGGCAAAATGGCCACCGTCCAACAACTGCTTTAATCTGCTTTCATCTTTCACCTTTGCTGATCCTCCCTGACTATCTTTCTCGGCCCTCTGCCCTGCTTTTTGGACCAGTCTTTTGCCGGATAGACCTTTCCAAGCCTCTCAAGGCCTCCTATCCTGCCCAGCCTGTCTATTATCAACTGCCATGCGCAGGGAATCTCGGGATCAACCTCGCATCTTCCCTCCCTGGAACCACCGCAGGGGCCGTTCATAAGCTGTTTTGAGCATCTGGCAAGGGGACAAACCCCGCCGAAATAATACAGCATGCAGTCCCCGCATCCGACGCAGTTCTCGGTCCATAGACCCTGATCCTTTGTCTGGCCCAGAAATTCCGTGTTTAAGGCCGGAATTATGGTAGTATCGGAAAATATCTCCGCAACCGCCTGGACTCCCGCACCACATCCAAGGGATAAAACCGCATCATAAGCTTCGATAACGCCTTCAAGTTGAACGATAAAATCCCTAACGCACTGACGATCAATGGTCTTATCCTCTATCAAGACGTCTTCTTTGTTCATCCTGGCCGCCATCCTCAGGGCTGAGGCAAGCATGGCCGTCTCTTTTTCTCCTCCTGCCGCGCACTCCGCAACACAGGAGCCGCAGCCCAGGACAAGTATTTTCCTGTAAGGCGCTATCGTTTCTCTGATCTCTTTAATGGGCTTTTGTTCTGCCGTAATCATTATAAGCCTTATCCTCCCTTGTCCTTCCCCTGTCCCCATGAGGGGTGGAGAAGGCAGCATTTATATTTTTGGGATGAGCAACTATTGGTCATGAGCGTTTTACTTAAAAGGGGCTTTAACTTTTTAGAACCGGCGATGGTCCTATCTTAGAGATGGAATTTATAAATTCCCCGGTCAGTATGGATAGATCTATCGGCTCTTCCGACGATTCGGCAACCATCCCCACCCGGGCTCCTTCAAGTCCTATGCTTTCTATGAGCCTTCTAACCGTCTCAAGCCTCTTTGCCGCCCAGCTATTGCCTTCAAAATAGCGGCATGACCCGTGAGGACACGTGACAACGTATGCCCCATCAGCGAACTCCTCCAGGGCCTTTAAAAGATGAATCGCGTCCAGACGTCCGCTGCATGGGATAGGATAGAGCCGTGCCGAGCCCTTATACCTTTTCTCTATCGCGTGCCTTTCTTCCTCCCCGCCGCCCGGCACATTCTTACAATAAAAGACAGCCACAACCGGCACCCAATCAAGACTCATGACAAAAACTCTCCTCTCCCAAAATCAAACCGGCGCTCAAAGTCTAGCCTTGTGATATTAGCAACCATCCTTTCCTATTTCAAGTTAAATTTTGTTTTATTAATCTACATTAAAATATTTGCCAATTTATTAGTATCACTAACCGGCATGCCCGAATGGGGCACAACAAAACATAAAAATCGCCCCTCACCCCCTCCCTCCCCCGTCGAGGGTGAGGGACATAATGGAGGCTTTTCTTTTCCGGGACTTCGTGCTAGTAATACCCGCACAAGGAATTTTAATCACAAGAATTCATGACAGGAGTGACAGCATGACCCTCACAAAGGCATCCATAATCAGTCACGTGGCAGATGACGACATGGGAAGATCAAAGGCGGCGCATGTGGTTGAAAGCCTGCTTGAGATCGTCAAGTACTCTCTTCAAAAGGGAGAGAGCGTTCTGGTAAGCGGCTTCGGAAAGTTTTCAGTAAAAGGAAAAAATGAAAGAAGGGGAAGGAATCCCGCTACAGGCGCGGATCTTATGCTTAGAGGCCGCAGGATAGTGGTCTTTAAGACCTCTACAGTCCTGAGGGACAAAATCAATCAAGGCTGACGGATAGTTCCTTTGACCAGAGCGCGCAAAGGCCGCATATAACATCCACGGCCTTCTCCATCCACTGGACTGAGACCCATTCAGTCCTTGAGTGAAAATCCGAGCCACCCGTAAAAAGATTCGGGGTGGGAAGACCGCGCACGGCAAGATGAGCGCCGTCGGTTCCTCCCCGGATGCTTCTTGTAACCGGATTCATTCCGGCCCTTCTTATAGCTTCTACGGCCAGGGATGATACCTTCGGCGCAGCGGAAATAAACTGCTTCATGTTCTTGTAGCCGCCGCGGTCTGATAGCTCGATAAAGGAGCCCGGATGGCGGCGCATTATATCCTCAGCGACCCCGCGTACCATCGCCAGGGAGCGGGCCAGTCCTTCTTCCTCAAAATCCCTGACAATAATCTCCAGTTCCACCCTCTCGATGTCTCCGCAAAGAGATGTCGGATGGACAAATCCGAGCCTGCCGTCCGTGGTCTCAGGCCTCATGACCGCAGGGATCGCTGCCGTCAATTCGGATGCCAGATGGATGGCGTTTATCATCCTGCCCCTGGCTTTACCCGGATGGGCGCTTACCCCCCTTATTACCGCTGTTAGATTTGAGGCGTTGAAGTTCTCATCCTCCAACTCCCCCGCGATGCCCCCGTCAAGCGTATAGGCAGCCTCAGCACCGAATGAGGCGACATCAAATCGTGTAATCCCTCTTCCAATCTCTTCATCGCTTGTAAAGGCCACCTTGACTCTTCCGCAATCAGCCGGAGAAGAAAAGACAAGGCGGCACAATGCCTCCATTATCTCCGCAACGCCTGCCTTGTCGTCCGCACCCAGCAGGGTAGTGCCGTCCGATGTGATGATCGTATGGCCCTTGGCCCCGGTAAGATCTTTTGATGTGTCGGGGGATAAAACAATACCTGCAGGAAGGATTAAGTCCCCTCCGCTGTAATCCCGGTGGATTATCGGTTTAACGCCATTTCCAGGCACTCCCGGAGCTGTATCCATGTGGGCGATGAACCCTATTACCGGAGCTTCCCTCCGAGGCCCCTCATACGTTGCGGTCACTATGCAACCGTCCTTAACAGCCGCATCAGTAAGCCCCATTGCGACAAGCTCATCCCTGAGCCTCAATGCCAGTCTCATCTGACCCGGAGAGCTGGGAACATCTTCTGACTTCTCATCGGCCTGCGTATCGTAAGAGACATAACGAAGAAATTTCTCTTTAACGCCCTCTTTAAGCAGTTTTTCTCTGTCCATTCTTCCATCCTTTTAGGGGTCGTGACAGATGGTGTCCATCCGGGTGAAGGCTATTGGACTGACATGCACATGTCAACACAGAACCACCCTCAGCCCTTGAAAATACCGATTCTTGCCTCATAAGTCTTTTTCGATTAGCATACCATGCCATGGAACCCCTGAGCACCGAACCAATTATTATCTCCGGAAAGCATCAAGGCATTCTTGAGGACCCCTCGAGACTAAGGACCCATATAATTTCAGCCTTGCAGAGCAACATCCTTGACAGGAAGATATTTCCGGCCGGGGCGGATAGGGGGCCCGAGAGTTCAGCGGTGCTCTTCACTTTGGGGATCTGTGCGGTCCGAGGGCCTGGCTCTAGTGAGATATGCCTTATACTCAACAAACGCTCGGCAAGGGTAAAACAAGCCGGGGACCTGTGCTTTCCCGGGGGCGGAATTGCGCCAAGGATTGATCAGATTATATCAAGAATTATCACTCTGCCCATGATGCCCCTTGGAAAATGGCCGCACTGGGGGGCGCTTCTGAGGGAAAGAAAGAATCAGGCCAGGAGACTCTCCGTCCTCCTTGCTACAGGGATAAGAGAAGGGCTGGAGGAGATGGGCCTTAATCCTCTCAGGATGGATTTTCTCGGACCCCTTCCATCACAAGACTTAGTGATGTACAGGAGGACCATCTATCCGATGGCAACATGGATCACGGATCAGAGGCGGTTTCACCACAACTGGGAAGTTGAAAAGGTTATCTACGTGCCGCTTATGGACCTTCTTTCCCCGGATTTTTACAGACGATGCAGCCTGGTCATAGGTGGTTCTGCCGCCGATTTTCCCTGCTTTCTTTATAAAGGGGCCGAAGGGGAAGAGATACTTTGGGGCGCTACATACAGGATGGTGATGGAGTTTGTGCGGATCGTCTTCCAATATGAGCCCCCTGCCGTTAACGAACTTCCTCCACTGGAAAGATCTATTTCAAGGGAGTATCTGAAGGCAAGACGCGCCTGATGGACATAATCACTTACGCCATATTCATTCTCACCTACGCCCTTATCGCTTCAAGAAGGCTCGCCCTCCTTCCGATCGGAAGGCCGGCAGGCGCCCTGCTGGGTGCGGTGCTCATGGTGGTATTCGGGGCAATTACACCTGAAGAGACCTACAGGGCGATTGACCACGACACCATCCTTCTGCTCTTCTGTATGATGATACTTACCGTCTATCTCAAGGAAGCAAGGTTTTTTGACTGGATTTCACTGCGTATCATAAAGATCTGCAGGACTCCCGTTTCCCTCCTTTTCGGAACAGCCATTATTTCAGGAGTTCTTTCGGCCCTCCTGGTAAACGACACTGTCTGCCTTTTTCTCACCCCGGCCCTGATCGCCACATGCAGAAGGGCAAACCTCCCTTTCGGCCCCTTCCTTATTGCTCTTGCTACTTCGGCCAACATAGGAAGCTCAGCCACCCTGGTGGGTAATCCCCAAAACATGATCATCGGCAGTATGAGCGGCATAGGCTTTTCATCCTTCCTCATGGAGGCAGGCCCCGCCGCTGGCTTGGGCCTTCTGATAAATCTGCTGCTGCTCTGGGTCTATTACCGCAAAAAGATGCCAGAGCATTTTCCGTTGGATGAAGAAACAGAGGGAGCGGCGGTCAACGGACCAAGGCTTTATCTTGTGCTTTTCGTCGCCTTGGGGGTTATCACAGGTTTTTTCGCCGGCTTCCACATGGGCTACACTACCCTTGCCGGCGTTATGGTCCTTGTAATCATTGACAGGAAGGACCCACGCGCTATTTTCTCCGTGGTTGACTGGCCTCTGCTTGTCTTTTTCTGCTGCCTGTTTATCGTGGTAGCGGGCCTTGCTTCCACAGGGGTTGTTGAAAGGGCCTGGAAGGCAAGCGCCCCTTATCTGATCATATCAAAGGCCGAGGGCCTGGCAATCTTTTCAGCGCTCATGACCATAGGCTCAAACCTTGTATCCAATGTGCCCATGGTTCTCCTGGCAGGGCCGCATATCAACGAGCTGGGGACAGGAAACCTCCCATGGGTTTTACTTGCCTTTACAACGACTGTGGCAGGTAATCTAACGATATTGGGTTCTGTTGCAAATATCATAGTGGCTGAGTGCTCCAGGGACGTTTACAACCTGGGATTCTTTGAATACCTGAGGTTCGGAGCCGTTTCTACAGTCCTGGTCCTGTTAGTGGGGTGCGCTTATCTGTGGACCTTCTCATGAAAGGCTCAAGAAAAGCTCACGAAGACCTTTTAGGCGGGAAAAAAGAAGCTTTTACATGAAGCGCTCCAAAGTCCCATGAAGGGAGAATTTATGATGAAACAATGGATTCCTAATCGCAATGATGCAATGGCACTCTTAAAGGAATACACATCAAACGAAGGGTTGATCCGTCATGCACTGGCCGTTGAGGCGGTCATGCGCAGATTCGCACGCCTTAAGGGCGAGCCCGAGGATAAATGGGGTATAATAGGGCTGATCCATGATCTGGACTATGAAAAGTTCCCTCAGGAGCATTGCAGGAAGACCGTAGAGATATTGAGCGACAGGGGATGGCCCCAGGACTACATACGGGCTGCGGCCAGCCACGGATGGGGCATCTGCTCCGATTTAGAGCCAAGGGAATATCTTGAAAAGGTTCTTTACACCATTGATGAACTCACAGGTCTTGTTGCCACATCAGCCCTTGTCCGTCCTTCAAGAAGCGTCCTGGATCTGACAGCTTCCTCCGTAAAAAAGAAGTGGAAGGACAAACGCTTCGCAGCAGGCGTTGACAGGGGAATAATAGAAAAGGGTGCGGCCATGCTCGGAATGGATATGACCGAACTTATAACAGAGACCATCATGGCAATGAGGGATGTCGCTGAGGCCATAGGTCTTAGAGGATCGCTCTGACACATAGAAAACCCTAAGGAGGCCACATAATGAATCTCGCCAGATTTCCAAGAAGAAGATACACCCAGGGGCAGACCCCCATCGAATATCTTCCAAGGCTTTCAGAAGCACTTGAAGGGCCGGATATATTCTTTAAGAGAGACGATCTCCTGGGGCTTGCTGCGGGGGGAAATAAGACTAGAAAGCTCGAGTTCCTGGTCGCTGACGCGATGGCAAAGGGAGCAGACACCCTCATTACCTGCGGCGCAATACAGTCGAACCACTGCAGACTGACCCTGGCGGCCGCGGCTAAGGAGGGGTTAAAATGCAGATTCGTACTGGAGGAAAGGGTTCCTGGCACCTATGACCCGGAAGCGACCGGAAACAATCTGCTCTACCGTCTACTTGGGATAGAAGAGGTAAAGGTGGTCTCAAAGGGAGCACCATTGATGGCCGAGATGGAAAAGATCGCCGAAGAACTTAAGACCCAGGGCCGAAAGGCATACCTCATACCCGTCGGGGGATCAACTCCCATAGGCGCAACAGGATACGCCGCATGCGCTCAGGAGATCCAAATGCAGACATTTGATATGGGAGTAACATTTGACTGCATTGTATGTGCAAGCGGGAGCTGCGGCACACAGGCAGGGCTCCTTGCCGGCCTTATCGGCTGCAACATGAACATACCCCTCATAGGGATAAACGTCAGCCGTGAGAGTAAGCCACAGGAAGAACTGGTTTACGCCCTCTGTAATGAAACCGCCGCCCACCTGGGTCTGAAATGTGACATACCTCGCTCCTCTGTAAAGTGTCTCGGAGACTATGTAGGCCACGGTTATTCTATTCCCACGCCTCAGATGGCCGAAGCCGTGACCATGGTCTCACAGAAAGAGGGGATACTTCTTGATCCCGTTTATACTGGTAAGGCTATGGCAGGTCTTATTGATCTCATCCGCAAGAGATTTTTCAAGAAAGACCAAAAGGTCCTGTTTGTGCATACAGGCGGCTCACCTGCCCTTTACGCCTATAAGGACTATCTCTTGAAATACATGGGCGGTTGATGTCGGCATGACATCCTCCCGGCTACAAAGAAGGCCTGGTTGACGGCAGGGCTGACTTCAGGCTAAGAGAGGAAGGAAATCAGCGGATCGTCTTTCGCATCAAAGGTCAACATTGTTACCAAAGAATAAGGACCTGATGCCCGTATTGTGACTCTGGGCAGGATGCAGCTAACAGCCAAGTTTCCCCTGGTGTATGAAGAGACGTAGCGGTAACTTGGCCTGAATTCAATAGACCATGAGGAAAAATATGATACGGGCAAGGTTGGAGGATATGCCTCAAGGAAAGTCGATGCCGTTCAAGACTGTTCTTGCGAAACTGATTCAGCTTTTGATGCTATGGAAGAATCATTGCGGATTGGGCCTCATTTTCTTATTGGTTCTGGGGCTTCCGTACCTGTGCTTTGCGCAGGAACTGGAACCCCGGCGATGGAGTCACCTTCCGACCGGGGCTAACTTCTTTGGCGGGGGTTACGCCTACACGGAGGCTGACAAATTTTTCGATCCTGTTCTAAGGCTCGAAAACGTTGAAATGGAAATGAATACCTGGGCGCTTCAGTATATTCACTCCTTTGAGATGTTTCAAAAATCCGCTCGCATAGATATTGGTAACCGTTCACGGTTTCAAAGGTTGAGAGGTTCAATGTTGCGTTTTTGACCGCTAATCCGATCTTTGGGCGGTATTTTGCATGAGAATTCCCCGGCTCCG
>MNYJ01000141.1 GCA_001874005.1 Desulfobacteraceae bacterium CG2_30_51_40
GCCCCAAAGTGTAACTTAACTTTATGAAAAAAATGTCTTGACAAGTGGGTCCACCTTACAGGCGCTTGAAATTCCTCGCCGAAAAGAAGGTGAATAATCTGAGTTTGGAAAAAGATATTGTGCCCAGATGCTATATGGAAGCTGTGGGTTGGGCGGACGCCTTGGCTCTAACGGCCATGTCCTGATGGGGCACAACGAAGGATGAAAATCACCCCCACCCCTTCCTCCCCCGTCGAGGGGTAGGTGGAAAGGGAAGGGCCATTTTCATATAAATTCAGGAGTGAAGAAATCGGTTACTCTCAATAGGGATCAAGCAATGGAGAATTTTGAAGCTGTAATAAAGAAAGCTATATCCGAGGGCTACAATCTGCCGGCTCTATCTCCGGTTGCGATGGAGGCAGTGGAAATGGCTTCGCAGGAGGGAATTCCCGCATCAAGGCTCGCAGGGGTAATAGAAAGAGACCCCTCCCTGTCTGCGAGGCTTCTTAAACTCGCCAACAGCGCTTTTTTTAAGGCAAGCAATCCGATAAGCACCCTGACGCAGGCTATTGTCAAGCTGGGATTTGACAGGGTCAGAATAATGGCCCTGTCCATCTCTCTCAGGGACACCTTTCCCATGGGCATGAAAGGCGCCATGGACTATGAGAAGTTTTGGAAGCTCTCACTTTACAGGGCACTGATAGCAAAGGCCCTTGCCGTTAGATTTAGATCAGCGCATCCTGAGGAGGCTTTTATCGCAGCGCTCCTTGAAGAAATCGGCCTTCTGGTCTTCTTTGATCTCTTCATAAAAAACCGCGTAAGTGATCCTCCCCTTGATCTTGACGAACTCGAGATGATGCTTGCCTGGGAGAGGGAGCACTTCGGGGTTGATCACAGGGAAGTAGGCAGATTCGTGCTTACCCAATGGTCATTTCCTGAAAGGATTGTCATCTGCCAACTGGCAGGAATCAAGAGATATCCAGCGTCTGCGCCTCCCAAGGAACCCCTTCTCTTCCTGTGTGATGTAGCGACCCTGATGGCCAGGATGCTTACATCCGAAAAGGAAGACCTCGAAACCTCTATAACCTGTGCAGCTAACGAAGCCGCTATCTCCCATGACGACATCAACAAGATACTCTCTACCGTGCTGGATGAAGTAGAGGAGATTGGTACGCACTTAAAGATACGGGTAGACCATGACAAGGATGTCGTGGTGCTGCTCGAAAAGGCAAATTCCGCTCTAATGAGGATTTCTCAGAGGCTCTCTATCTGCCCCGTTGATGAACCCCAGAGCCTCCCTAACATTGATACCCTTGACAATGAAAATCAATCTCCAAACGATATCCTTCAGGCAGTGGTGCACGAAATACGAAACCCCCTAATGGTAGTGGGCGGATTTGTTAGAAAACTCGCAAAAAGTCTGGGACCTGATTCCGAGGGAAGCAGGTATGTGGGGGTGATTCTCGAAGAGGCAATGAGGCTTGAACAGATTATGGGCGAGATGAACAAGAAGATTGAGAAAGGAGATTCCCATTGACTACCCCCTGGAAGACCTTGTCGGAACGAGTGCGGGATTCTGTCAGGATAATTCATTTACCCGTGGGAATAAAGCTGGCACACGAAGGGGAAGCTATCCCTCAAAAGGCAAGAAGACCTTTAGCTGATATGGGCCACGCGATAGCTGTGTGTCAGGCAATGACAATCGCCCGCACCATAGGCTGGACAATGGTATTTGAAAAGGGCGACCACGGCTGCCCCGTCCCCCCGGTCCTTCTCGGAATGGCAAGGCCTGATCGCTTTCTTCAAGGGCACCTGGCCTCCTATTATCAGGACAGAGAGGAAGTAGCCAAGGCCATGGAAGCATCCTATCCAAGATGGCCCATGGATGAGATAAAAGAGGTTTGGATCTCCCCTCTTGAAAGGTGCGAGTTCACCCCTGATGTGGTTGTTATTTATGGTAATCCTGCACAGATTTTGTCTTTGATACACGCGGCCAACTTCCGTAAGGGAGAAGGTGTCACCTCAATCAGCACAGGCCGCTTCGGATGCTCGGCATGGCTCGCAGGGGTCGTGCAGTCTCAGAAACCCACATATCTCATCCCAGGGCCCGGAGAGAGGGTTTTTGCAGGCACTCAGGACTATGAAGTATCCTTTGCCCTTCCTCTAAATGCGATTGACGACTTCCTTGAAGGACTTGAATACGTCCGCCGGAAAGGTGCCTATCGCTATCCTGTACCAAATCTTTCAGTAATGGGAAAACCTGCTATGCCGGGCGACTACTTTAAGATTTTGGAGGATGATTAGGGTGGTGATGCCTCCATTAGAGACATTTCCTGCTCGATAAGCACTCCATGGAAAAAAAGGACTACTATGATATCCTTGGCGTAAGGCCTGATGCAGATGCGCGGCTGTTAAAAGAGGCTTATAGAAAACTTGCCTTTCGCTGGCACCCTGACAGAAATCCCGCAAACAGCGAGGCCATAGCCAGGATGAAGGATTTGAACGAGGCCTATGCGGTTTTATCGGATCAGGCAAAAAAGCAGGAATACGACTCTCTCAGAAACAGCTTCGGCTCTTCCGCCTATAGCCGATTCAGGCAGAATCGTTCAGACGATGATATCTTCAAGGGCTCCGACGTAAACCAGGTTTTCGAAGAAATCTGCCGTAACTTCGGGTTCAGAGGCGCGGAAGAGGTCTTCAAGGAGTTTTACGGGCCTGGCGCGAGGCGGTTTTCATTCGTAAATGCTGCGCCGGGAAAAACATCTTTCTTCTTCAGATTCGGGGCGGGAAATTTATTCAGGCATATAAGCCCCCAGAGAGGAAAAGATATTTCAGATACCATGGCCATATCCCCCTGGCTTGCATTAAGGGGCGGAAGGATAAAATACTTTCCCCGGGGAACTGCCCGGGAATTGATCGTCAGCATTCCGCCGGGCATCAGAGCAGGGCAGAAGATAAGGCTCAAGGGAATGGGGGCTCCGGGCAGGGCCGGAGGAGGGCCGGGTGACCTGTTTATCTGCGTTCGCATTCGTAAGAGGCTTACCGATATCTTCAGAGATTGGCTCAAGAGTTTCAGAAAAAGGTAATCCACTCGGTGAACTCCCCTGACGTTAAGTTAAATGCGAGGATCAAACGGATTCTTGGCCGGATGCCGATCATGATGGCAAGGGATCGCATTCGGATACGAAAACTGATAGAGGATTTTCTCTCGATCCCGAAGACTGAGAAAAGCGCACGAACACCTTCCGATCATATCAAATTCATTGAAAAACTTGTGTGGAAATCCATTGAAAGGCGCAAATCCCGCAAGGCTTCCCTTCCCCCATTGGATTTCCCTGGCAATCTCCCGATCATATCCCTCAAAGCTAAGATCATTGAATCCATAAAGGCAAATCAGGTTGTAATCATATCAGGTGAAACAGGTTCAGGTAAGAGCACCCAGATACCTAAGATGTGCCTCCTTGCCGGAAGGGGTTTAAGCGGCATGATCGGCTGCACCCAGCCAAGGAGAATTGCCGCATACGCTGTGAGCACCCGTATTTCAGAAGAGCTGGGGGAGGAGTTGGGAGGGTCGGTAGGGATGAAAATACGCTTCACCCAGAAAGTGGGCCCCGACACCTACATAAAGATTATGACCGACGGGGTTCTCCTTGCTGAGACCCAGAGTGACCCCCTTCTTCTTGAATACGACACCCTGATCATTGACGAGGCCCACGAGAGGAATCTCAATATTGATTTCATACTGGGTTATCTAAAGACCATCCTTGCTGTGAGATCAGACCTGAAACTTATCATTACCTCCGCTACCATGGATACGGCAAAAATCTCAAAGGCATTCAGCGATGCCCCTGTCATAGATGTATCTGGCAGGCTTTTTCCTATTCACTTTGAATATCTTCCCATAGATCCGCAGCTTGAAGAGCAAGGAGAAATCACCTATGTGGATATGGCGATAAAGGCCGTCAATATGATCAGGCAGGGAATGACGCCGGGGGATATCCTCATATTCCTTCCGACCGAGCAGGACATTCGGGAGACATGCGACAGGCTTGAGGGACAAAGGATTACCGGCGTGAATATATTTCCTCTTTTCGCAAGACTCCCGGCGCCCCAGCAAAGACGCATTTTCTCCGAGAAGGGGGCCAAGATCGTTGTCGCTACAAACGTCGCCGAGACATCCATAACCATCCCGGATATCAGATATGTGATAGACACTGGCCTTGCCAGGATATCCAGATATGTCCCGCTGTCCCGGATGACGGCGCTTCCTGTTACGCCTATCGCACAGAGCAGCGCAGACCAGAGGGCGGGTCGCTGCGGCAGGGTCAGGGATGGCATCTGCATCAGGCTCTATTCAAAAGAAGACTATGAATCCCGTCCTGCCTTCACGCCTCCTGAGATAATGAGAGCCAACCTCGCAGAGGTAATATTGAGGATGCTTTCCCTGAAGATGGGGGATATAAGCTCGTTTCCCTTCCTGGACAGACCTCTTCCCAAAAGCGTAACAGACGGATTCAAGGTGCTACTGGAGCTTAACGCTACAGAAAGAAGAGAAAATGAGTATTCCCTGACGGAACGGGGCCGTTTGATGGCCAGACTCCCTCTTGATCCTCGCATCTCCCGCATGCTTATTGAGGGCGTATCTGAGGGCTGCGTCAGGGAGATTGCCATCATAGCATCAGCCTTGAGCATACAGGATCCCAGAGAAAGGCCTATGGAAAAGGCAGCGGAGGCCGACCGATTACACGCCCCGTTCAATCACCCTGACTCAGATTTCATGAGCCTTCTGGCGATCTGGGACCACTATCACAGAGTTCTCAAGGGACTGCGCACGCAGAATCAGATGCGCAAGTTCTGCAGGGAAAATTTTCTGTCTTTTTCCCGCATGAGGGAGTGGGTCTTCATACATGAACAGATCCTGGGGATACTTAAGGAACAGAAATTTACCTGCGAATCAAGTTCAATGGCGATGAACAAGAAGGATGAATATGCCGCTATCCACCGTTCCATCCTGAGCGGGCTCCTCTCAAACATAGCGATAAAGAAGGAAAAGAACCTATATACCAGCGCCAGAGGAAGGGAGTTGATGCTCTTTCCCGGTTCAACCCTTTTCACCCGGCCACCCCCCTGGATCATGGCGGCAACTATCGTCAAGACATCAAGGGTCTTTGCCAGATGTGCAGCAGGCATAGAGCCCCAGTGGATAGAGCCTCTGGCAGGATCTCTCTGCCGAAGGAGCTATTTTGAACCTCATTGGGAAAAATCACGAGGAGAAGTAACGGCATTTGAGAAGGTTAGCCTCTACGGTCTTGAAATAGTACCAAAGAGATCCGTCTCCTACGGCCGCATAGATCCGGAGGAGTCACACAGGGTCTTTATCAGATCGGCACTTGTTGAAGGAGATATATCCGAGAGATTCTCATTTCTTGAGCATAACCTGGCTCTGACCAGAAAGATTTCAGGCCTTGAGGAAAAGGTAAGGCGAAGGGGCATACTTGCCGACGAAGAGGCAATGGCCGAGTTTTATTCAGAAAGGCTTCCCGGCGTGTATGATATTAGAACCCTCAAAAACATCATAAAGAAGGCCGGTCAGGACGGTTTTCTTAATATGAAGGAAGAAGACCTCATCAGATGGAGACCCGATGACAATCTGATAGATATGTATCCGGACTCAATAACGGCAGGGAGCAAAAGCCTTGGGTGCACCTACAGGTTTTCCCCAGGCAATGAAGATGACGGAGTAACTGTCTCCATACCGGCAGCGCTTGCCCGTTCCATCCCCGCAGGAGGTCTTGAGCGCTCCATCCCGGGCCTCATTAGAGAAAAGATAACCGCCCTGCTGAGAGCCCTTCCGAGCAAATACAGAAAAAAGCTCGGTCTTGTCTCTGAGGCCGCAGTAACCATCGAGAAAGAAATGCACAAAGAGGATGAGCATCTTATCAGCGCACTGGCCAGGATCATTAGTGATAAGTTCAGAGTGGACATACCTCCTTCAATATGGGCCGGTCTGGATATCCCTGAGCATCTTAAGGTTCGCTTCAAGGTCGTTGATCAAAAAGGAAGGGAGATTGTCTCAGGAAGGGACTTCTCATTGATCGAAAAGGCCGAAATCATTCCAAAGGCCATGGAGGAGTCCGCCCAATGGCAAAGGGCCAAAGCAGAATGGGAAAAAACCGACTTGAGGGCCTGGAGTGTAGGAAGCATCCCGGAGCAGATAATAATTGATGATAATCTGACGGCACATCCGGCTCTAGTAAGTGAGGGAGACTCTGTGTCCCTTAGGTTGCTCACATCAAAAAAAGAGGCCGATAAGGCACATCCGAGAGGAGTTGAGGCCCTTTACCGGATAAAGTTTTCTAAAGAACTGCGGTTCTTAAGGAAGAACTTTAACCTCAAGCCCAAGGCACTGGAGGCCGTCGGCCGACTGGGAGGAAAAAACCATATAGAGCAGCAGATACTTGATGCCGTTGCATCCAATCTCTTCAATATACCCGCAAGAAGCTCCGGGCAGTTTGATTCTTACGCAAGTCAATTGGGAACAAAGCTCTTTGATACAACAAAACAACTTGTTGAAGCAGTATCATCGGTTCTGGAAGCTTATCAGGAGTGCGTTCTGCTGCTGGAATCTCTGGAGAATGCCAATAGAGGGAACCATGGGGCACTGTCCTCCTGCGCAAAGGGAAGGACGGAGCTTGAGAGGCTTGTACCGACAGATTTTATTATAGGATACGAATCAATAAGATTGAAAGATATTCCAAGATATATAAGAGCTTTGATGATCCGGGCCCAAAGGGCCGTGAATAACCCCTCCAAGGATATGGAAAAAGAACGCGATCTTTTGAAGATCCTAGACCTGTATGCCGAGATTCAGAAGGATTGCGGTCTTCCCTTCTCTAACGAAAGGAAGCGCGCAACGGAGGAGTTTAGATGGATGCTTGAGGAGTTCAAGATATCTCTCTTCGCCCAGGAGCTTAAGACCAGATATCCCGTGTCTCTTAAGCGCCTTGAAAAAAAAGGCTGTGATATTTTGGGGATGCTCTAACGGTCATGCCCTGGTCTGGCAAAACGAAGCATGAAAATCCCCCCCACCCCTCCCTCCCTCCCCCGTCAAGGGGGAGGGAATAATGCCGCTGCATCCCGACGTTTCTACGGTAAAGGGAAGGAGCATTTTCGTATAAACTTCATGCCCCGGATGGGCACCACAAAAAATGAAAATGAAATTCTTGTAGTCTCCAACTCTCTGCGGTTGCCAGGATGCTGTCTAAGCTAAGCAAACTTCTTGCCGACCTAAATCAATTTACTTCCGCACCCTGGCCTCTCTTCATCTTTCATTCGGCCGCACCGTGATTCATAGGATGCTTGGAATTTGCCATCCGGAAGTGCAAGAGCGCCGAAATACACTATTCTTAAATAAGGCTCCTAACTGAGTTCAGCACCTCCGCATAATCCGGCTCCTGACTAATCTCTTTTACAAGCTGGACGTACCGTAAGACACCTTCCTTGTCCACAACAAAGAGGCATCGTGCAAGGAGACGAAGCCCCTTGATAAGTACGCCGTATGCCTGACCAAAGGAAGCATCCCTGTGATCTGATAAGGTTATAACTTTGTCAACACCTGCTGCCCCGCACCATCTTGCCTGCGCAAATGGAAGGTCCATGCTTATCGTCAGTATCGCAACCTTATCCCCAAGGCCCCCGGCTTCCTGGTTGAAGCGCCTTGTCTCCAGATCGCATACGGGTGTGTCCAGAGACGGTACAGAGGATATTATGCAGACCTTTCCCTTGAAATCAGAAAGCCTCGCAGGAGAAAGGTCATTTTTGAGCGCGGTGAAATCAGGCGCCATCTCTCCTATCTTGGGTAATGAACCTTCGAGCGTAACGGGATTTCCCCTCATGGTCACATTAACTTGTTTTTCAGCCATATCTTCTCCTTTTCTCAAGACTTCTGGGATGCCACTGATCCCGGGCCTGCAAGGGGTTTGAACATCTTTTTTCCCGCTCCGCAAACCGGGCACTTCCAGTCATCAGGAAGATCTTCAAATTTTGTCCCCTTGGAAATCTTTCCTTTTTTATCCCCCCTGTCGGGGTCATAAATATAGCCACAATTTGTGGTCTGGCACTGCCACATGTCTTCAGGTCTTGCCATAGCAAATTAGCTCCCTTTAAAAAGGTCAAATGCGCGCCACGGGGTATGCATCAACCCCGTGCATCATGATTTTACTCCCTTCCCACTCGGCAGAGTCCAAGATTTTTCTCCCCCCGGGATGGCAGGATGTGTTTCCGAGCTAAACGAGCAAGCCGGATATTCCTGTTATGTTACATAAACCGGTATCTATTTCTTGAACATTTCTCCGATGGCCTTTCCGTAATCCTGGCAGGCCTTGACGCCATCATGGGTCTCTATCAGGGCCTCCTTAAGGCTTAAAGGACCAAGGTCAGTTGTGTCCATCTTATAGACGAACTTCATAGTGTCATAGATCATTGGAGAGGCCTCTCCGCTGTGGGTGTAAGAGCCGAATGCCCCTCCGATCTTACCAAGCAGGTTGACCCTTTCCGCCATAAAAAGAAAAGTCTTCATACCAGCGGTCATGTCACGGTGATAGGTTGGACATCCGAAGATATATCCGTCATATCCTTCAAGTAAACTATCGCTTGTGATTTCCGATATCTTTCTTATTATTGCCTCGTTACCCGTAAACCTTATACCCTCGGCAATTAAGTTAGCCATTTTCTCCGTTTTTCCGGTCCTGCTGAAATATGCGATTAGAACTTTATGCATTTTTGCTCTTGTTCCTCCGTTATTTTATATGAATTTTTATGAAAAAGCATCGTAATGCCGGCCTAGCCTTTCCCGAACCTTGATCCTAAAGACTGTATCCAGTTTTTTCCCAGCCTGCGCCGGAATGACGACTTGAATCCCGGACCTGGCCGGCAATGACTTGCGGCATTTTCATCCTTCGTTGTGCCCCATTTGGTCATGGAGATTTAGATGAAAATGACCCCTCCTTTTCCTCCTCCCCCTCGACGGGGGAGGGAGGGGTAGGGGTGATTTTTATGCTTCGTTGTGCCCCTTTCAGGGCATGGGGGTTATTACCGTGCCACCTTGTAGATTGAGCTACGAAAACACCCTATGATTCCGATCAAATTTTTATAAAGGCCTTTTTGGCCGCACCGCAAACAGGACACTTATCGGGGGCGTCACCTTCGACAGTCATGCCGCAAACCGAGCAGACATGATAATCAACGCTCTTGTTCTTTCCCAGATTATCAAGGGCCTTTTGATATAGACCAGCATGAATCTTCTCCACCTCGTTTGCGAACTTGAAAGATCTTTCCGCCGCTTTGTTACCCTCTTTCTCAGCCACTTCTATAAAGACAGGGTACATCTTTTTGAACTCATGGGTTTCCCCTTCTATGGCCGTTTTGAGATTTTCCGCGGTCTTCCCTACGCCGCCCAGGACCTTAAGGTGCGCGTGCGCATGGACTGTCTCCGCCTCGGCCGCAGCCCTGAAAAGCTTTGCGACCTCCTTAAAGCCTTCCTGTTCCGCCTGTTTGGCAAAAGCCAGATATTTCCTGTTTGCCTGAGATTCGCCTGCAAAAGCATCCATGAGGTTCTGTTCTGTCTTTTTCATATCTAGTGTCCATCCGGAAAAGGTAATTTACTGATAAAAATGAAAAAAAGCGCATTTTAAGCCCACATTCCACACCCCTTTTAAGTTGTGTCGGGTAAATTTATTTGGATCAGGGAAGGGGGTTGGGAGGTTACAAAGATTTCCTCTGTAAGGCCGAGTGCCTTGATATAGTTGCGCTGAACGGAGGAGAGAGGTTTCTTCAGGATTCGGGACTGCCCGGAGCTTAGGATCAGGACGTTGCGGAACTTGGTGGTCATCATATATGAAGTGGGCCGGTTGGTCTTGCGGCGATCCAAGCCCTCGAGGGTGGAGTTGGTTTTTTCGAGGTACTGACGCATCTGG
>MNYJ01000108.1 GCA_001874005.1 Desulfobacteraceae bacterium CG2_30_51_40
GTCCACGTGCGCATAGTGCCTGTTCTTAGTCTCATACTTTACGTGCGCAGTCGCTATCGTTATCCCCCTCGCCTTCTCCTCAGGGGCCTTGTCTATCTGGTCAAACGGCACATACTCAGCAAAACCCTTCTTCGCTAAATGCTTCGTTATAGCCGCCGTCAGCGTCGTCTTCCCATGGTCTATATGCCCTATCGTCCCCACATTTACGTGCGGCTTCTTCCTCTCAAATTTCTTCTTACCCATCTCACTCCCTCCTCAAAATTACCTTACTTCCCCATTTATGGGATAATTGTCTGTTTCTCCAAGGGCATCAAATCACAGCACAACATTTACCATCGGTAATGGGCGAAGGCCTTATTGGCTTCGGCCATCTTATGAGTGTCTTCCTTCTTCTTTATCGCGGAGCCTCGCATATTAGCTGCGTCAATCAACTCTCCCGCCAGCTTGGCAGCCATGGTTTTCTCACCTCTCGACTTGGCAAAGTTTATTATCCACCTCATGCTCAATGCCAGTTTTCGTCCTGGAGCAACCTCTGTAGGAACCTGATAGGTCGACCCACCTACCCTCCTGGATTTCACCTCCACCACGGGCTCCACGTTCTGAACCGCCTTCTGAAAAATGGGCAGCGGGTCCTGCTTCGTCTTTTCGCCTATTATTTCAAAGGCATCATAAAGAATGGCCTGGGCTACACTCTTCTTACCCTTTCTCATCAGGTTGTTGATGAACTTAGCAGCCAAGATACTGTTATATTTCCAATCAGCCGCTATAGCTCTCTTCCCTACTACTCGTTTCCTTGGCATCGAATCTCTCCGAAACTATGATTTATCAAGAACAGTCGCACAGCCTAAATCTTCTTAGGTCTCTTGGCTCCGTATTTAGACCTTCCCTGCCGCCGGTCGCTTACCCCGGTAGTATCCATTGTTCCCCTGATAATGTGGTATCTCACGCCCGGGAGGTCTTTCACCCTTCCTCCTCTTATCAGCACCACGGAATGCTCCTGCAGATTATGTCCTATTCCCGGTATATAGGAGGTGACTTCTATACCATTGGTGAGCCTGACCCTTGCAACCTTTCTTAAGGCTGAGTTCGGTTTCTTGGGTGTTGATGTATAGACTCTCACACAAACACCCCTTTTCTGAGGCGCATTTTGCAATGCCGAGGTCTTTACCTTTTTTCTAGGTTGAACCCGGCTCTTCTTTACGAGCTGATTAACGGTAGGCATATCTTTACCTCACTTTATCTGCCGCTGCATTCTTTAAAGTATCGCCGGCAAGAAAACCAGCCGACCAAAAAAAGAATTTTTTACAACTATTTCCTTCCGCTGTCAATAGTTTTTTTCTTACAAAAACCTAATCAGCGCTACTCATTTCAATATCTCTGTAGGACTTGACACCAGTTCCGGCCGGGATAAGGCGTCCCATAATCACGTTTTCTTTCAATCCCTTAAGGTAATCAACCTTACCTGCAATAGCGGCATCTGAGAGAACCTTGGTGGTCTCCTGGAAAGACGCGGCGGAGATAAAGCTTTCAGTACTCAGTGATGCCTTAGTTATTCCCAAAAGAAGAGGCTCGGCAGTAGCGGCGACAAGGCCTTTTTCAATAAGTTTGTTATTCTCTTCTTCAAACCGCCACTTTTCCACGTTTTCACCAAGCAGGAACTGCGAATCCCCCGCCCTGGTGACAGTAACCTGACGAAGCATCTGCCTGACGATAACCTCTATATGCTTATCATTAATGCGGACACCCTGCAGTCTGTAAACCTCTTGCACCTCGTCCACAAGGTACTTTGCCAGATCCTTCACCCCCCTTATTCTCAGTATATCGTGGGGATTCACTGATCCGTCCATCAGAGGCTCACCCGCCCTGACAAAGTCACCTTCCAGCACACTGATATGTTTGCCCCTGGGAACGAAGTATTCAACTGCCTCTCCCACCTCAGGGATTACCGTCATTTTCCTCTTTCCTTTGGAATACTTGCCGAATGAGACTACACCGTCAATCTCACTGATTATGGTCGTCTCCTTTGGTTTTCTCACCTCAAAGAGTTCAGCCACCCTTGGAAGACCGCCGGTAATATCCTTTGTCTTGGTCGTCTCCCTGGGTATCTTGGCAAGCGTGGCGCCGGCACCCACCACATCGCCCTCACTAACCATTATGATCGCTCCGACGGGAAGGTAATAGCGCGCCTCTGCAACGGCATTGCCTGGAAGCTTGGCAGTCTTGCCGCTTGAATCCTTTATGGAAATCCTTGGTCTTATATCAGGGTCTTTAGGCTCAACAATAACTCGGCTGATCTTGCCGGTCACCTTGTTGCGCTTCTCCTGCATGGTGTGTCCCTCAATCACGTCACCGAACTTGACCGTGCCTGAAACCTCAGTGATGATTGGAATGGTGAAGGGGTCCCATTCGGCAAGCACCTGGCCGGAGTTAATAGAGCCTCCGTCTCTCACCTTTAATGTCGCGCCGTAGATTATAGGATAACGCTCGATCTCTCTATGCCCCTTGCCCATAATGGAGATCTCGCCGTTTCGATTCATTACAGTGAGGGTGCCCTCCTGATTTTCTACCGTCTTCAGCTTGAGGTACTTAACAGTGCCGGTTATCCTGGGCTGGATAGTAGATTGCTCGACTGCCTTGCTGGCGGTTCCGCCGATGTGGAATGTCCTCATGGTAAGCTGTGTGCCGGGCTCTCCGATGGATTGCGCAGCCACTATGCCTACAGGCTCTCCAATATTGACTTCATGCCCATGCGCCAGATCCCTTCCGTAGCACTTCTTACAGACACCCGATCTGGCATCACAGGTCAAAACCGACCGTATCAGTACCCTTTCAACTCCGGACTGCTCAATAGTTTCAACCTTTGACTCTGTGACCTCTTCATTTGCCTTTACAAGAACTTCACCCGTTAATGGATCAACTATATCACGCAAGGCCACTCTTCCAAGGATCCGCTCACCGACCCTCTGAAGTATCTCACCGCCTTCAACCAGGGCATCCACCCATATCCCGTCGGTAGTTCCGCAGTCCTCCTGAGTAACGATCGCATCCTGTGCGACATCCACGAGCCTTCTTGTGAGATACCCGGAATTTGCGGTCTTGAGTGCGGTATCAGCGAGTCCCTTCCTGGCTCCATGTGTTGATATGAAATACTGGAGGACCGTCAATCCCTCTCTGAAGTTTGATGTAATCGGGGTCTCGATGATCTCGCCTGACGGTTTTGCCATAAGGCCTCTCATGCCTGCGAGCTGCCTCATCTGGTCTTTGCTTCCTCTGGCGCCCGAATCGGACATCATATATATGGCGTTGAAACTGGGGGCTTCAATGCTTTTCCCATCTCCTCCGGCAACCCTCTCCACCGACATCTCCTTCATCATTTCCAGAGCTACCGCTTCCGTTGAGGATGCCCATATATCAACCACCTTGTTATATTTTTCACCGTCGCTGATGATACCTCCGACCCACTGCTCGTCAATCTTGCGGATCTCGCTCTCAGCCTTCTCTATTATTCCGGCCTTCTTCTTGGGAATGACCATATCCTTCATTGCTATGGAGATACCGGAAACCGTGGCATATTTGTAGCCTATGTCCTTGAGTCTGTCGGCAAGGATAACCGTGGCCTTGATCCCGGCCTTTCTGTAAGACTCGTTTATGAGCGTTCTGAGTTCCTTCTTAGTCATTACCCTGTTTACCAGGGAGAAAGGAAGCGATGATGCCACTGCCTCATGCAACAGCATTCGCCCCGTCGTTGTGTCAACAACGCTCCCGTCCATCCTGACCTTTATGGCCGCGTGAAGGTCAACATGCCCCGCGTCGTATGCCATCCTGACTTCTTCAGGATCTGAGAACAGCTTTCCCTCTCCCTTCGCAAACGGTCTTTCACGGGTCATATAGTATATCCCGAGCACTATGTCCTGGCTTGGGACAATAATAGGATCTCCGTGGGCAGGGGAAAGGATGTTGTTGGTGGACATCATGAGCACCCTGGCCTCAATCTGAGCCTCAATGGAAAGGGGCACGTGAACGGCCATCTGATCTCCGTCAAAGTCGGCATTAAAGGCTGTGCACACGAGAGGATGAAGCTGTATGGCCTTTCCTTCAATCAGTATCGGCTCAAAGGCCTGAATACCGAGTCTGTGAAGAGTAGGCGCCCTGTTGAGAAGAACACAGTATTCGCGCACCACTTCGTCAAGAGCGTCCCATACCTCCGGGACCTCCTTCTCTACCATTTTTTTGGCATTCTTTATCGTCTGGGCCTGCTGTTTTTCATCAAGCTTATTGTAAATAAAAGGTTTGAAGAGTTCGAGGGCCATCTTCTTTGGAAGTCCGCACTGATGAAGTCTCAGGTTTGGACCAACAACGATAACGGAGCGCCCTGAATAATCAACTCTTTTTCCAAGTAGGTTTTGTCTGAATCTGCCCTGTTTACCCTTGAGCATGTCGCTTAGAGACTTGAAAGGTCTCTTGTTCGGACCTGTGACGACCTTACCTCTGCGGCCGTTGTCGAAAAGCACGTCAACCGACTCCTGCAACATGCGCTTTTCGTTTCTTACAATTATATCGGGCGCGTTAAGCTCAAGAAGCCTTTTGAGCCGGTTATTTCGATTGATCACACGTCTATAAAGGTCGTTAAGGTCTGAGGTTGCAAATCTCCCTCCGTCAAGAGGCACAAGAGGCCGCAAATCAGGCGGAAGCACGGGTATTACGTTAAGTATTGTCCATTCGGGCTTATTCTTGGACTCTCTGAAGGCGTCAATAATCTTTAGCCTCTTGGCCAGTTTCTTCCTCTTGGCCTCGGACTTGGTGCTTATCATCTCAGTTCTGAGAGACTCGGAGAGTTCCACGAGGTTGAGGCTTCTAAGCATGTTTTGAATTGCCTCTGCGCCGATACCATATTCAAATCTGTCGCCGAAATCGGTAAGACTCTGTCTGAGCTGATCGTCAGAGAGCAAGGTTCCCTTTACTAGCGGGGTGTCCTTTGGGTCAATTACGATATAATTCTCAAAGTAGAGAATCCTCTCCAAGTCCTTAAGTGTGAGATCGAGCAAATTACCCACCTTGGAGGGCAGGCATTTAAGAAACCATATATGGGCAACAGGGGCAGCCAGTTCGATATGCCCAAGCCTTTCGCGCCGAACCTTGGTTTGAATTACCTCTACACCGCATTTCTCGCACACTATGCCGCGGTGCTTCATTCTTTTGTACTTCCCGCAGTTGCACTCGTAATCCTTGATGGGGCCGAATATCTTGGAGCAGAAAAGACCGTCTCTTTCAGGCTTAAAGGTTCTATAGTTAATAGTTTCAGGCTTCTTTACCTCTCCGTGCGACCATTCTCTGATCTTCTCGGGAGAGGCCAGAGAAATCCTGACCGCATTATAACTTGACGGATCCTTGGGTCTTGAAAAATAGCTATATATCTCTTCCACTTTTTGTTCCTTCCTGCCCACATCTTAAAGGGGCATTATCTTCAAACAAGCTCCCAATGACTCTCTGAGGGCATTAAGATTCCTCAATTTGATTCTCTTCAAAAAGCTGGACATCCAGGGTCAGGCTCTGCAACTCCTTGATCAAGACCTTGAAGGATTCCGGCAGTCCTGCCTCAAGCACATTGTTCCCCTTGACGATTCTCTCATACATCCTCGTCCTTCCGGCAACGTCGTCCGATTTAACGGTCAGGAATTCCTGAAGGGAATATGCCGCGCCGTATGCCTCCATAGCCCAGACCTCCATCTCTCCGAGCCTCTGTCCCCCAAACTGTGCCTTACCGCCAAGAGGCTGCTGCGTCACGAGAGAATATGGGCCTATCGAGCGAGCGTGGAGTTTATCGTCAACCAGGTGATGAAGTTTGAGCATATACATTACACCAACCGTAATCTGCTGGTCGAATTTCTCACCTGTCCGGCCGTCGTAGAGGGTTGCCTGCCCTGATTCGGGGAGTCCTGCCTCTTTGAGCAGCGCCCTTATGTCTTTCTCCTTTATGCCGTCAAAGACAGGCGTCGCCACGGGCAAACCGTTTCCGAGAAGCTTCACTGTCTCTAAAACATCATCATCAGATGCCTTGTCCACGTAATTAGTGAACTCCTTCGGGGACAGGATGCTCTTCAGCTTCTCTCTGATCGCGTCGCTTCCTGCAACTTTATCAACGAGTTCGCCCAACTGCCTCCCAAGCTCCCTGGATGCCCATCCCAAGTGTGTTTCAAGAACCTGCCCCACATTCATCCTTGAAGGCACCCCAAGTGGGTTTAGAATGAGATCAACGGGAGTGCCATCCGAAAAATAAGGCATATCCTCTATCGGCAAAATCCTGGAAAGCACACCCTTGTTTCCGTGTCTTCCGGCCATCTTGTCTCCGACGGAAAGCTTCCTCTTTACGGCGATATAAACCTTGACCATTTTTATAACGCCCGGGGGAAGCTCATCACCCTGGCCGAGCCTTTCTATCTTTTGTTCAAATAGTGACTCTATCCTATTAACCTTCTTGGAGTAATTATCTAACAATTTCTCTGCCTTCTCGATGATATCCATAGGGGCCTTGAAGTCGGCCCCAGACCATGCCTGCAGGTCTATCCTCTGAAGGTCCTCAATCTTTATGGCTTTGCCGGCTTTTAGGAGAAAATTGCCTGTTCCTCTTTCAACCAGGTCCGTCTTGAGTTTCAAACCCAGCAGAAAGTCCTTGAGCTTTTCCCTGACGCTCCTTCCGATCACTTCAAGCTCATCCTTCAGGTCCTTTTCAAGCCTTTTGCGCTCGGTCAGTTCGATCGCGAGGCTTCGCTGGTCCTTTTCCACGCCCCGCCTTGAAAAGACCTTAGCGTCTATGACAATGCCTTCCACTCCAGGCGGCACCCTAAGCGATGTATCCTTAACGTCGCCGGCCTTGTCGCCGAATATTGCCCTGAGAAGTTTTTCCTCGGGTGAAAGCTGTGTCTCACCCTTCGGGGTAATCTTTCCCACAAGGATGTCGCCGTGCTTGACCTCGGCACCTATCTTCACTATTCCACTTTCGTCAAGGTTCTTAAGGGCTTCCTCTCCGACGTTTGGTATATCTCTGGTTATCTCTTCCTTGCCCAGCTTGGTGTCTCTGGAAACAATCTCAAACTCCTCTATGTGGAGAGAGGTATAGATATCCTCAAGCACTACACGCTCACTTATGAGTATGGAATCCTCAAAATTGAACCCACCCCAGGACATGAAGGCCACCATCACGTTTTGCCCGAGAGCAAGCTCCCCTAGTTCGGATGCCGGCCCGTCAGCTATTATCTGTCCCTTTTTTATGGCATCACCTATCTTGACAATAGGCTGCTGGTTATAACAGCTATTCTGGTTGGATCTTTTGAACTTAATCAGCTTGTATATCTCGACCTCGGAGTCCTCCCCGTCTTTGCCGCCATTTGAACGGATTACGATACGCGAACCGTCCACGTCCTCAACAATACCATCTTTCCTGGCTACAACCGATGTGCCGGAATCCCTCACAACAACCGCCTCTATACCTGTCCCCACAAGCGGAGCCTTGGCCTTAAGCAATGGAACAGCCTGCCTCTGCATGTTGGAGCCCATGAGCGCCCTGTTGGCATCATCGTGTTCCAGGAATGGGATAAGTGATGCAGAGACGCTCACCAACTGGTTCGGCGACACGTCCATAAATCTGACATCCTCAACAGCTGATTTGGATGCCTCACCCCTTATCCTTACCGCCGCCTCATCATGAATGATTCGGCCGTTGGCACCAAGGGCTACGTTGGCCTGAGCGATTGGAAAGTCCTTCTCCTCAAGGGCGGAGAGATATTCTATCTCCTTCAAGGCACGCCCTTCCGCCACCTTTCTGTAAGGCGTCTCTATAAAACCAAATTCATTGACCCGCGCGTAGGTGCTGAGGGAGACTATCAGTCCTATATTCGGACCTTCGGGGGTTTCGATGGGACAAATCCTGCCATAATGAGTGGGATGAACGTCTCGGACCTCGAAACCGGCCCTCTCACGAGTAAGACCTCCGGGGCCAAGCGCGCTCAGCCTCCGCTTATGTGTAACCTCGGAAAGAGGGTTTGTCTGATCCATGAACTGAGAAAGCTGGCTTGTTCCGAAAAATTCCTTCACCACTGCAGAAACAGGCTTGGAATTGATGAGGTCATGAGGCATTAGGGTCTCCACCTCCTGGAGACTCATCCTTTCCTTTATGGCCCTCTCCATTCTGACAAGCCCTATCCGATACTGGTTCTCCAGGAGTTCTCCGACACCCCTTACGCGCCTGTTGCCCAGATTGTCTATATCGTCAACCAGCGCCTCGGCGGTCTTGAGTTGAATAAGCTCCTTTAAAGTGGCTACAATGTCCTCTCGTCTGAGGGTCCTCATATCAAGAGGCACATCGAGACCCAGACGGTAATTAAGTTTAAGCCTTCCAACCTTCGACAAATCGTACGTGTTTATGTTAAAAAACATGTTATTGAGAAAAAGCTTTGCTACCTCAGGGGTAGGAGGGCTACTCGGCCGCATTTTACGATATATGTCCAATACCGCCTCATCCGGCTCGTCAATCTTATCCAGAAGCATGGTTTCTCTGATGGTTCCGCTTACGCCTTCGCCACCCATAACAATACATGGAATCTCGGTGACACCTGATGCCTTGAGTTTCTCTATAATCTCCTTGCTGACCAAATGATTACATTCTACGAGGACCTCCCCGGTATTTGAGTCAACGATATCGGAGGGCACGATACGTCCTTCAACATCTTCGATATCAATAGGAATTCTGCTTATATTGGCGCTCTGCAGGTCTCGGTGAAGCTTCTTAGTATATTTATCACCCTTCCTTGCAACCAACTTATCGGTTACAGGGTCGGCTATATCTTTGGGGAGCTTCCACTGGTAGAGGTTCTCAATACTTGCCTCACGCCACAAGCCGGCCTCGTCAATGCCTATTTTCTCTATCTTGTAAAAATCGGAGAGGATTTCCTCTGTCCTAAAACCAAGAGCCTTCAGGAGTGTTGTCACGGGAAACTTTCTCCTTCTGTCTATTCTTACATAGAGGATATCCCTTGGATCGAATTCAAAGTCCAGCCACGATCCTCGCAGAGGAATTATCCTCGCGGAGTAAAGGAGTTTTCCACTTGCATGGCTCTTTCCCTTGTCATGATCAAAGGATACACCGGGAGAGCGATGGAGTTGGCTGACTATTACCCTTTCGGTTCCATTTATAATAAAGGTCCCTCGATCGGTCATTATCGGTATGGAGCCGAAGTATATCTCCTGCTCCTTTATATACCTTATGCTTCTGTTTTCTTTACCGCCCTCGGTGTCGAATACCACCAGTCGGACAGTGAGCCTCATTGGGGCTTCATAATTCAATCCCTTGTTAAGGCAGTCTTCCTCGTCATACTTGGTGTCTTCGAAACTGTACTTAACAAATTCCAGCGAAGCCGTCCCGGCAAAGTCCTGGATGGGAAAAACACTCATGAACGCACCCTGCAGACCGATCTCCTGACGCGCGTCAGGAGCTGCATCCTTCTGCAAAAATCTCTCGTAGGAGGCCTTCTGCATCTCGATCAAGTTTGGAATACCGACTACATGTTCGATCTTTCCAAAGTTCCTTCTCAAGCGCCTTGTAGCGTCTCTCTTGGCCAGCATCCCTTTATAAACCCCGCTTCCCTATGGTTAGCATCAAGAAAACTCTATCTAGTGTCCATCCGTAAATGGCTATTTTCACCGATTTCGGCGTTGGGCTCAAATTTTAATCCTCAAAATACCTAAATGTATTCCTGTGGTTAAAATTATCGCCCGCCTTGAACTCGATAAAACTATCTCATTTACGGATGGACACTATCTAATACCTTCTGAGGCAAAAACGCCCCCCGAAAGGAGGGCGCCCCAAAAAAAAGCCTT
>MNYJ01000059.1 GCA_001874005.1 Desulfobacteraceae bacterium CG2_30_51_40
CACCTGAAAGGAGGTCTTTTTACCGTTCGTCCATCGCTTCTGCGAGGTACAGTCGGGGGTACATGCCGGGAATCACCGGATCAGTTTGGACATCAGGATATTACTCACTACAAATTATCCGATCTCGTTGCGCTACCCCTGCTGCCTACTTCACACAAGTTAGCAATTTTCATCCGCGGGGGCGACAACTTCCTCCTGTCATGAACGTTTGGACAAACGTTCCCCGCCGTATAGTTCCCAGTAGCTCCATATGATAGAACAACCCATGGACCACCCAAGGATATTTACATCCTTCAGATCAAGTTTTATTGGGCCCCATCAGCGCGGCCCTGCTGCATGTAAGCGGCGAACTCATCAGCCGTCAAGGCATTGTATAGTCCATGTTTATAAAGGTAGCTTGCGACTTGGTAGTAACTTATGGTTTCTTCTTTCATCTCCTTGTCAAGGGGAATGTGCTTCATCGAGCGGCTTGTGAAGTCGTAATGGTATGCGACGTTCTTGCGCACCGGCTTTAAGACGATGAATTGGCCCTCTTCGATGTGCCCCAGCTTCTGGTAATTGCCGATGATGGCATGCCCCTCCTCTGGGGCAATGGTGCGCACGTCATGGCCGAAGAAGCGGCTCGGATAGCTCCAGTTTAGAAGTCCGAGCAAGGTGGGGGCATAATCCGTTTGGCTTGCAATGGTTGTGATATGTCCGGTCAACAACTGACCGCCAGGCGCAAAGATGATGAGCGGTATGTGATACTTTTCAACGGGCAGTTCGGCCTTGCCCGCGCTGGAAGCGCAATGATCGGCGACGATGACAAAGACCGTATGCTTAAACCATGGTTTGGAGCTCGCATCTTTTAAAAATTGACCGATGGCGTAGTCTGTATATTTTACGCCGCCGCGACGTCCTGATGTTTTAGAGGGCAAATCTATGCGTCCCTCGGGAAAAGTAAAGGGTCTGTGATTGGATGTCGTCATTACAAAAAAGTAGAAGGGTTTACCCTCCGCATGGACGGCATCGGCCTCGCGCATCGTCCAGCGATACAGATCTTCGTCGCAAGCCCCCCATACATTCGCGAAGGTTATATCCTCATGCTTCACTGCATTGCGATCGATGACGCGATAGCCGTTGTTTCCAAAGAAGTAGTTCATATTGTCGAAATAGCCGTACCCGCTATAGAGAAAAGCAGTATCATACCCCTTGAGTCTGAATATCGAGCCGAGGGTGAATAACCCCTCATTATGGGGGCGTTTTACCAGCGAGCGGCCCGGCGTAGGCGGCAGGGACAGGGTAAGCGCCTCCATCCCGCGATCCGTGCGGGTTCCGGTGGCGTAGAAATTATCGAATACCAGGCTCTTAGGTTCAATGGCCGATAAATTCGGCGTCAAGTCGGCATAGGGACCTGAATTATCCAAAAATTCGGCACTCAGACTTTCCACTGTAATCTGGATAACATTCAACTTAAGTTCCGGACCTTCCTTGGCATAGAACCTTAACGTGTCCTTCTCTCCAGGCCGCAATAACACCGCCCCGTCCTCCACCAATTCCTCGCGCATAATCTGAAATGACTTCTCGATGGGAATGGTCGGGAAAAACTGAGTAAAATCGAGTTCGTTATCTTTGAAGGCAGTGACTAAGGACCAAAAGCCATTCTTCCCAAGTTCTCGGTTATAATTGTTGGCGAAGTCGGGCAGCCAGTTTTGATTTACGACTAAACCCACTGCGACTGCGATAATACATGCAATGAACCCAAAGCGATAACGGTCCCGGGCGGGTGAGACCGAGTTCGCAGCCCACACGGCAAATAGCCCTGTGCGCCAGATGATTATATGAAATATTAGTGATAATGCGGCGATTCCGCTAAGTATCAAGGGCATGGGATAGGATTCGAAAATGTTGTCGATAACTTCATGGGTGTAAACCAGATAGTCCACGGCAATGAAATTGAATCTCACCCCAAATTCATCCCAGAAGACCCACTCGGCGACGATATCGAACAACATGGCATAAAGAAAAACCAACAGGATCGCATGGATCGCAAAACGCCCCCCCAGACGTTCGAAAAAATGTTTCGGCAATAACGTCAGGAGCAGGATAAAGGGAATAGCAACCCAGGCAGCAATGCCGATGTCAAAAATAAAACCCCAGCCAAGGGCGGCCGCAAGGCTTACGTCCCATGAAATATTCTGGGCCGCCTTTATCATCAACACGATTCGGGTCATGGATTGGAATCCGAGGAAAAGGGCAAGGAAGAGCAAGATGCCGCCATTACGCTTTTGGATGCAGGCAGAAAATAGCGAAGAGAGTTTATTGAATGGACTTGGTTTCATAAAAAGGCACGAGCCTCCTCCTTTTTGATGTGAGTGTGTCAAAGCGATGATGGTGTGTCAATACCGGAATCGTTAGCGGCGGTGAACCGCTACGCCGAGGTCGGCTGGGGTGGAAGGGTAGAAATCAGGGTAGCCCGCACTCCAGGCGCCAGGCCAGCAAGGATTGGCGCTGGTGGGGCTGATTGGCGGTCATGTGTTCCCATGTTCCCAACACTTATAAGGCCTCCGGCTATCAAGGGTAAAACTACGCAATAACGAAAAATCTTTTTCTTTTTTCGTTTTATGGTTAACGAGCCCAAACGCCTGTTGGCAGCGGTTCCGACTTTATTTCAAAGTGGGTGTCGTCGACCCGAACCATCAGCCGTTGCAGCCCAAAGAGCGCGAAAACCTATATGGTTAGTTAAGCTCCGTGGTAAAGAATATCTGTAACTACTCAGGTTGTCAGGTTCACGGTTTATATGAAAATGCTTCCAACTTATTGACCATTTTCATCTTTCGTTGTGCCCCATCAGGACATGGGAGTTAGTTGGCTTTCTTTCTTCATAGCTCTCTAACCTTGAACCTGAGTAGTTACCTTTTTTTTTGCATAACCCGGAGTTTCTGCCGGAGCTTTAAAGGGAGTCCACTATGAAGACCATGGCATTGTTTTTTACTGCGTTTCTTTTGTCAATATTGAGTCCTGGGATTTATGCGGCTTCAGAGCGGCCTGAAGCAGGCAGTGACGCCGCGGTGGCCCTCGATTACAAGAAAGACTCAGGTGAGAGGATACAGGCGATCCAGCGCATGGCCACCCAGGAAGAGGGTGATGCTGCGGGGGCGCTTATAAGCATACTGCTCGACAAGGCTGAGGAGCAGGGGGTAAGGGCGAGCGCTGCCAGGGCACTCGGTGAAGTCAGGCAGGTCGGATCAGAGGTCCTCAAGGCCCTTTCAGATGTGTTCAGAGAGCCGGGCGTTGAACCCAACCTGCGTTACACTATACTGATGAGCATCGGGAAGCTAAAGGACGTATCAGGGATTTCCCTCCTCAAGGAGGCACTGGCCGAGAGCGATCCCATGATCCGTTTCAAAGCCGTACAGGCCATGGGGGATCTTGGGTCGGCGGAGGCAGTTTCAATCATTTCAGGCCATCTGGACGCGGAGAAGGATAAGATGGTCAGGGCCTAGGCTGCGAAGGCTCTGGGAAGCTATGATCTGGAAGCCTCCCAGTTATGTCTTGCCGGTCTTCTGAAAAATGATCCCGAAGCCGTGGTTAGACTGAACGCGGCTTTAAGCCTCAACAGGTTCTCCTCCCTGACCGCGGATGCGAGGTCGGCCCTCGAAGCTGCGGGCCAAGACTCCTCCATCATGGTCAGAGAGGCCGCTAAAGGAGGGAAGCCATGAGAAAGTCAGTGATCGCTCTATCCATTGCCCTCATCTTTGCCGCGGCGGCAAATGCGCCGGCCTATGAAAGGGGCGCCATCTTTTATCACTCAAGCCAGGGAGATCTCATATACGGAAGGACATCAGTCCTGGAGCTTCCCTGCTCGGTAATCAAGGCCGTTTTCGGGGAACTAAAATCCGGCCACGTGGGTCTCTACATAGGCGACGGGAAAATAATCCACGCTGTAAGAGCCGGTGTTATTGAGACAACCTCAGAAAACTTCATGACAAAGGAGGACATTGACGGCGGCGCAAAGTTTATGGGGGCGAAGGTGCCTGCCGACTATGCTGACAAGGCTAAGTGGCCGGATGAGCGAAAGGACCAGCTCATGCTCATAGCCAAGGAGCAGGTGGAAAAATGGTATGATCTTACCTTCCACAAGCAGACGGGCGCCGGATCCGGGGATTTTACCTGCGTGGGTCTGGTTGAATACGTCTATGAGATGGCCGGCTATGACATCACGCCCCAGGGATATTACCAGGGAGGCCCGGGCGGAAAGACCGATACCCAGATATACAACTGCCTGGAAACGGGCTTCTCGGACTGGGAAGGGGTGAACACCTTCGCCGAAACGGTACAGTTCTCAAAGTTCTCCCATCCCCTTGAATATCTTGCGGGGCTTGAGCACGAAGGCTCGAAATACATGTTTTTTCCCTATACCCAGTATATACAGGCAACTACTATAAACCTCTATGAGGACCCGGTTATCGTTACGACCCAGCTTCCTCAGACAGTTAGGGGAGAGGTCTATTCTCAGGCTATCGAGGCCAGCGGCGGCACTACGCCCTATAACTGGAGTGTAGTAGAGGGTACCCTGCCTGAAGGCCTGGCCCTTGATCCTGAAACCGGCCATGTATCAGGGATTGTAAATTCAGCCGCCCAAAACAGCACTTTCACTATAAGGGTAACGGACTCCGGAAGCCCAACAGGTTGGGATGAAAAGCAATTCGAGATTCAGGTTTTAGACCCAGTCTCCATCATCACCAATGACCTTGATTATGCATTCCAGAAGGTCAGCTACTCATTTGCCTTTCAGGGAGAGGGAGGAGTTCTTCCTTACCACTGGACTATCCAAAATGGAGTTCTTCCTCAAGGCTTGTTCCTGAATGAAGAGACGGGAGTAATATCAGGAACACCGTCTTTATGCGGATACTTTGACCTATCGATCCAACTTAGCGACTCGGCCAATGAACCTCACTCTGACACTAAGGCATTCACACTGGAAGTTCTCTGCATTGACTACCTTGACATAAGCGGTAACACCGGAGGCCTTCCGCAAGTATTGGTGTCGCTTACGGGCCCTGTTTCAAGGACAGCTCTAAGTGACGCTGGAGGAAATTATCGCTTCATGAATCTCCCCAAGGGTTCATATACCGTGATACCCCAGGCCAAGGAAAGGTTCTTTGAACCTGAATCCCGCTCAATAAATCTGGTTGACAGGGATCTGACAGGAGTGGATTTCTCAACCTGTGCCTTTCTTCCTGTCAGGATACTTGGGAATACCCCTGAATACTTCGGGACAATAGCTGCCGCCTACTCCGCGGCCGTTAATGGGGAAATCATCCAGTGTCAGAAAGGGTACTTTGCAGAGCATCTTACCCTGAATAGGGATGTCAAAGTGACCCTGGAGGGAGGATTTTCGTGCAACTATGGTAGCAGGTCGGGGGGAAGCAGTGTTTCATCACTCACAGTAACCGATGGAACCGTAGTACTCAGTGACATCTTCCTTGGCGGGCCACAGGCAACAGTGGCAGCGGCAAAGGAGACTGTTTTCTCCGACATCTCTTCATCCGCCTCATACCCTCCTTCATGGACGACAGGCTATATTCCAAAGCTGGGATCGGTAGAGCAAGAGCTTATGGAATTACTAGGGAAACAAATCAGCAAAACGATAGCCGGATATGGAGTGGAAAATGCCTACGATACTGAATCAAGAAATATCCTCCGTGAGCTGATACATCATTTCTACAGATCATTCCTAGCAAGGGCGCCTGAGCCTGGAGCAGTAAACCTGTGGCTGTATGGATTTCTGCCGATCGCAGATGAGCTGGGTGTTGACACGCGCTGCATGATTGCCCAGATGGCAAGGATCATTTTTCTATCGAATGAGTACAACGAAAGGAAACGGGAGCCACAAGGGATCATAGCCGATCTTGCATCAGCCTTTCTGCGGCGTGCCCAAACACTGGAAGAAATGGTTTTACTTCTGCCCTGGACATGGTACAGGTCCGGGCTTGTGACGGTAGCAGCAGGTTCACAGGATTTTAAGGCGCTGATTGATGAACACTTCCTCCCTGTCTCTGAAAACGAAGCGCGCAGGCTGGTCTTTGAGTGGTATTCCGCCATTACAGATAAACTTCCTGAAGGGGATATGCTGGATAGCTGGGGCAGGAGCCTGGAGGGGACAGGATTTCACCGCGAGGAGGCCTTGCAGGTCCTTGAAGCGATTGCCAATACTTCTGCCTTGCAATCAGTTGATGCCGAAGACTCTATTGTTCGTCTCTACACGGCCCTGACAAAGGGTTTTCCGGACAAAGATAGCCTTTCAAGGGCGGCAACTGAATTACGGAGAGGTGAAAAGACGTTACCAGAGATAATAGGGGGAATGCTTCAATGAGTGATGAGATGTTCCGGTAGTTCCGTTTCCAGCGAAACGCTTTCTTGCTGCTTGATTGGCATTAACAAGAAATGAGGTGCCAGCGCATGAAAATCAGAATGCTATGATTTATCGCTATGATGTCGTTATCTGTGGTCTTTGGTTTATCACCGGAGGCAAAGGCAGCCCTTATGCAAATAGGTACCGCTTCTTACGGCAATGAGCCCCACAATCTCGTTTACGAAGAAGGTAGCGGCCTGGTATGGCTGGATTATACGAGTGGGGCAAATGATTGGTATGGCCAGATGGAGTGGGCTGCCAAACTGGAAGGTTTTTTAACGTACAGCCTGAATCCGGGTGTAGAAATAAACTGGGCAGGTGGGTGGCGGTTGCCGAGTGCTGGTCCAAGCCCCCAGACTGGGTACAATCAGACCAGTTCCGAGATGGGGCAACTTTATTACGCCTCCTTTGGGAAGATTGCTGACGGTCCCTTGGGTGACACCAGCCCATTCACGGATATTCAAGGAAGTGCGAGCTACTGGTCAAGCACCTTGGATCCGCAGGATGAACGTAATGCTTTTGTCTTCTACTTTCGTAAGGGTGTCTAAAACATTGTTTATAAGGAGGACAGATTCTTCCTGCAGGAAGGCCTGGCGGTTCGCTCTGGAAATGTCAGCATAACACCTGTCCCAGGGCCGCCGACTTTCCTGCTTCTAATTTCAGGTTTGCTAAGTATTCTTGCTCTTGGAAGGAGATTCAAGAGGTATTCGATCGCGGCAAGATTCTGACCTAACGTCATGTGTAAGACTGGATGATTTGGGAAACTGGCATTTCCCTCTATCTTTAAAACCTGCCTGCTTACAAGACTCTTTACGGGACAACAGGGGAATGCCTTTAAATGCCCGTTTCCGTGTGCCTTAGAAGCTGAGGTGACTATGAATGACTGAAAATAATTTAAGCGATTTCCCCACTCGCGACACAGCTCTCATCGGCGCGGCCGGAGTTCATTTCGTGGTATCAGAACTAAGCCTGAGAGGTTTGATAGCGCTACCAACGATTCGCAATACAGCGAACGTGGACGTCATTGTGACAAACAAACAAGGCACATGGCAAGCTAATCCCGGCATAGCCGGGGGAACTCCCGAAGGGATTAGATGAATTCAAATTAATACTTCAATAAAAGGTAAAGAAACAGGTCTCGGAGAACCGTCAATGGAACATCAAGAAGGGTCTTTCAAAGGCATCCGCGATGCCAGTATATACTATCAAACCTGGTTGCCTGACGACGATGCAAAGGCCGTCCTGATCGTGGTTCATGGCCTGGCTGAGCACTCCGGGCGTTATATGAACCTTGTCAATCACTTTGTTCCTTTGGGCTATGTTGTTTATGGGATTGACCATATTGGACATGGTAAGTCTGAAGGCCCAAGGGTTTATGTGGAAAGGTTTGAGGATTTTACCAATACGCTCGGAATATTTCATCAGATGGTCAAGGAATGGCAACCTGGCAAACCAATCTTTCTTGTAGGTCACAGCATGGGGGGGTTGATCGCTGTCATCTACATTCTGGAACATCATTATGAATTAACAGGGGCTATCCTCTCCGCTCCCAGTGTCCAGGTCCCTGACAATATCTCATCAGCCACGATCTTTTTGGGGAAGATATTCTCTACCCTTATGCCGAAACTTGGTATCGTTACCCTGGATGCTGAAGGGGTGAGCCGGGACCCTGCTGTGGTGGATGCCTATGTCAACGACCCTCTGGTCTACAGGGGAAAGACTACGGCCCGCCTGGGTGCTGAGCTGCTCAAAGCTATGCAGCGGGTATCTGCTGAAGCCTCGAAAATTACCTTGCCGATATTGATAATCCAGGGAGGCGCCGACAGGCTGGTTGATCCTTCTGGGGCTCAGATACTCCATGACAGGGTCGGGTCAAAAGACAAGACGATCAAAGTCTATAATGGGCTTTACCATGAAGCCATAAACGAACCGGAGCATGATCAGGTCTTAAGTCACGTTGCAGTCTGGTTGTCAGCTCATCTCAGTTCAGGGGCTATCCGGGGTTAAGGTTTGCCCTTTCACCTGGTCGGCCTCTGCCACTTTTCAATGCCAGAATACCGACCGACCCAGCCCCAAGAAGAAACATGGTGGCGGACTCGGGACTTGTGTTCTGCCATTGATCTTGTTCCTGTGATCAGCACAGCCTGGCCTTGGTCGCTTCAGCCGTGCTTTTCCTTTTCACAGACAACTCCAGCTCGTGGTGACACAATCAATACGGCCGTTGCCGCATATGTCTGACGCTTTCCACGACTACCAGCAGGAGACCCGACCATACCAGGGAAAAGGTTATCATCCTTCCTGAAGGGAAGCTTTCCTGATAGATCCAGTACCCCAGAATCCCCATGAGTGTAGGGGCGATGTACTGCATCATCCCGATGATGGAGTAGCTGAGTTTCTTTGCGGCGCCGATGAACCAGATGAGCGGGAGGGTCGTGATCAGTCCGGCTGAAAAGAGCAGAAGAGTGATTAAATATCCCTGGTATCCGAATGCCAGTAGACCCTGGCTTTGCATGTAAATCAGGTAGCCTCCTGCGAGGGGAAACAGCAGAAGTGTTTCAATGAACAGCCCTTCACTCCCTCCGATGCTGGCCTTCTTGCGGATCAGGCCATAGACCCCAAAGGTCCCCGCCATGATGACGGCCAGCGTCGGGAATTGCCCGAATCGGATGATTTCTTGGCTAACCCCGATCGCAGCCAGAGCCACGGCGATTTTTTGAATCCGTGTCAGTTTCTCCCTTAGAAAAATTGCACCGAGGCCCACGTTTACCAGTGGATTGATGAAATAGCCAAGACTGGCTTCCAGAACGCGGCTGGTAACCACTGCGTAGATGTAGGTAAGCCAGTTTACGGACAGAAGGACGGCGCCAGCCCCCAAGACCCACCCGTGCTTCTTGACTTGATAGAGGATATCTATCAAAAACTCCCGATGAATCGCTACAAGGAAAAGGCCCAACATCATGGTGGACCAGATAATACGATGGCTCACGGTCTCTATGGGCGATACCCTTGAAAGGGTCTTAAAATAGAAGGGGGTCAGACCCCAGAAAGCGAATGCGGAGCCTGCCAGTAATAGCCCAGTTTTCTTGTCGCTTGCCATATCTTCTCACGTTGGTAAAGAGGGCTAACAATGAAACAGTGCTTTTATCCGATGAGAGGTTTTGAATCAACATGATTTGGACATCGGGATATTACTCACTACAAATTATCCGATCTCGTTGCGCTACCCCTGCTGCCTACTTCACACAAGTTAGCAATTTTCATCCGCGGGGGCGACAACTTCCTCCTGTCATGAACGTTTGGATAAGATTCTTTCTGTTCTCTCAGCCAGTCAATAGCTCCATTTTTTATAGCAGATAGAATTATTTCTCTTCTTGCAAATGGATCGCTATGTTGGAATTTTTTAGGAAGTGATGCAAAGTGGTTGATATGCTCATTTTTTGTAAAAAGACTAAGAATGGAAAGTCTAAAAAACTCGTTACTTGAAATTTTCTGTCACCGGCAATTTGAAATTGTCTTAGACTTGGCCGTTTGAAAATGTCCTTTTCTTCCCTGGGTTTTCTTCCTGAAGACATGTGTGTATAAAATCTTCTTCTGGTCTTCTTCCCTGGTTTTTCTTCCCCGTATTTCATTTTTCTCCATATCGTATTAACACCATTGGTCCGAGGAGGTTGGCGGCCAATGGCAAGGAGAGCGCGAAGGAGAAAGTGCAAGCATTGCGGTAG
>MNYJ01000034.1 GCA_001874005.1 Desulfobacteraceae bacterium CG2_30_51_40
ACAGCGGCCGAGACGATCGGCATGGTGATTGCCCGCTCCGATGCCGTATTGCGCGAACAGAAGCCCGACGCCGTGCTGATCTTGGGCGACACCAACAGTTGCCTCGCAGCCATATCCGCCAAGAGGCTGAAGATTCCAGTCTTCCACATGGAGGCAGGCAACCGATGCTTCGACCAACGAGTCCCCGAGGAGATAAACCGCCGCTGGGCTTTTCGATGCTGGCACATATGCCTTGGCTCCGTGGAAAGTTCGATATTTACCGTGAAAATACACCCCCCACCCCAACCCTCCCCCGTCGAGGGGGAGGAGTGAAGCGAAGGGGGATTTTCATATAAACGAATCGAAGTGTTGATACGGACCTGATTTGAAAACAGTCTGCCAACGATATTTTTTTAAGGTTATCTTTGGTTCCGGTTCCAGTTTGACCATCCATGGAGCGTCTTGAAATTGATCCTTCCACCCCGTTATCGGTACAATGACACGCAGAGGCAAAACACCAACCGCATCATCATTTATGATCACAGCCGGACGCACTTTCCGGATATCTGCTTTAATTGTGGGACTCAGGTCAATTTCCCAGATGTCAGCTTGCTTCATGGAAATCATCTCCATCGATTGCAGTAAATGCTGTCTAATCGGCATGTTGACCATATAAAGAAGCGAGTTCCCCTGCTTTTAGTAATATCTGAGCACGGCGGTGTTTTCTTTTTTTTCTTTTATAAAATCATCCAATGCTGCCCTTATCAAACTGCTCTGGTCTGCAAAGCCAAATTTTTTACAGGCTGACAGGAAGGCCACGTATCGAAAATGACTGTGGGTGAAGCGGGTGAGGCAATTTGTATTGAGGCACTGAAAGAAGTGGCACTTGACAAGCAGGATATGGTTGCCTAAAATGATAGCATGATGATGGCAAATACTGATTTAAGAGGGGTGTATTTATGAAATCCATATCCTTACGGGGTATTGACGAAGAACTGGCGCTCCGGCTGAAGCAGGAGGCTGAAGCGGCTCGGAAAAGCTTAAACCAATATGTTCTTGAGACAATAAAGAGGCATGTGGGGCTTGAAAAAGAAAGGCAGTTTACCCGAGTCTATCATGATTTGGACCATCTTTTTGGTAGATGGTCAGATGATGAGTTTAACATGATTCAGGGTAAGATTGATGGGGAGAGGCGTATCGACTCGGAATTATGGCGATGAACCGAATCCTTATAGACACCAATATATATTCCTGCTCGCTGCGGGGTGATCCCGATGTAGTGGACGTATTGCGTCAGGTTTCTCACATCGGAATTTCCGCAATATCTGTCGGGGAACTCTTGTCCGGCTTTAAGGCAGGAGCAAGGGAAAAGGAAAACAAATTGGAACTTGCCACGTTTCTTGATTCGCCGAGAGTGGCCCTATACCCAGTGGATGCCGATACGGCGGAGTACTACAGCCTGATCATTAACCAGCTCAAAAAACAGGGTACACCCATTCCAACAAATGATATCTGGATAGCGGCGGTGGCTTTTCAGAACGGCCTGGAACTCTATACGCGGGACAGCCATTTTTCTCATGTCAAAGGACTGCTCCTCCGCTGATCGCGGTTTATCGCGCCGAGGCGTCAAGATGACATGCTATGTTTAGAGGATTTAATCTGGCCACCATAGCCTTTTTGGCTGCAAACCTTATCATAAGATTCGGCTCGATATTCAATTATGAACCTTATAATGGATATCTAGCCGTTTTTTTTGCCGTTATCTTAATAGGTTCCATCGCGGTTATTCTTCACCCTGATTTTCTCAAATTCTACCTGGCCGTCTTCGGGTTTTCCTTTTTTCTTTTTGGATTCGGCTCCATTGACATCCATAGCAGGGTATTTGAACTGCTTGTTACCTGCGTTGCTACTGTTCTTTTTTTGGTAAACAGGAGAAATGGTGGTGATGTTAGATTAAATAAATACATGGCTACGTTTCTTTGGTGTTATGTGCTGCTGTCCTGCTTTTCGCTGTTACTGCTGCCCATAAGACACATCGCAAAAGACCTCTGGTTTTTCGGTTTCCCGGATGCCTTCTTTTACTTGTTTATCGGACCAGCCTACGGCTTTTATTATCCTGTTGCAATGGTCATCCAACTGGCCCTTTTTACGGTTTTTGCCGTGCAGTTGGGATCCGTGCCGGATAGGGCAAGGACATGGAACTACATGCTTCTTGGTATCTTCCTGGGGGCTGTATTCTGCGCCTTCATTGGGCTCCTTGATTTCTACCGAGTGATAAATCTCGCATGGTTTCGATTCGAGCAAACAGTGACCCCCGGGGTGCTTCATTCCACCTTCCAGAACAGGAACTGTTTTGCCGAGTATGTCTTGACCGTGACCCCTTTTGTATTGATCGGTTTTTTAGGGAAGAAAAGGGGCCTTTTTTTGAGGCTTTCGCTTTTTGCGTGCCTGATTATACTTGAGACTGCCCTGATACTGGCCGGAGGCAGGGCCGGATGGCTTGCTTACCCCCTTATTTTGTTTTTCTGTTGGCTTTTTTTCTATTTTGTAAAGGACGGCAGACTAACCAAGGTTCAATTGAGATTCAGTAATATTTTGAAGCTGATTATATCAATACCTCTTACAATAATTATTAGTGTCATCCTTACATTCTATGTGCTGCTTCCAATAAGCTCAACTATTGAAAATGAATCACCTACCGGTAAAAAGACCTCTAACTATTCAGTGACCATTGGGCAACTTAAAAGCCAACTGGAAAAGACGGAGCGGCTTGATTCAGGAGGCAGGGATGTAACGGCAAGACAGGGGCTTAATGTGGCGAGAGAAAGCCCGGTATTCGGCATGGGATACGAGACCTTTCAGTGGCATGCAAACATCCTTTACAATATCAGCGAGTCATATTTCAGGCGGTTTTATGGAAACAGCCCCTTTATCCATGACTCCCCCCATAATGTGTTTCTATCAATATTTGTAAGCGGGGGCCTGGCAGGGCTTTGTTTATGGCTTCTGATTCTGGGATATTCCATATATGTTCTACACAAGAATCTTATTGCCGAAAATAGACTTGCAAATATAGCAATTATTCTCTCTATCGTTAGCTTTCATATCTATGGTATGTTCCAGACCATGCAGTATATTCCCATGATCTGGTTTCTCATTTTCTTGAATCTGGGGTATGTGGCTGCAATTGGGCATGGATCAGCCCCTATCCGATCAGACCGCAGCCGATTGGAACGCTTTCTGGACATCACCCGCAAGGCTTCATTTATTCTTGTTCTTGCCGGGCTGGTCTTCTATGCGATGAATTTTGAGTCGCGGGGGCTTGCAAAAAGATATGGCCTTGATGTTTATTCAAGCGATCAGACCGGCGATAGATTAGCGGGTTTTTTCCAGCCCTCCAAGAGATGGAATTACGGTGATTACAGGTGGAGCGGCAAGGAAGGTGCTATTTACGTTTCAGGAGGCGGCAAGGTTGAAATCGAGTTTCTATGCAGGACACCCGGGCTTGAAATAGAGCCTGTTGTAGTATCTGTCTTTAATGACGGAAGGATGCTTGATGAAATCATCTTCGCAACCCCGAAGCCCCTTCGAAGAAGTTATAGCCTTCCCGTAACTCCCGATAAAGATCATGCACTTATACTCAAGGTGTCAAGAACCTGGAACCCGCACAAGGAATTAAATAACTTTGACAGGAGAAATCTTGGGATAGGGATAAAACTGCTGTAATGATACTTAGACGTAATTTCTATATACTTTTTATCTGCGATCTGGCCCTTTTCAGTGCCGCCTTGTTTGGCGCATATCTTCTGCGTTTTGACTTCTATATGCCCCCATCAAACCTCTCTCAGTACTGGAGACTACTGCCTCCAATACTCCTTATGAAATCGGCCGCTTTCATTGTCTTTGGTCTTTATAAGGGCATGTGGAGGTACACAAGCGTATCGGATCTCTCGAAGTTGCTCCAGGCAACTGTCATATCAACCCTCGGCTTGACTGCGATAGTCCTTTTCGTATTTCGTTTTCAGGGCTTTTCAAGGGCGGTCTTCCTGCTTGACTGGGGGCTCACTCTCATATTTACGGGCGGGATCAGGCTGCTGATACGTGTCACCTACGCCAGGGGGTTGTGGGGCAAAGGCTATAATGGTATCAAATCCCAGAATACGGATGTTCTCCAAACCTCGGAAGGTAAGCTTGCGATAATTGTCGGGGCCGGAAGCGCAGGGGAAAAACTTATCAGGGAGTTAAAGGAAAGCAGAAGGTTGAACTACCGGATCAAGGCCCTGGTTGACGACGATAAAGACAAGATCGGACGCACCATACACGGAGTGCCGGTGCTTGGCTCTGTTGAGGAACTCCCGGCTATTGTTAAAAAGTGCAAGGCTTCGGAGATCTTCATAGCAATGCCTTCCGCAAGAGGACCTTCCATGAGGCGAATAGTCAAGCATTGTGAATCTTGCGGAATCCCCTACAAGACACTACCCGGAATGGGGGAGCTTGTTGAAGGACGCGTCTCTATTAAGGAACTGAGGGATGTCAGTTATGAGGATCTCCTCGGAAGACCTCCGGTAAGGCTTGATATGGAAGGCATCCGGAATTATCTGCAGGGCCGCAAGATTTTGGTAACCGGGGCGGGTGGCTCCATAGGATCAGAGCTTTGCCGCCAGATAGTGCGTTTTGAGCCGCAGGAAATTGTCTTACTTGATGCGGGAGAGGCAAATCTTTTCGCTATCCAGATGGAGATGAAGCACAGACTGGATTTCTCCGGATACGCTGCGATTCTTGCAGATGTGACGAACCGTATGGATATGCAAAGGGTTCTCAAACGCTATACCCCCGATGTAGTAGTGCATGCGGCGGCCTATAAGCACGTTCCGATGCTTGAGAGAAACCCCTGGGAGGCAGTGCGCAATAATGTGATCGGAAGCCTAACCCTGATAAGTGAAGTTGCAGCGGCCGGAGTTTCGCGTTTTGTTATGGTTTCAACCGATAAGGCCGTAAGACCCACCAATGTCATGGGAGCAAGCAAGCGCGTCTGTGAGCTTATCATGCAGGCATACCAGGGAGAAAACAGTTGCAGGATGATGTGTGTACGCTTTGGAAACGTAGTGGGCTCATCTGGATCGGTGATACCGCTATTCAAGAGACAGATCGCCGGAGGCGGTCCGGTAACCGTCACCGACCCTGAAATGACACGCTATTTTATGACCATCCCAGAGGCAAGCCAGCTTATACTTCAGGCCGGGGCGATCGGGGAAGGCGGGGAGGTTTTTATCCTGGAGATGGGTGAGCCTGTCAAAATCATTGATATGGCAAGAGACCTTATCAGGCTTTCCGGCAAAGAGCCGGACAAGGAAATAGAGATTACGATAAGCGGGCTGAGGCCCGGCGAAAAGCTCTGTGAAGAGCTTATAACCGTGGGCGAAGGCATTGTGCCGACCGCGCACGAGAAGATAATGATGCTCAAAAATGACGGCGGATGGTTTGGCTCAGGCAGCAGGGAGGCTTTCAGGGATAGACTTCTGAAAGAAATAGCGGAGCTTGAGGCGGCGGCCCTTTCTTACGACGCTACCGCAATAAGGGCCAAACTAAAAGAACTCGTCCCTGAATACTCACCTTCAAACAGCGAATGCGTGTTGTAGTCTATTCCTCCTTTCTTCTGAAGGAATTGGCAATCAGAACTCCTATGAGAATGAAACCCTCTACAAGCACCCAGGCTAAAACCACATACACCGCTGCTTTTTTGAGGGTCAGCGACCTATCCTGGGATATGATAACCGGCTCCGTAACGGTAAAAAGGGTGCCTGACGGATTAAGGCTGGCCTTGCTTAGCCCGTTATAAATTGCATTCAGCTCGTCTATACTCTGCATTATGCTTTTATAGACCTGCTCCACAGTCGAAACCACCTTTGAGCGAACAGTGCTGATGACACTGCTCCCGCCTCCCTGACTTGCAGATGCAGTAAGCTCCGAGAGAAGTCTTTCATAAAACTTGAGGTCCGAAGATATCACCACCTTTTCAAGCGCTTCCTTTATGAGATTCTGGGTTATCTCCTGCCTGAACTTGGCATCAAGGTTTTCCTGAGCCATTTTTACAATGCTGTTAAGAAAGGTTTCCCCTAACTGAGGGATCGTGGTAGGGACACCTGGAATCAACGGATTTGATGCTGAACCCGCCACGGCACCGGCTCCCCCGTCAATTCCATCCAGAACAGACCTTCGTCCCTGGCCATAGTTAGCCAAAGATGACTCATAAACCCTTTCCCGAGCAGTTGCATCCTCTTCCTTCATCTTGAGTTCAAAAACACAGTGCTGTAGATATACCTTTGTTACATCGTCGCTCTTGGCAATTCCTCCCAGTCTGATTATGCCCAGGAGCGGGCTTACCTTGAATTTATCTACATCCTGAAGCCGGTATTTTAGATCTGAAAGGGAAACACCGCTTCCCTGAAGCCTGAAATTGGCCGATCCCGGAATTTCCCTGAGTTTATCCAGATCATTAACAATCCGCGAGATCGCCACTCTAAGCATGTCAACAACTACAAGGTAATCCTCTGCCTCCAACTCCTCCTTGCTCAATATGTTCTTTGATACCAGTGAAATCTGATATTTGTTTGCGCCCTTTACTCTATCGGCATATTCAGCCCATCCTGAAAGTATATCCTGAAGCACCTTGGACCTTAAGGTAGGGGGAATGGATAAAACGTTGCTTCCTCCGGAAAGAACCAGATCGAAGATAGGAACCATGAGGTTTTTCTTCTTTTCCAGGAACTCAGCCTCCAGCCGGCTTCTCTGACCCACGGAAAGTTTTCTGTCATCGAGCTTTGCAGCGTATTCATATTCGAGCAATCTGACTTTATCGTTGCTCTGGAGGACCGCAAGAGAAGAGCGAAACTCTGCGAGGCTGAGATATCTCTTGAGGTCGTTGGCATCGTAAACGCTGTTGATTACGGGGGTCGCAAGCAGATCCGAGGTGCTGAATTTGCCCCCGTTGGGATACTGGTTTTTCTCAACTCCATCAAAGTCGAGTCTAAACCTTAGCCGTGTTATATCTTGTTTTTTTTGGAGTAGATAAGCATAGGCGCCTATTCCTCCGATTAGAAGGGCAGCTACTAATGTTAGAGCCACTATTATGGTTCTATATCCCCACAGGGAAAGCGCCATATCCTTAAGCGAAATCCCTTCGTATTCCTCCAGGTATTGATCATTATACTTTGCCGGATCACCCGCCGTTGTATCGAAGCCTTTTCCTGTCACTTATCTTATTCCTCCGTCCTATTACCTTAAAAAGATTGTCTATCTAGTGTCCATCCGGAAATGGCTATTTTCACCGATTTCGGCGTTGGGCTCAAATTTTAATCCTCGAAATACGTCGATGTATTCCTGTAGTTAAAATTATCGCCCGCCTTGAACTCGAAGAAACTATCTCATTTCCGGATGGACACTATACTATTTTGGCAGAAGCATGAGGCTTGAGGACTAGCGTCTACCCCTTATCTACAAAATGACTCGAAGAGCTTTTAACTGATGCGTTAGCAATGGTAAATTTTCACAATCACAACGTATTGTCAAGCTGTGCCATAATAGACTGCTGCGGCTTTCAAATCAAAAGGGTTTTTTGTGCCCTTGGAGTCATGAAGTTGACGCTGTTGTTTTTTATGCACATTGGAAATTTTATTGCCAATCTGCATGCACATCGGCTATACTCTCTCCTATGATTAAGCGTGACGTTGAAGATAGTATCAGGTCGCTTCTTAGGGGATTTCCCATTGTGACGATCACCGGGCCCAGGCAGTCGGGAAAGACAACCCTTGCCAGGGCTGTTTTCGCTGACAAACCTTATCTGTCGCTGGAAGACCCCGATGTGCGCCTGGCCGCCATAGAGGATCCACGTTCCTTCCTTTCCAGGTTTCCCGAAGGTGGAGTAATTGACGAGGTTCAAAGAGCGCCAGAGATTCTATCCTACCTGCAGACGCTTGTTGACGGTGACAGGCGAATGGGGCTGTTCATCTTGACGGGTTCCCAGCACTTCGGCCTCATGTCGGGTATAACACAGTCACTGGCGGGAAGAACCGCATTCGTTGAACTGCTTCCCTTTTCACGGAGTGAACTGATCCGGGCAGGAAAAGAACCCGAAGCCTCAGACCAGGCCATATTTATTGGAGGTTATCCGCCCATCTATGACCGGGATATCTCACCTCAGGCATGGTTTGCATCTTATGTCACCGCTTATGTGGAACGCGATGTACGCCAGGTACTTAAGGTGCAGGAACTTGAGACATTCCAGCGTTTTGTGAGACTATGCGCCGGACGAACAGGCGGGATACTTAATCTTTCTTCCCTGGCCACTGAATGCGGCATAACACATAACACTGCAAAGGCGTGGATATCCGTGCTGCAGACAAGTTACATAATTTTTCTATTAAGACCTCATGAGAAAAACTTCAACAAACGACTTGTAAAATCGCCTAAACTCTATTTTTACGATTCGGGGTTGGTTTGCTGGCTATTGGGTATTAGAGAGGACGCGCAACTGGAGACGCATCCCCTTCGAGGCGCGATCTTTGAAACTTATATTATCTCCGATCTGAAAAAGTCCTATCTTAACCGCGCCGAGGTTCCCCCATTTTATTTCTGGCGAGACAGCAACGGGTTGGAAGTAGATCTGCTGGTAGAACAAATAGGGCGCCTTATGCCGGTAGAGATCAAATCAGGAAGGACTGTAACCCGAGACTTTTTCACGGGCCTTACAAGATGGACATACCTCGCCGGAGAAGCCGCCGTTACACCTACACTAATCTACGGCGGAGGAGAATCTTATCAGCACAAAGGAATACGCGTCATAGGCGTGGAAGACCCTGATTCAGTAAATTGGATCTGAATCCTCGCTAAACTCCTTTTACTCCAGTTCAGGAAACAAGAAGATGGATAATGATAAAGCAAGAGTTAAATGTGTAAATGTAAAGGGCGTCCCTGGAGGTGGGAGAGGAGGATGCCGGCAGCGACAGAGACGTTGAGGGAGGAGACCCTGCCTTGGACGGGGATGGAGACGAGGGCGTCGCATCTTTTGCGAACGGCCTGGGTGAGGCCCTTTTCTTCATTTCCAAGGGCAAGGACAATATCGCGGTCCCAATCAAAATCGTAGATGGAGGTCGCGGCCTCTCCTGCTGCGCCTATGATCCAGAATCCTTTTTCCTTCAAATCATTGAGGCTTCTTTCAAGATTCACCACCATGGCTACCGGCAGATAAACGCACCCGCCCGAAGAGCGCCTGAAAACCAGGGGGGTGACAGAGGCTGAGCGATCCTTGGGGATTATCAGGCCCTGGGCGCCGAAAAATGCCGCAGTCCTTATGATGGCCCCCAGGTTTCCCTCATCGGTTATGTGGTCTGCGGCAATGATTATTCGTCTTCCAAGGTCTCCAGCCTCTTTACCTGCAATGTCTTCAAGTTCCGCGTACCGAAACTCGCGGACAAAAGCTGCAAATCCCTGGTGATTTATATCGGCAAGGGCGCTTTCAATATCCGCCATCTGCCTTGTGAGAACCGGGATACCCTTCTCGCGTGAAAGCGCCTGGATTTCCTTATCTCTGGAAGAGCCCCTACCGGATGCGGTCCATACCTCCTCCACCCGGAGAAGGTTTTGAACAAGGGCCTCCTTCACCGCTTGATAGCCGGCTATGACAAAAGGCCCTTTGCCTTCTCCCGGCCGCGCATCAACTCTTTGTTTTCTTCGAATCATCAATTGCCAGGCCCGGGAAAAGCTCCCGCACTAAGGGGGATTTTTTATCTAAGCGGCATCTCTCGGATAGAATTATTGAGGCGAGATCCGTGGTCGCAGCTTCAAGATCATTGTTTATCACGATATAATCATAAGAAAAACAGTTTGCCATCTCGTCAAGGGCCATTGAAAGCCTTTTTTTTACGGCCTCGGGGCTGTCAGACCCTCTCTTTAACAGCCTATCTCTCAGGGCATCAAGCGATGGGGGAAGAAGATATATCAGGCGGGCTGCCCCGTATCTCTCACGAATGCCGAAGGCGCCCCTGTGATCAACATCCATAACGATATCAAGTCCGCGCTCAAGCTGGCGCTCCACAGAGGATCGGGAAGTGCCGTAAAGGCAACCGTAGTTATCAGCCGTCTCAAGGAAAAGACCCTTACGGAGCATTTCCTCAAAAACCTCTCGGGTCACAAAATAGTATTCCTTTCCGTCCGCTTCCGTCCCCCTGGGTTTTCTTGTCGTATGGGAGATGGAATAGCCGAGCCCGCTGATGTTTTTCCTTACCATCGCAAGTATGGTTGATTTACCGGAGCCGGACGGACCGGACACAACGAAAAGACTTCCTCCCATCTCCTATATATCCAAGTCCTTCTCAGGCACAGTCAGTTCGACACCGAATCTCTGCGCTATGGTTTCGGCCTGCACGGCGGATAAAATCAGGTGGTTGCTGTCAGTTATTATGACCGAGCGGGTGCGTCTTCCCTGGGTCGCATCTATCAGCCGCTTTTCTTCCCTTGCCTCATCCCTCATCCTTTTTACCGGCGCGGCATTCGGTGAGACTATAGCAACAACCCTTCTGGATACAACGGAATTGCCGAAACCCACATTGACAAGCCTTGGACTCATTTGCTCCTCTCCTATTCGATGTTTTGTACCTGTTCGCGAATCTTTTCTATCTCTGCCTTGACCTCGACAATGGCCTTTGAAACCTGGGCATCGGAGGCCTTCACCCCCAGGGTATTAATCTCCCTGTGGAGTTCCTGGAGCAGGAAATCAAGCCTGCGGCCCACCGGCTCATCCATGGCAAGGTAGTCTCTGAACTGCTTCAGATGACTCCGAGCCCGGACGATCTCCTCACTCACATCCATCCTATCCACCATAATGGCCGCTTCCTGAGCGACCCTCTGAGGATCAAGAGGAGTATCCTTAAGAAGCCTTTCAAGATTATCCCTGAACCTCCTGAGATTATCCTCCACCGCTCCCGAAGTCCTTGTCTTAATCCGGGCAACTGCCTCTTCCACAATAGAAAGCCTCTCGACAAAGTCGGTTTCAAGCCTTTTTCCCTCTGAGCCCCTCATGGAGTCAAGGCCGTCCAATGCCTCATTTATGGCCTCCATGAGATTGCCTTTGGTCTTTTCAATATCCGGTTCCAAGGGCCTTGCAATCAGCACGTCTCTAAGCCCCACGATTGTCGAAAGACCGAGGCCCTCGGAAATGCCCAGTTCCTCTTTAAGTTTGTTTAAAGCCCTTACGTAGGACCTCAGGAGCCCGAGATTTACTTCTATATCACAGGAGATATCCTGTCCGTTTCCTGCCATGGAGACGCTAAGTTCAATTCTCCCTCTTGCTATCCTTGATGCAACAAGGCCTTTAACGTCCTCTTCATATATCTGAAGGGCTCTTGGCATGCGCATCACAATATCTCGGTATCTGTGGTTTATGCTCCTGATCTCCACGGTTACCGCCTGTCCTCCCTCGCCCGACGCACCCCTTCCGAAACCTGTCATGCTCTTAATCAATATCCGTTTCTCCTTATCTGCTCCATGTATCTGGCCCTTACTCCGTTAAAAAGCTCTATGATAGCCTTATCTCCATAATCCGGATATGTCCAGGGAAGGCCTCTAAAGGAGCCTGCCTGATAGATGAGGGTGAGATCTGCATATATTCCCCTCCTGAGATATACCCTGTGGGTGTAGTTTTTGCCTGTTACAAGTATAAGCCTTTCGGCCGAAATACATCCTGGGTCAATGTTTATCGTCCTGCGGCCGGAGACGCAGAGGCCCTTTTCATAAGTGTTTGTCCTTATTTTTATGTCGGCAATTTCTTCATATGATATAAGACGTTCAAAAGACACGAACCGCCTCAAAAGAGGGCCGCCCATCTCCTTTTCATAATACCTGGTTTTGTCAAACGGTATCTCATTGCTCTTCCAGTCAAGAGGGCCGAAGAAAGTCTCTAGATATGAACATGCCTTTTCAATCAGCTCGCTGTCCTCTGAAAAGAGGCTTGCGACAAGCTTGACCGGAAGAGGCTCTCTGGGCTCGCTCAATATTGTCCTATCCTCTTATTATTTAGTGCCTTATTTCAAAGCTTTCTGTAACAAAAAACAAGAAAATTCCGGCACGGCGCCTGGTGCTACAGCTCTAGAAGCGAGGCGGCGATGGCCTTTTTAAGCTCATCGCTCTTGACGGTCGTGGTCCCCACCTCGCCTACTACTATGCCTGCCGCAAAGTTGGATATTATGGCAGCCGATCTCAAATCAAGCCCCCTGGCAAGTCCCAGACCGAAGACGGCTATGGCAGTGTCTCCCGCCCCTGTCACGTCGAAGACCTTCTTGGCAACTGTCGGCACATGGGTTACACGGCCCTTCTTCTCAAAAAGGGTCATGCCTTCCCTGCCCTGGGTAACAAGCACGGCCGAACAGCGCAAGTCGCAGAGCATCTTCTTTCCAGCCCTTACAAGCCCTTCTTCATCTGTGATGCTGAAGCCACAGAAGGCCGCCGCTTCATAATGATTAGGAGTTATCACGCTCACGCCTTTATAGAACGGAAAATTAGGAGGCTTGGGATCAACTGCTATCGGGATCTTTTTCCCTCTTGTCAGGGAAATGAGTTCAGCCATCAGATCGGGCGTAACCACACCTTTACCATAATCGGATACAACTATCGCGTCAAGGTCTGACAGCCGCTTCTTGACGGCTTTCAAGATCGCCAGTCTTGAGGCCTCGCCGATCCGGGATCGCACCTCGCGGTCATATCTTACTACCTGTTGATTCTGGGCCACTATCCTTGTCTTCTTCGTGGTCACCCTGCCCCGTTCCAGAACTATACCCTCGGTCGTGATCCCGAGCTGCTCGAGCCTTTCCAACACCGCCCTTCCCTCTTCATCCTCACCCACTACCCCGCACAGAATGGGCCTTGCCCCAAAGCTCACCATGTTGTTGACCACATTGGCGGCTCCGCCAAGCATGATGGTTTGGTTTTTCACGTCCACCACCGGAACCGGGGCTTCGGGAGATATGCGGGATACCTCCCCCCAGACATACTCATCAAGGATGATATCGCCCACCACCGCTACCGCGGCGGTGGGAAAGGTGTCTATGTGCTCCATCAATGAGAGCGTATCAGATTTTCTTGTTCCAGACATTTTCAGATGCCTTTTCTTTTGTTCGTCATTCAGGCGTAGGCCGGAATCCAGTTTTTCCTTTTATCTTCAGGATTACCGGTAAACCTATCTTCCGTCCAGTTTTCCCGCTGGCGGCGCTTAAGGGAAGCATTTATAGCACCTGCTGAGTTCTATTGTCCACAGCTTTAAAGGTTCACGCAAGCCGCTGTTTTGGCGCTTTCTTAATCATCAAGTGATCATCTTTTCATGCCCCATGCCGGAGTAACCTCGGAGAAGAAAGAAGATTCTCCTTTCCACCGGCGGTAAAGTACAGTTCGCCTTTCCTCCAAACAGGGCTTTCCCATTGACACTCATTCATTGCGGGCATATAGTTTTTGCCGTCATTGGCCCATTTCCTCTCCGGAAAGGTGACCCTAATGCAAAAGGAGACATCTCAATAACTGGGGGTAACCCGCTTAAATCCCGGCTTTAGTCTGAATGACGAAAGAACCCAACCTGATGTCATTCCGGCGAAAGCCGGAATCCAGGAAGCTTGTGGAGAAGTCAGTCGCCCAGATTTATGGAGAAAACACAGCAAAGGGTTCTTTAGTGTCCATCCGGAAACGAGATAGTTTCGTCGAGGTCAAGGCGGGCGATAATTTTAACCACAGGAATACATTGACGTATTTCGAGGATTAAAATTTGAGCCCAACGCCGAAATCGGTGAAAATAGCCATTTACGGATGGGCACTATTTAATAAACAGGGTCTTATAGACCCAATAGCTTTAAGGAGGACGAAATGTCTAAACGAATCTTACTATTTTTTCTGGCAGTTTCCTTTCTTTTTTCAGGAGCGGC
>MNYJ01000025.1 GCA_001874005.1 Desulfobacteraceae bacterium CG2_30_51_40
GAGCGCAGCGTTATGGTATTCCCGTAAAATGCTATTGACAGATTTGTATTTGTGCTAATATACTGTTCGTTTACAACTAGGTAGTGCCCATCCGGAAATGGCTATTTTCACCGATTTCGGCGTTGGACTCAAATTTTAATCCTCGAAATACGTCAATGTATTCCTGTGGTTAAAATTATCGCCCGCCTTGAACTCGACGAAACTATCTCATTTCCGGATGGACACTGGGTAAAGAAGGCTATGTTCGAGAGTCTGACAGATAAGCTTAACCGTGTTTTCAAGAAATTAACAGGCAGGGGGAAACTGAGCGAGGCCAACATTCAGGAGGCGCTCAGAGAAGTTCGCCTTGCCCTGCTTGAGGCCGATGTAAACTACAAGGTAGTAAAGGGCCTGGTTGAGGAGGTTCGTAAGAGGGCCGTTGGGCAGGAAGTTCTCTCCAGCCTGACCCCTGGCCAGCAGGTGATCAAGATCGTCAGTGAAGAACTGGCAAGGATCATGGGAGGCCAGGAAGAGGGACTGAAATTTTCCGGGAAGCCCCCGCATCCTCTAATGCTGGTCGGTCTTCAGGGATCCGGCAAGACAACCACTGCGGCTAAGCTTGCCATGCAGTTGCACAGGAAGGGCAGGCATCCATATCTGGTTCCCGCTGATGTTTACAGGCCGGCAGCCATTGATCAGCTCACCACCCTGGCCCGGCAAATAAATGTGCCCGTTTATCCTTCAACCACAGCGATGAAGCCTGAAGACATATCCTTGGATGCTCTCAGGAAGGCTTCTGCGGAGGGGGCCGACATCCTTATCATTGACACTGCGGGACGGCTCCACATTGACGAAGAGCTGATGAATGAACTGGTGCGCATCAGGGATGCCGTGCACCCGAATGAGATTCTCCTTGTGGCAGACGCAATGACCGGCCAGGATGCTGTGAACGTTGCAAAGCACTTTGATGAAAGGCTTACCCTTACCGGGATAATACTCTCAAAAATGGAGGGAGATGCCAGAGGAGGGGCCGCACTTTCCATAAGATCGGTCACCGAAAAACCTATTAAGTTCATAGGGGTAGGCGAAAAGGTAGAGGCCCTGGAGACGTTTTTTCCGGAAAGAATGGCCTCTCAGATACTGGGAATGGGAGACGTGCTCTCCCTCATTGAAAAGGCACAAAGCGAGCTTGATCAAACGGAGGCATTGAAGCTTCAGGAAAGACTCAGGAAGAGCAAGTTCGATCTTGAGGATTTCAGAACTCAGTTGCAGCAGATCAAGAAGATGGGTTCTCTGCAAGAGATTCTCTCAATGCTCCCCGGCATAGGGCAGTTAAAGGCCCTGAAACAGTTGAAGCCTGACGACAAAGAACTTGTAAGGACGGAGGCCATAATCAATTCGATGACGAGGCAGGAGAGACGCAATTACAAGATCATTAACGGGAGCAGGAGGCTCAGGATCGCAAAAGGAAGCGGATCAGGCGTTCAGGATGTAAATAGACTGTTGAAAAATTTTGCTCAAACAAAGAAAATCATGGAAGAAGTGACAAAGAAGGGTTTCAAAAAACTGCCATCTCTTCTCGGCTGATTATCGGTTTATTTGAAAATAGATAGTCATACCGGCATAGCCTGTCCTGGACCCCGATCCGGGAGCCGGTACCCAGTCTTTTCCCGGCCTGCGCCGGAATGACGACCCGGATTCCGGACCGAGTCCGGAATGACGTGCGGCATTTCAATACTTCCCATCCCTCCCCCGTCGAGGGGGAGAGGTAAAGGAAAAGGGGATTTTCATATAAACCAAGAGAAGATCCGGCCGGAGACCGAATCGGCACCGGGGCGGGAGTTTGAACCAAGTCTTTTCCCGGGGGCCTGATAAACTCCGGCCTGGCAAACCGATGTATTATCATTAGAACTTAACTTATCAAGGAAGGAGGTGGACTCAAACAAATGCAGGTTAAAATAAGGCTTACTCGCATGGGATCCAAGAAAAAACCTTTCTACAGGGTGGTTGCAGCATCTTCCGACTGCCCCAGAGATGGTCGTTTTCTCGAGATTCTAGGCTATTATGATCCGACGAAAGACCCTGAAGTCTTGAAGATAGAGGAAGACAGACTCAAGGACTGGCTGAGCAAGGGCGCTCAGCTTTCTGAGACTGTGGGCTCTCTTATCAAGAAACGGGGTTTGGCGTCATCTCAATCGAAGGCGGCTTAAGCTTGCGTCATGTTGAAATGATACATGGAGGTGGTCGAGATGAAGGATTTGATCGAGTATATTGCTAAAGCGCTGGTGGACAAGCCCGCTGACGTTGCCGTCAAGGAAATAGAGGGAGAACAGACATCTGTTATTGAACTTAAGGTCGCAAAGGAAGATCTTGGGAAAGTAATAGGTAAGCAGGGCCGCACAGCCAGGGCCATGCGTACTATTCTCAGCGCTGCTTCGACCAAGATCAAGAAACGATCACTTCTTGAGATCATTGAATAATATTGGGCGGTATCTCATCCGATGAATTGATTCTGATTGGGGAAGTCAGGTCTTGTTACGGCCTCAAGGGGGCCTTGATCATTGCCTCTTTTGCCCAATCTGAGGATTCTTTTTCAGAGGTCGGCACTGTCGTAGCCGAAAAGGGTTCAGGAAAGACCGGTATCTACCCCGTTGAATTCGCTCGCCTTTACAGAAGCGGGGTGCTCCTTAAACTTGGAGGAGTGGAAACCAGAGAAGGGGCAGAGGAATTCAAGGGGGCCAGGCTTTATTTTCGAAAATCCGATCTCAAGCGCGGAGAAGACGAATTTTACTGGTTTGAGATAGTCGGTCTTGAGGTCTTAGATACGGACGGAAATTTTCTGGGATTAATTACCCGCATTCTGCCCACAGGAGGGACGGACCTATTTGTCTTGAACAGCGGCAAGGATGAAATCTTTATCCCTGCCACTCAGGAAGTAATCAAAGAGATTGACCTGAAAGGGAAAAGAATTGTTGTAGCTCTTCCGGAGGGGTTGATTGATCACGATGCGTTTTAATGTGCTCACCATATTCCCCGAGATGTTCTCCGCCTTCCTGAAAGAAGGGATCACAGGACGTGCCGTGAAAAGCGGCCTTCTTGATGTCAGAGTGCTTAATCTAAGGGACTACGCAAGAGGAGCGCACAAGACCACGGATGACCGTCCCTATGGGGGGGGTAACGGCATGGTAATGATGCCTGGTCCAATCTCGAGGGCAATGGATTCCTTAGAAAGAAGGGCGGAGAAGAGTCTTGTCATCCTCCTTTCACCTCAAGGGGAGAGATTTAATCAGAAACTGGCTTGGGAGCTTTCCTCGCTCAATGAGATAATTCTGATCTGTGGAAGGTATGAAGGTGTTGATGAGCGTGTCCGGCTCCTGTTTGTTGAAAAAGAGATATCTGTGGGGGACTATGTCCTTTCGGGAGGGGAGCTGCCCGCGATGATAATTATGGATGCGGTATGCCGTCTCCTGCCCGGAGCGCTTGGGGGCGAGAGGTCGAGCCTGGAGGATTCCTTTGAAGGTAGCCTTCTGGAGTATCCTCACTACACGAGGCCCAGGGTATTTGAGGGGTTAGAGGTACCTGAAATCCTTCTTTCAGGAGATCATGCCAGTATAAGGTCATGGAGAAGAAAGGAGGCCTTGAGGCGCACATTTGAGAGAAGGCCCGATCTTCTCGAAAAAGCTGACCTTGGGAAAGATGATCTGATTTTTCTGGAAGGATTGCGTGCAGGAGGTCCCGGATCGCTTGAATCCTTTACAGCCGCATAAGCACTCGAAGTTTGAGCGGAGGTAACGCCCAGGTGAGGTTGTATCTCGGCCTTGTTCATTATCCTGTTTACAACAAGGAAGGGAAAACGATAGCTTCAGCGATAACCGTGGCAGATCTCCACGATATTTCGCGAGCTGCAAAGACATACGGCGTATCGAGATTCTTTGTTATTAATCCTCTGAAAGACCAGCGGGATCTTGCCGAGAAGGTCAAGGCCCACTGGACTTCGGGTTTCGGCGCTCAGTACAACAAAGACAGGAAAGAGGCGCTTGAATTGATGTCGGTTGTGGACTCTATTGATGAAGCCGTAACCGATATAGAGTCCATTGAAAATGAGGCACCTACAATAGTTGCGACAGATGCCTCCCGCCATGAGGCCAAACCCCTTTCCTATGGAGAGGCCAGAAGGTTTGTCAATGAAGGCAGGGTGCTCTTTCTCCTTTTCGGAACGGGCTGGGGGCTGGATAAGGATTTACTGATGCGGGCCCAATACACCCTTGAGCCTGTTATGGGAAGGTCGTCATACAATCATTTATCAGTGAGGAGTGCTGCGGCGATAATCCTTGATAGAATTGCGGGATAGCCGACAGGAGTTTTTGAGGAGGTCATTATGAACGTTGTTGAAATTATCGAAAGAGAGCAGATGAGGGGCGATATTCCCTCCTTTACAACCGGAGATACCGTCCGCGTCTATGCTAAAATCAGGGAAGGCGAAAAGGAACGAATCCAGGTCTTTCAGGGAGTTGTCATAAGAAAAAGAAAAGGCACGGTTGGAGCGACATTTACCGTAAGGAAAGTGTCTTACGGTGTCGGGGTTGAGAGGATATTTCCCCTTCACAGTCCCTTGATTGACAGGGTCGAAATTATCAGCAGAGGCCGTGTCAGAAGATCACGTCTGTATTATCTAAGGGATCTGAGGGGCAAGGCGGCAAGGATCAAGGAAAAAAGATAGCCCGGGCATGCGGTCGGCAGGTTTGCGCTCCATCAGCAATGAGCGGCTCCTGTTTTCGGAGGGAGAAGTTCAACTCCCGGGAGACACGCTTTTCTACGAAAGGGCGCTCGAAAACAGAGGCTACCGGCTTATCGCTGGGATTGATGAAGCGGGGCGAGGGCCTCTGGCGGGACCTGTGGTTGCGGCAGCGGTTATTCTTCGCTCTGATCCTGAACTCCCAGGCGTTCGCGATTCCAAGACCATGACTGAGAAGGAGAGGGATGATGCCTTTCCGGAGATTCTGCGATCTTCTCTATCCGCTGCCGTCGGGGTTTCTTCAAACGCTGAGATTGACGACAGCGATATACTCAAGGCAACCCTTGCCGCTATGAAAAAGGCGGTTCTAGGGCTTGATCCCGAACCTGACTTCCTCCTTGTTGACGGACTTCAGACCGTTTCTCTATCAAGGCCTCAAAGGTGCCTCACCAAGGGCGACCAGCGCTCCTTGAGTATAAGCGCAGCATCTGTAATCGCAAAGGTTTACCGGGACAGGGTAATGCGATCTTATCATGAACTTTATCCCGGCTACGGATTTGACAGGCACAAGGGGTATGGCACAAAAGAGCATCTTGCCGCCATAAGACGATTAGGCCCCAGCCCGATTCACAGGAATAGCTTCAAAGGGGTTCGCAGCCTTGACAAAGGAGAGACTGGATCTAGGACGCTGTGGTGAGGAGTTGGCCTCCGTCGCACTTGAACGCGCAGGCTATAGGAAAATTTGCGCCAACTATCGCTGCCGACTAGGCGAAATAGACCTCATAGCCACTGAAGGAGGTGTGCTGGTATTTATCGAGATAAAGACCAGAAAGGGATGCCCCAGCGCAGCCGCAAAAGAGGCCGTCAATCATAGAAAACAGCGTCAGATAACAAAAGCTGCCCTGAATTATATGAAGACAAACGGATGTCTCGACAAAAAGGCGCGTTTTGATGTGGTGGCCATCGGACTTGGCGAAGACGGCCCTGATATCGAGATTATCAGAAACGCTTTTGATGCGGCCTACTGAAGAGTCCGTTGTGAAGCAAAGCAAAGACTCAGGCGTCGTTGAGAGCGGAACCCTTTATGTGGTGGCAACCCCTATTGGTAACCTTGATGACATCACGGCAAGGGCTCTGAGCATACTAAAGGCAGTGGGTCTAATTGCTGCCGAAGGCGCAGACCACACCAGGCAATTGTGCGCCCACTACGGGATATCCGCAAAGATAACAAGTCTCAACCAGCACAACCAGAAGACAAAGTCCGAGCAACTTCTGAGGATACTGAGACATGGCCGCGACATAGCCCTTGTCACCAATGCAGGGACTCCCGGCATATCCGATCCTGGCTCTTATCTTGCCGACGCTGTATTGAAGGCCGGCCTCAGGTTAAGCCCTGCCCCCGGGCCTTCCGCCATAATAAGCGCCCTTTCGGTCTCTGGTCTTCCTGCAGAGCAATTTGTCTTCGCAGGCTTTCTCCCGAACCGGAGCGGAAAACGCAGACAGCAGTTGAAAGACATGGCTGAGGAAGCCCGCACCATGATATTCCTTGAGGCGCCCCACCGAGTGGAGGTCATGCTCAAAGACGTGCTGGAGATTCTGGGTGATCGAACCTTGACTATAGCCAGGGAAATGACAAAGATATTTGAAGAGATAAAGAGAGGGACGGTCCTTTCCGTACTCAAAGACTTATCCGCTGAAGCCCCGCGAGGGGAATACACCATCGTCCTGGAGGGAAACCGTAAGCCTGACGGGCAGAGCATGGACGATACCAAACTGGGACGTATCCTAGAACTGGTTTTTGAAAGACCTCACAAGGGGATGAGGGAGATCGCGCTGAGGATAAGCGAAATCACAGATATACCGTTTAGAAAGGTTTATAAGGAATGCCTGGCGAGAGGAAAACCCGCCTGGGGCGAAGAAGGGAATGGAAGTCATAAAGAATCTGACAGTCAGCAATAAACTAGGTATCCACGCAAGGGCCGCCGCGCGGATAGTCGAACTGGTAAAAAAGCACCGCTCTACCCTGATTCTTGCCAAAGACGGCAAGGAGGCAGACGGATCAAATATTCTTTCCATCCTGACCCTTGCCTGTCCGAAGGGGACTGAAATAAAGGCAAGGGCAGCAGGAGAGGACTGCGAGGAACTGATTGTGAAACTATTTGAGCTGTTCGACAGCAAGTTCGGTGAGGTGTCGTGACGAACACTCAGCTTCCTGAAAAAAAGCTCCTCACGGGTATTCCCGCTTCGCCCGGCATAATAATTGGAAAGGCCCATCTTGTTGACAGGTCAAGGGTCAAGATACTCTATCAATACCTGATAAACGAAGACCAGATAAACAGGGAAGTCGAGCGCTTCAAAAAGGCGCTCTGCATTACCGAATCCCAACTGCTGCAGATAAAGAACCGCATGCCCGAGCGCATGAAAGACCATTCATTTATTCTGGACAGCCACATAATGATCATCCATGACAGCATGCTAAAGGATGCTACCGTTGAAAAGATTAGAAAAGAAAAGATCAATTCTGAGTGGGCGCTCAAAAAATCCTTCGAAGAAATAAAACTTCTTTTCGATGAGGTAGATGATTATTATATAAGAAGCCGCCTGACCGATGTAGAGAATGTAACCGAGCGGATTTTAAGGAATCTCTCGGGAAATAACGATACCAGTCTCTCACAGATAAACGGCAGGGTGATCATCGTGGCCCACGATCTATCCCCGGCAGACACTACCGAACTCAATATAACCAGGGTGATGGGTTTTATTACGGATGCCGGAGGCAGGACATCCCACACTGCCATCATGGCACAGGCACTTGAGATACCGGCCGTTGTAGGTCTGGAGCAAGCCACAAAACAGATAAGGGAGGGAGATCTCCTGATCGTGGACGGCAACTCCGGTCAGGTAATATTTTCCCCTGATGAAGACGACATAATCGCCTATCAGGAAAAACAGCTCAGACACGAACAATACAAATCCTTCATTGCGAGAACAAGCCATCTGCCGGCCGTAACCCTGGACGGGCAGAGGGTTTATGTGATGGCCAACATAGAATTCCTTGAGGAGGTGGCTGCGGCAAAGGACTATGGTGCCGATGGAATCGGCCTTTACCGGACGGAGTTCCTATATCTTAGAAGCAAGGGCATTCCAAGCGAAGATGACCTCTTTGAGGACTATAGAGAAGTAGCGGAGATAATTGCCCCCATGCCCGTCACCATAAGGACCTTTGATTTGGGAGGCGACAAGTTTATGGCCGGCCTAAAGACGGCACGGGAGATGAACCCTGCCCTGGGGCTCAGAGCCATAAGATTCTGCCTGAAGGAGACAAAGATATTCAAAAGCCAGTTGAGGGCCATCTTGAGGGCCAGCACCTTGGGAAATGTCAGGCTTATGTTCCCAATGATCTCAGGAGTCCAGGAGGTATTGGACGCCAAGGCCATCCTGCATGAGGTAATGGCGGAAATGGAAAAGGAAGGCATACCTTTTGACCATCAAATAAAGACGGGAATAATGATTGAGGTGCCATCGGCTGTTGCCATGGCCGAGGCACTTGCGGAACAGGTTGACTTCTTCAGCGTAGGGACAAACGATCTCATTCAGTATTCCCTGGCCATAGACAGGGCAAACGAGCTGGTGGCGGGGATGTATCAGCCTTTTCATCCAGCAATTCTAAGGATGATTCGACAAGTGGTTTCAGCCGCAAAGGGCGCTGGAATTGAGGTATCGCTTTGCGGAGAGATGGCCGGCGACCCCTTGTGCACGGCGGCCTTGCTAGCCCTGGGAATCAATCAACTCAGCATGAACGCGAGGGTGATACCGCTAATCAAGAAGATCGCCCGCACCATATCCTCTGAGGACGCGCGCGATGACCTTGAAAAGGTCATGACACTTAAGACGGCAACGGAGGTTCGGAAACATCTTCTCAGAACCATGAGCGAACTTCTCCCCGAACTCGGTGAAGAGGGAATCCTCGATCTTTCAGGGGGGGCAAGGTGAGTCCAAAAAAAGACCATGATCAGGAAAAGAGCGATATAAAGATCGTGTGCCAGAACCGCAAGGCATCTCACGAGTATTTTCTCGATGAGTTTATGGAGGCAGGCATGATCCTTTCCGGATCAGAGGTCAAATCACTCCGGGAAGGACGTGCAAGCCTTGTTGACAGCTATGGCAGGATCAGGAAAGGGGAGCTTTTTGTCCATGGACTGAATATTACCCCTTATCCACACAGCCATCACCTGGAGCTTGATCCGATCAGAATACGAAAACTACTCGTACATAAATCAGAGCTTAAACGTCTTATCGGCAAAACAGAAGAAAAGGGCTACACCCTCATACCGACCAAGGTCTATTTCAAGAAAGGTCTCGCAAAGATCGAGCTTGCACTTGCAAGGGGAAAGAAGCAATACGACAAGAGGCAGGTACTCAAGGAAAAGGAACTTAAGAAGGAGATGGATCAGGCAAGAAAAGAACAGAGACATTGACTTCCAGTGCATAATGTTATATCTTTTATAAATCCCGGGGGCGAACTGGGTTCGACGGGAATAATTGAGGTCTAGGTTGCATATCGAGGTTCCATCTGCTCGTAAAACGGGTGGGCTAAACACAAACGCAGACGATTATGCGTACGCTCTAGCCGCATAGGGCTAGCGTCTCCCTGCTCCAAGCCTGCGGGAACAGACGAGGCGCCGACTAGCAGGCTGGCTGATCCGATTTGCCTGAAATCGGTTAGGCGAGATCTTTTCAGGCTTGCCCTGAGGTTGACCTGCCGGGTTGGTAGCCGATGGGCGAGAACTGATAATCCGGAAAAATATGTAGACGCCTAGGTCGAATGTTTTCGGACGCGGGTTCAACTCCCGCCGCCTCCACCATTTAGAAAAGACAGACCCGTCCACTAACCGCGTCCGGTTATTGGGCTGGTTTTGTTTATCTGCGTATTTTAAGCTACTTACATCGCTTTC
>MNYJ01000169.1 GCA_001874005.1 Desulfobacteraceae bacterium CG2_30_51_40
ATTCAGGTCGCGGTTCTCTTGTTTTTGACCTATGCGCCTAATATTGTCTTGTGGCTGCCGAGGGCCTTCGGTTTTCATAGCTAGAGGTTTATATGGATATCTCCCCTTACCCCCTTTACCAAAGGAGGTAAGGGGAGATATTTCTGGCGAATTCAAGGCAGGCGATAATTTTAACCGCAGGAATACATTGACGTATTTCGAGGAGTAAAATTTGAGCCCAATGCCTATGAAAATAGCCCGTTACGGATGGACACTGATTACAAAATGAATCCCCAAAGCTTGGTGGCGCCTGTGCAGTCACCGGCCTATTGGGCATTTATTCTTAGAATTGTTATTTCAGGAGGAGAAAGATGAATTACGCTCGTTATGCAACTATACATGCACGACATCTGCCAAACAAGGTCTGCCTGATAGAGAGAAGCCCTTCTACCAAGGCCAGGAGGACCCTCACATGGCGGCAGTTCAACGATGAGATCAACAGAGCTGCCAATTTTCTTCACAAAGAACTGAAGATTTCAGACGGCGATTTCGTGATGCACCTTCAGAATAACTCACTGGAATGGTTGATCACCTATTACGCCATCATAAAGCTCGGTGCCATTGTTGTCCCCCTTAACTTCAGGTTTGTAGGCAGTGACATAATCTATGCCGCAAAGGTATGCAACCCAAAGGCCTTCATACTCGGCTCGGAATTCCTTCCGGTAGTTCAGCCCGTCCAGGCTGAGCTGGACACGATAAAAAACTATGTCTGCGTAGGTAAAGGCGCTCCGGAAACAATGATAGATTATGAAAAGACCATAGCCTCCTATGAGGATATATCCGAGGCTATAGTCGAGGTAGATGACCAGCATGATCTCGCTATGATGTTCACATCAGGGACTACCGGCAAACCAAAGGCAGTGCTGCACACCCACTATTCCGTCAACAATACGGCAATCGGTAACGGCATGAGCTACTTCGTTGAGAAAAACGATAATTACGTCTTCTTTCTGCCTCTTTATCACAGCGGCACCATGTTTTTATGGGCCCCCTTTTATGCCACAGGCGCCACAGGCACCCTGATAAGGGAATTCAAAGACCCTAAGTGGATCATCGAAGCCGTTGCTGAAGAGAAGGGGACCGATGTCCTTATAGTTGTGCCCATCGCGGTAGCGCTATTAAACGCCATCAAGAAGGGTGATCTAAAGCTCTCCGACTATGATCTTTCCTCTTGGAAATACCTTGAGATTGGCGCCCAGCCTGTGCCATTTGAGGTTATGAAGGGGCTGGTAGAGAATTTCCCCGCCGGGGTATCCAATATCTATGGAATTACAGAGGGCGGAGGAGGGGGACTTTTCAATCTCTATCCGGATGAGGTGCTCGCACGACCGGGCTCTATTGGAAAACCTACCTTCGGGGTTGAAGGCAAGGCAGTTGATTTTAATGGCCAAGAGGTTAAACCCGGTGCAGTGGGGGAGCTTGCTTTCACTACAAACAGGATGATGAAAGGTTACTTCAACAATCCTGAGATGACCAACGAGACGATAAAAAAGGGATGGCTCTATACCGGCGATCTCGTGAAAATAGACGAAGAAGGGTTCTTTTATATAGTTGATAGAAAGAAGGATATGATCACAAGCGGTGGAGAGAATATCTTTCCTGTCGAGATAGAAGATGCTCTAATGGAAAACCCCGGCATTGACGACGTAGCCTGTATCGGATATCCCGATGAGCGCCTGGTGGAAGTGGTACTTGCAATCGTTCAGCTCAAGAAGGGAGTTACGATGACGGAGCAGGAGGTTATAGATTTTGCAAAATCAAAGCTTGCCCTCTACAAGGTGCCGCGTAAGGTTCTATTCGACAATGTCATGAGAAATCCCACCGGAAAACTCATGAAACCTCAGATGAGGGAGAAATATACCGGCAGAAAAGAGGCATTCAGAAAGCTCGATTGATAACGCTGGAGACCAATCAAGGGCGAAGCCTTCCTCGCCCTTGATTCACACTTAAAGTCATTTCCACGAAGTTGCGACATTGGATAATTTTGCAAAATAAAATTAAAGATACTACATTTTGATCTGCTATTTTCCATCTTTTATTAACCGTGGGTATCTTCTCAATAAATTGGGGAAGTCTTCTCTCAGCCGCGCTTCTGGATTCCAGCTTTCGTCGGAATGACAAGGAGTCGGCGTTTGATGATAAAATCATGAGTGCTTATGGCGAACCAGGCCGCTCCTTAAATCACAGAGGTCAGATCAAACGCAAGGAATACGCTTCCTGTGCAGAAATCCAATAGCAGATACTAGACAGTGTCCATCCTTAAATGAGATAGTTTCGTCGAGTTCAAGGCGGCAATAATTTTACCCACAGGAATACATTGAGGTATTTCGAGGATTAAAATTTGAGCCCAACGCCGAGATCGGTGAAAATAGCCATTTACAGCTAGGCACTAGACAGCTTTCCGAGCAGAGCTTCTCAAGGATACCTGATCAGATCCGGCAGAAACAATGAAAAGGCGAATGCCGGAAGATTATTTAATCGTTGGGCATATATCCGTTTGTATTTAAGCAGTTACTTGAAAGATAATAAGCGCTGCATTTCGCCTGTTGATCGTGGTAAAATGGTCTGTAAAGGATTCCCCTCATTCCTGGGTGGGGTGGGAGAAAACTGCTCCCCCTTGCAATCTAAGCAGATGTATTTTTGAGAGCCCGGAAGGGTCTATTGTAATTTTTGTGCAGTATCGAGATGAATAAGAGGTTTTCCGTGGAAGGTCCGGATCCAACCAGAGACGATCAGGGGTTCTCGCCCACCTTTCTTGAAGAGGACCCGTTTTTGTTTATTAAACCCTCGGAATACGAATACCTCGGAATTATCCCATCAGACATACCTATAGGAACCATCCCCGCGCTGAGACATCCCTCCTCCCAGATACCCAGCAGGTGGGGCGGAAGCGTTTATGGATGCGGTATTTTCGAGATGTGTTACCTTATGAGCCCAGAAGAATTGAGGTTTCTGCAAGGTATCTCCTTTGAAAGGCCCAATGAAATTCAACGGCACCATAAAAAAATTAACGAACTCTATACAAAGATCGGCCTGCTGATACGCTATTCAAGAATGGGCAGGCCATATTATCTCATCCCGGTGCATCTGGTCTCCAATTCCCTTACCCACATCAGGGCAAAGGTTGAGGAAATAAGCAAGATAGTAAGTTTTCATAAGAAGAAATACACCAAGGAAGACCTGGTTATAGGGGCCTTGACACATAAGGATGACCTGATAACGCAGGATCTGGCCATTCGCTTCAAGGAGCATCGTTTCGTCCCGATTGAATCTCTCAAGGATATCAGCAAACTTGATGAGGTGCTTGATCTTGTTATTCTGGCAAGCGATCCTTTTGAGATCATGGAGATGAAAAAATTCAATCAGGGCGGAACCCAGAGGTCCTCCAAGAAGAAGGCCGAGCAATACGTGATGTATCTCCTGTGGAAAATCTATGGAGTGATAAAGCCCGGCGGAGAAATATTCATAATAGCCCACCATCAGTTGCCTAGGACCAATGAAGCAGCCATCGTCAGATTCAGGACAGAGCATGAGGCAAAGAGCTTTGTGCTTTTCTCACACCTTTTCAGGACACAGAATACCTATCAGGGTTCAACAGAGGCCATGAAGGTAAACATCTCGGATCTGCAGCACTATGTCAGGGGCCGCTATGTAGAGCAGGAGGTCATTTCAGGACTCCTTAAGGGCAGGGACGTTGATCAGCTCACCATGGAAGAACTCAATTCTCTTCCCCGTAGATATTTTCCCTTAAGCACGCCGGCGGTTCCGGCCGATCAGGCCATATCATGGAATAAACTGCTTACGGTATTTTTTCAGAAAATATTTTTTAAACCTTACATTTTTAAGCCGGTCAGGCAGGAATGGGAAAGCAGATTTGAGGCTAAGGGGTTCAATCCCAGGTATATGTTGACCTATCTTGGGCAGAAAAGGGCCGTCAGAAAACCGGTAAGGGAAATCCTCAAGGAGCTGTCTGATTCCCACCTGTCCGGTTGTCCTGTTGAGTTCGTGGCTGAGTATAGAGACTCCTTCGATTATGCGATGCGCACTCTGGGGGTTATAGAGAAACTCAAGAAAGGCAATGTTGAAGGAATTCCGGAACTCTTTTCAGACCGGCTCACTGAACCTCTCGAGATTAAAAAGCGGAGATTCCCTTCGCTTAATGATGTCATAAAACTGAGTTCCAGGATACCACACCTGGAGAGGATACAAGACCGCATAAACCCCGACCGTCTGGAGGGTACAAGAACTTCGATATTACAAAATCTGGAGGCCCTTTCCCTCTTCGGTTTTTCCCCCGGGGAGATGAGAGAACTTCTGCTCATAGTTCTTGGACACAGCAAAATGGGGAGAATAGTATCCGGTAAAATGACTGAGAAGTCCCTGCAGGGTTTGTCGGCACTGGCGGCTACATACAGTCCGCAACAAGGTCTGAATCTGCTCAGATATTGCACACTTCTTACCATGGCGGAAATGGAGGCCTCAAAGGGCTCCCTCCTATCAGGTGAGCAACTCTCCGAGCTTTTCCAGCTTCACGACTCAGCAGCCGCCGTGATAATCAACAGAGATATTGACTGGAACCGCCTCCTGGACAAGGAGATCACTTTGCTTGGAGGTACCCGTAACAAGGTAATCAAACAGCTGCTCAAGATGATAGGCCATTTTGAGTTTCTTAATAACTGGAATGACCTCAGAGCCAAGGGGGCCATGGAAAAAGAAGCAATTGCGGATTTCGATCCATTAAGGCTTTCAAGGCTTAAAAATGCCATAAGGCTTGTTAGTGCTGTAGAGCATTTTGAGCGGAGGTTCCTGAACGAAAATCCTTTACTGGCCCCTGCATTTTACAGAAAGATTTTGGATATTGAGTTTCACGGAACAGGGCATCTCTTCGAACAAATGGAAAGCAATCTTGTACTGGTCCTCCTATGGATAGCCGTAAACGTCTCAAACGGGGAAGTGATAAACTTCAATCCCCTCTTCTCCGAACTCAATCCTTCCGACATCATAGAAAGAGTACGGGAAATAGAAAACGAAACCAGAGGGATCAGTATTGAACATCTTGGGATACCGCTCCTCAATCAACTTAAAGACCAGCTGCACTCGCACGGGAAGTCATTTATTGCAGGCACAGGGTTCAAATTGAGCATTGGCGGCGTCTCACAGGCCCTTGAGATATCACACTCCGACATCGCCAAAAGCATAAAGATTATCAGCAGCCTTTTTAGCGAAATATCAAACTTTAATGTTTCAGATATCCCTCCTGAGAAGCTATCGGCGCTGGAGGCCCTGTTCTCAGAATTAGACGACTTTCATCAGAGCCATTTGATGCTGCTTGGGCAGGCTGGAAACGCTCCCTCCATGCCGGCAAAACAGATTAAATGGTTCAAGCGGATTAATATCCTTAGAGATCAGATAAAGGCTTTCTTCCTCCGTACAATCTTTCTTCCTGACCACGCCTATGATAATCTTAAAGCCCTCTATGAACTGGCCCCATCACTTTTAAAATTCATATTCCCCGAGATTGCAGCACTTGACGCCTATGAAGGTGCCGGGGCAGGGAAAAGGGTTGCCGGCCCGCTTAAATATATTCTTGAAACCCTCAGAAAGCTTCAAGCCTTGATCCAGCGCAAGAGAGAAAGCTTTCAGGATATACAGCTCTTGCACCGAGTGGCTCATAAAGAGTTTGGCCCAATGGCAACAGGGATTGTCGGCGTAAGCGAAGAGCAGCTCTCAGAGGTCGAGCTTATCGTACAGAGGCTGAAGGGCCAAGGCATTCTCTTTGACGCGATGATCAAATCCCTTGTTTTCAGAGAGATAGGAAAGCTACCGTCCCTGAGTAGGTCTTATTCAACCAGGCTTAACCTTGCTGATATCGGCCGGGCCACTGCCGTTCTAATCGAAAAGGAGTCCATAGCGGAAAAGTATCTTACGACGGGTGCAGCAAAGGCAAAGATGCATTTCCTGATAAGGCATCACGGCCTTTTTCTGCATATAGTGAGGGGGGAGTATTCATTTCCCGCTGTTGCGGAGATACTTGCCAAAGGGAGCATAAATCTCCTCGATGCGTTGTTTCTGCAGGCATTCGTGATTCTTTCCTCAGTCAGAGAAGAACTCTTTCTTGAAGATATGGCAGGGATGCTCTTCTATATGCGTAGCCTCTGCGCCGGGATATTGGAGAAGAAGACCACCCTTGAAGACGAAATGGCAAGGGTTTACAAAAAGCGCGGGAGGCTCTTCAATGCCCTCGAAGCTTATCGCGAATCCGGCCTTCCTGAGGGGATTCCAAGTCTAGAGAAGTTGCCCCCCGAAAAAATACCGCCCATAGACGAAATAATCGAGCTGAAATCCGGCAGAATGGTCTTTGCCCTCGAAAGGCTTATGAGGCTCCAAGGCATAAGATACGTGAGATTCGCTGATCTCGCAGACAGTCTGCTCAACGTTTCCACAAAATCCATATACATGAAAAGATCTTTAGCAAACGTCGGGATATCAACCTTTGAAAGGGAGATATACGATTCCAGGAGCATTTACCAAAGCCTACAGGGGCTGAGGGAATCTACCAGGCATTTCCTTCTTGAGGAACTAACTGGAGACACTGTTCGCATAATGGGTTTTGAGAGGGTATCGGGCTATCTGACATTTGATAACAGGATTAAACTTTTGCTTCTCACGCTTTTGGGTGTGAAAAGAGCGGCAGGAGGTAAACAGGCAACCTATATTGATTTTGCGGTCCTGGGAGCAAATATCGAGAACAGATTTGAAGCGGTTAACGACAGCCTAAACAGTTCCAGCGCTAATGAATTGTGGCAGGACAGGTCGAGATTTCGAAGAAGAGCCTTCTCAAGAGCGAGCGGGATAATATTCAACTTCAATGCCTCTCAGAGAGTTCTCACCGTGGATTTCCGGGACCCCCTTGCCGTTCCAAGGAGGATTGATAGAATAAAATCTTTTGACGATGTTGACAAATTAAAGGGCTATCTCCATTCCAGTCTTATGGCCCTTCGCAAATATCCCTTTTATACGGATGATTATGAGGTTGCGCTTGAGAGAGCCTATGAAAAAAGACTTGCTGAAATCATTGACACGATGATTGATAAATGCCGAAAGCAGGTGGATTCGGTGTCGGATTTCAGGGAACTTCATTCTATCTATGCATCATTGCTAAATAAATCATGGGAATTTGGCTTTTCAGAAGACCAGATACATCGCCTCAATGACATTTATCTGCTCAGAAGGGATGCGCTTAGGAGACATAAGATACTGGAGGTGGAGAGAGCCCTTGCCGACATCACTAAAATAGATGAACTGAATGACTACTGGGAGAAAATTGTGTTGTATCTCAAGAAAACAAGCCCTTATTGCGGCAAGGAATTCGATGTGATGATCGCCAAAAGATTCGACGCGGCAAAAGCCGGTTTGGAAGAGTACAATGAAGCCTGATGTATCAAGATTTCAGGACGTCGTCATATCCTGCTGTTATCATACATCTTAGAAATATTTTTCTTCATCATGCCCCCAAAGTTGCTATAGATGAAAACTCAAGAAAAGCTACACTGAACCCAAAAAAAGAATCGACAACCGACAGGCATTTTCATAAGCATAATGCGCGGTCGTTATTGCTCGGTATATAGCAACAATTCAGAGGAGGTGCCGAATGAAAAAAGAGGAAAAAGATTTTTACGAGAGGCTGTCCGAGAAGGGAGTCTCAAGAAGAGACTTCATGAAGTACTGCGGATTCCTCACGGCAACCATGGGGCTTTCATCTTCTTTTGTGCCCAAGGTGGCTGAGGTATTTGCGGCTCCTAAACAGAGGCCCCCGGTGGTTTGGCTGCATTTTGCCGAATGTACCGGCTGCTCAGAGGCTATTCTTAGATCCATGTATCCATGGATAGATGAACTTGTGCTGGAAATCCTTTCCATTGAGTATCATGAAACGATTATGGCCGCTGCCGGCCATCAGGCGGAAGACACCCTCCAGGCTGCGATCAAGAAATATAACGGGAAATTTATCTGTGTTGTAGAAGGCGCAATCGCCACCAAGTATGACGGAGCCTACGGCAAGATAGGCGGTAGAACTTTTCTTGAGGTCGCAAAGGATGTCTGCCCCAAGGCCGCAGCCGTTGTATGCATCGGCGCCTGCTCCTGCTTCGGCGGGATACAGGCCGCATCCCCTAACCCCGGCGGTTACAAAGGCGTTGGAGAAGCACTGGGGATCAAGACGGTAAATATCGCAGGTTGCCCTCCAAATCCCATCAACCTGGTGGGAACTATCGTGAACTATCTCCTCCTTGGAAAGCTTCCCGATCTCGATGACCTAGGAAGGCCTCTTTTCGCTTATGGTAAGACCATTCATGATCAGTGCCCCAGAAGGGCCCATTATGAGAACAACGAGTTCGTGACGGAGTTCGGTTCAGCGGAAGCCGCCAAGGGCTATTGCCTTTACAAGATGGGCTGTAAAGGGCCTGACACCTATAACAACTGCCCAATCGCCAAATTCAACGAAGGTACAAGCTGGCCCGTTGAGGCCGGACATCCCTGTATAGGTTGCAGCGAGCCCGATTTCTGGGACAAGATGACCCCTTTCTTTGTGGAAAGCAAATAAGAGGGTTATCCAAGTATTGCTGGCATACTAATTAAATACTCTAAAGAAGAGAGGAGATATTATGGGCAATAGAATTATAATAGATCCCATTACTAGGATAGAAGGCCACCTCCGAATCGAAGTGGAGGTAGCCGGCGGAAAGGTAACAAACGCCTGGAGTTCCGCCCAGATGTTCCGAGGTATCGAGATCATTTTACAGGGGAGAGACCCACGCGATGCCCCCCTTTTCGTACAGCGTTCCTGCGGTGTCTGCACATACACCCATTACCTTTCATCGGTAAGGGCGGTAGAAGATGCGGTGAAGGTCAAAATTCCCGATAACGCTAGGATAATCAGGAACCTGCTCCACGGCGCCCAATTTCAGCACGATCACATAGTTCACTTCTACCACCTTCATGCCCTTGACTGGGTTGACGTGGTAAGTGCCCTAAGCGCTGATCCAAAGAAGACAGCCGCCCTTGCTGACAGCGTGAGCAATGCTCCCTGGGGCGGAGAGGTATATTTCAAAAACGTTCAGAAACGTCTCAAAACCTTTGTTGACAGCGGCCAGCTCGGGCTTTTCACAAACGGATACTGGGGTCACCCGGCATACAAACTGCCGCCCGAGGCAAATCTCATGGCCGCGGCCCACTACATAGAAGCATTGCGGCTTCAGGCAAAGGCCGCAAGGATGCACGCCATCTTTGGCGCAAAGAACCCCCACTTGCAATCGCTTGTGGTTGGCGGGGTAACATGCGCCGCCGACCTGACTCCAGACCGCATAGCTGAG
>MNYJ01000150.1 GCA_001874005.1 Desulfobacteraceae bacterium CG2_30_51_40
ATATCTGCCCAGACTCTGCAGCGGGGAGGTCTTATGGGGCTTCGGTCTTACAGAGCCCAATGCAGGGTCGGATGCCGGCAACTCAAAGACAAATGCCGTGCTTGACGGCGATGAATGGGTGGTTAACGGGAGCAAGATATTTATTACCAACGCCTCTACAAAGATAAGCGCGGGCGTTACAGCCCTTTGCCGCACAGGCACCAGAGATGACGGGAGACCTGAGCTTTCCTGTATCCTTATTGAGGCCGGCACCCCTGGATTCGAGGCCAGGGAGATGCATGGGAAGATGATGTGGCGGGGCTCCAATACGAGTGAACTTTATTTTGAAGACTGCCGTGTCCCCAAAGAGAATCTGCTCGGCCCCAGAGGCCATGGATTTTACCAGATGATGCAGACCCTCGACGGAGGAAGGCTTTCTATTGGCGCCATGGGGCTGGGCGGTGCGCAGGGATGCTTTGAGATGGCAATCAAATACAGCAGGGAACGAGTCCAGTTCGGAAAGCCCATTGCCACATTCCAGGTGAACGCCTTCAAGATCGCTGATATGGCCATGGAGTTGGAGTGTGCAAGGCTGCTTCTCTATAAGGCTTGCTGGTTGAGAGACAACAAAAAACCTTTTTCAAAAGAAGCGGCCATGGCAAAGCTTTACTGTTCCGAAGTGATGTACCGCTGCGCCAATCACGCGGTTCAGCTCCACGGGGGCTACGGCCTCATGAAGGAATATGATGTGGAGCGTTTTTATCGCGATCAGAAGCTCCTCGAGATAGGCGAAGGCACATCAGAGGTGCAGAGGATAGTGATTTCCAGGCTGGTGGGGGCCATCTGATCCGTGAGCGCGGCCCTTGATGCCTCTAAGACGGGGGCGTGATGCTGGAGTTTATTCTCGGTAAAGACATAGTCGGCTATGTAAGGCGGCACAAGGGGCTTGTAGTTCTTTCTCTGGTGCTCACCGCAATATCCTCCATTCTGGTTGTTATTCCGGCCTATCTTCTCAAACCCTTCGTGGATGAGGGGATGAAGCTGGGGGGCGAGATCGTCACCTGGAAGATCCCTTGGCTTACGTTCACGTCTGATTCCTGGTTTTCATGGAAGGTGACGGAAAAGGTCTTGGTGGACGGCATCACATCCAATCATCTCCTCGTTATCCTTACCTTTGTCGCCTTTGGATCAACTCTTCTCATATCAATTACAACATACGCCGGCGGGCTCTGTGCCGCAGCCTTCTCCAACAGGGCGGTAAAGGATCTGCGAATTGATCTGTACAAGAAATTCGTCTCCCTGCATCTGGCCTATTACCATGATAAAAAGGCCGGAGATCTCATAGCCAGATCTACCGCTGATCTCACCGTGATGCAGGGCCTCATAGCCAATGTGCTTATGGGTCTCATTCAGCACCCCATAACTGCGGCTGTCTTTCTTGCCTACCTTCTTATAATGAATTACAAGATCACGCTTCTTGTCTTTATACTCGGACCTGCCCTGGTGGGTCTGGTGAGACTGTTCGGCAAGAAGGCAAAAAAACACTCGGCAAGGGTCCAGGATGCAACCGCGGAAGTCACGGCAAAATTTCATGAAACTCTCTCATGCATGAGGCTGATACTTGGGTTTTTTACCGCCGGAAGAGAAGAGGAATCCTTTGCAGACCTTGCCGAGAATCTCTATAAGAAGGTTATGCACTGGAGCAGGTGGAATCTGGGTTTGGGCCCCTTGATGGACTCCGCTGTTTTTCTGGTTCTCCCCGCTGTGCTTATTGCGGGTAAGGTCTATTTCGATCATACACTGGGGGAGCTTCTATCCATCCTCTATGCCTTTTCAAAGTTCTATAGTCCCGTTAAGAGACTCGCGATGGTGAACAACAACCTGAGGACCCTCCAGGGGGCTACCGAAAGGGTCTTCGATATCCTTGAGACGGAAACGGTTATAAGGGAGAAAGAAGGAGCTGTTGACCTGCCTCGGCATAGAGAGGAGATAAGCCTGAGAGATGTCTGTTTCGGATATGGGTCGAAGGAATTGGTTTTGAAAGACATTTCTGCGACCATTAAGGCGGGAGAGATGGCCGCCTTCGTAGGTTCAACCGGAGCCGGCAAGAGCACGCTCCTTGATCTTGTACCCCGTTTCTATGACGTAACCAGGGGATCTATCACGATAGACGGGATTGATATAAGGGATGCGACCGTTTCATCGCTCAGACGCCAGATAGGCTATGTCAATCAGGAGGTACTTCTCTTTCATGACACCATCGCAAACAATATCAGATACGGGGATTTTGATAAAGGTATGGATGAGGTCGTAGCCGCCGCGAAGGCGGCGAACGCGCACGACTTCATCTTGGCCCAGCCCAAGGGTTACGACACGATAGTTGGCGACAGGGGGACCATGCTCTCAGGAGGCCAGAGGCAAAGGATCGCTATCGCAAGGGCCATTTTGATCAATCCCACCATCCTTATCCTCGATGAGGCGGCTTCCTCTTTGGATGCTGAAAGCGAAAAGCTTGTCCAGCATACAATCGAAGGCCTGCACGGGAAACTGACCGTACTTGTGGTTGCCCACCGTTTGAGTACGGTAATGAAGGCGGACAGAATATATGTCGTAGAGGGGGGCTCCATTGTGGAGTCAGGCACAAGAGAAGAGCTTTGCTCGAGGGGAGGACGCTTTTCCACCCTGTACGCTCTTCAGTTCGGTACTCAGGGGTAAAAAAAAGCCGATCCCAAGCACAGGCGATCGGCTTAAAAAAATCATATCTGTCAGGAAGAGAAAACGATTTCTCCGTTCTGAACGTCTATTGTGATGGTGTCTCCCTCCCGGACGGATCCATCCAGTATCTTTACCGCCAGGGGGTCCTGGATAAGGTGCTGAAGGGTCCGTTTGAGCGGTCTTGCCCCATAGACAGGATCGTATCCGGTGCCGGCAAGGTATTCCTTTGCCTTTTCTGAAAGCTTGAGCGCTATCTTCCCGGCCTCAAGGCGCCTTGCAAGTATCTTGAACTGGATATCAACGATCATCTTTATCTCGGCCAGACCCAGAGAGTTAAAGATCACTATCTCATCTATGCGGTTGAGGAACTCAGGTTTGAAGGTCGCTCTCAAGGCTTCCATGACCCGTTTCTCCGTCTCCTGAGGATTCCCCATTCCCATTTCCTGTATCCATTGACTTCCCACGTTCGAGGTCATTATCAGAACGGTATTTTTGAAATCCACGGTTCTTCCCTTGCCGTCCGTCATGCGTCCGTCGTCCAAGACCTGAAGAAGCGCATTGAAGACTTCAGGATGAGCCTTTTCTATCTCATCAAAAAGGACGACGGAATATGGATGCCTTCTTATGGCCTCGGTAAGCTGGCCTCCCTCTTCATAGCCTACATAGCCTGGAGGGGCGCCGATGAGCCTTGCCACTGAGTGCTTTTCCATATATTCGGACATGTCTATCCGTATCATGTACTGCTCATCATCAAAGAGAAACTCGGCAAGGGCTCTGGCAAGCTCTGTCTTCCCTACGCCGGTAGGTCCCATGAAGATAAAAGATCCGATCGGTCTGTTTGGGTCCTGCAGGCCGGAGCGCGCCCTTCTTACGGCATTTGCGACCGCTATTACGGCCTTTTCCTGCCCCACTACCCTTAAGGCCAGTCGCTCCTCCATCTTGAGGAGTTTTTCCCTTTCTCCTTCCATAAGCCTGGAGACAGGTATTCCAGTCCATTTGGCGACGATCTCGGCAATGTCTTCGCTGTCAACCTCCTCCTTGAGCATCTTCCTGTCGGACTGGAGGGCTTCGAAATTCTTGTTTTCTTCGGAAAGGGCTCCTTCAAGTTCTATGAGGGTGCCGTATTTTAACTGGGCGGCCCTTCCAAGGTCTCCCTGCCTTTCAGCCATCTGTGCCTCGGATTTTGTCGCCTCTAGTCTTTCCTTGATGGATCTTATCTTGGCGATGGCGTCCTTCTCTTTTTGCCAGTGGGCCGTCAGGGTCTCCCTTTCCCGGTTCAGTTCATCCAACTCCTTTTCAAGTTTTTCAAGGCGCTCCTTGGACGTCCGGTCTTTTTCCTTTCTGAGGGCCTCCCTTTCTATTTCGAGCTGCGTTGTCTTTCTACGTATGTTGTCAATCTCGGCGGGCATGCTGTCTATTTCTATCCTTAGTCTGGATGTCGCCTCATCTATCAGATCTATGGCCTTGTCAGGAAGAAATCTGTCGGTAATGTAGCGATGAGAAAGGGTGGCAGCTGCAACAAGAGCCGAGTCCTTTATCCTGACTCCGTGATGCACCTCGTATTTTTCCTTAAGGCCTCTCAGGATGGAGATGGTATCCTCTACCGAAGGTTCATCCACCATAACAGGCTGAAATCTTCTCTCAAGGGCAGCGTCTTTTTCTATGTATTTGCGGTATTCCTTTATGGTGGTTGCCCCGACGCACCTGAGTTCTCCTCTTGCAAGAGCGGGTTTGAGCATGTTGGATGCGTCCATGGAGCCCTCAGCCGCGCCCGCTCCCACCAAGGTGTGTAGTTCATCAATGAAAAGTATTATGCTTCCCTGGGCGTCGGTGACCTCCTTGAGCACGGCCTTCAGCCTGTCTTCGAATTCACCTCTGTATTTTGCGCCTGCTATGAGGGCCCCCATATCAAGGGCTACTACCCTCTTTTCCTTTAAGGTCTCAGGCACATCGCCCTGCACTATCCTCTGGGCCAGGCCCTCTACTATGGCGGTCTTGCCTACGCCCGGCTCTCCGATCAGTACAGGGTTGTTCTTTGTCCTGCGAGACAGTACCTGTATGACCCTTCGGATCTCATCATCTCTTCCGATGACAGGATCAAGGCTCCCCTTGGAGGCCACTGCGGTCAGATCCCTGCTGAATCGCTCAAGGGCCTGATATTTGTCTTCAGGATTTTGATCAGTGATCCTCTGGCCGCCTCGTATCTCCACAAGGGCCTTAAGAATCGCGTCACGTGTTATGCCTGCCATGGAAAAAATCTTCGGAATTTCACCTGTCTTTTCCTCGGTTGATGCAAGCAGAAGGTGCTCAAGGCTGACGTATTCATCCTTCATCTGCTCGGCCTCTGAGAAGGCCTTGTCCAGTAGAGCCTTTGTCCGCTGGGATATATATGCCTGGCCGGCTCCCCCGCCCGAGACCCTTGGAAGCCTTTCCATAGCGGAGTCAAGGGAGGCGGTAACCTGCTGGGGGTTAACTCCCATCTTGCCCAGAAGGGGGGGCATGACGCCCTCTTTCTGGCTGAAGATTATCCGCGATATATGTTCTGGCTCTATCTGCTGATGATTATATTTTTCCGCAAGCTGCTGGGATGCCTGAATGGCCTCCTGCGCCTTAAGGGTGAGTTTGTCGAGTCTCATTACAGACCTCCTGTCTGAAATTGTATTATCAATCCCTGAGGTGCCCAGAATCTTTGGGCGAATCCGGATATTCGGGCACTTGGTTTTCTAGAGGGGATCTTCCAATAGTACGACTGACCCCTATGCCCGAGCAGGGCACAGTGACGGATGAAAATCTCCCCACTTCCGATATCCCTCACCCTCGACGGGGAAGGAATATAACGGATTAACAAAATGAACCATTTGAGTAATTTTAATAAAAATTAAGGCAGGCTGGAGGAAAGTCAATCGCGCGGAAGCGTTCTGTGTCACCAGGATAATTTCAAGCCGGGTGAGGGGCGCGTATATCAGGGGGCCTGAAGTATAATGGAGAGATGAAGTCAGGATCGTCATATTGCTCGTTTGCGAGCCTCTCCAGAGCGGGAATACCGAGGGATGCGGCATCGGTTTTCCATAGATGGATAGGGGCGCAAAGGGCCTTTTCTCCTAGAGCTTCGCGTATTATGGGCCACTGAGCGGAAAAATTATTTCCTATTATAAGCGATTTTTCTTTGAAGAGGTCCCCCATATCTTCGGCCCTGAGGCAGAGATCTTCCGACTTTCTAACATATCTTCCGCCGGTTCCGGGCATGAAACAGCAGGCGAAAAATTCCCCTCTTCTTGAATCAATTAAGGCAACAAGGGGGAGTTCGGTACAAGAGCACTGTAAGGCCATGGCCTCAAGGCTCGGAATTCCTATGACTGGGACGTTCAAGGCATGCGAAAAGCCCTTTGCCGTTGAGAGCCCGATGCGAAGTCCTGTGAAGCTCCCGGGGCCGGTTGCTACCGCAACCGCCTCAATCTCCGAAGGAGTTGCGCCGCAGGAAGATATCAGGAAGCCGACTGCAGGCATGAGCGCCCCGTAATGGCCTTTACCCTGGGAGGCAAATATCTCCGCCCTGACCGAGCCGTTTTTCTCGAGGAGGGCAAGCCCGAAAGGCCCTGCGGTGGTGTTAATAGCCAATATCAAGGGCCACCTATTCCGCAAGCCTTACAAGGTCGTTGTACATGACTATGCCCATAAGGAGGATCAATAGGAATAGCCCTGCCTTTTGAGCAAGCTCTCTTTTCTTCACACTCAGGGATTTTCCGGTTATAAGCTCAATCAAGAGAAACAACAGGAGACCACCGTCAAGGATCGGGACAGGGAGCAGATTGAGAATGCCGAGATTTATGCTTATTACGGCCATGAAGGGCAGGAGATTCGTCCATCCCTCTCTTGCAATCTGGCCGGTCATTTGTCCTATCATTATCGGCCCCCCCAGGGTTTTTATGGGGATGATGCGCTGAATCAGCTTTACTACCGTAAGGCAGGTAAGTCTGATGATTTCCCATGTCTTGCGGAGTCCTTCTCCGATAGCAGCCATGGGTCCAAGTCTCAAGGTCTTAAATTTTCCGGCCGCAACCACTCCGATTATTCCGGAAGGGGTATCTTCACCGAAGAGATTCTTGATGGTTGACTGCTCTGGAATCACAGTGAGCCGGGCAGTTCTGCCTTCTCTCAAAACAGCCACATCGAGCTTCACCCCGGCGCTTTTTTCCACTATGGCCTTGACATCCTGCCAGCTCGCCACTTCCCTTTCGCCTATTGCTGCGATTATGTCCCCTTTCAGGAATCCGGCCTTACTGGCAGGAGATCCCTCTGTTACCTGCCCGATTTCAGGTGTCATAACCTGGATCCCTGATATCATGTAAAGGGGACAAAAGATAAGGGCCGCAAGGAGCAGGTTGGCAACAGGGCCCGCTGCCACTATCGCCATCCTCTTGAGAGGATGCTGAGAGGAAAACGATCTTTCCAGGTCTCTTCGGTCGATTTCTTCCTCTTCTTCTCCTTCTCCAAGCATCTTAACATATCCTCCCAGAGGAAGGGCCGAGATAAGGTATTCGGTTTCGCCTACCCTGCGCCCTATTATCTTGGGGCCGAAACCTAGCGAGAACTTAAGCACCTTGACTCCGAAATATTTGGCGACAAGAAAGTGCCCGAGTTCATGGAAAAAGATCAATATCCCGAGAACTACTATAAACGGGAGTACATAATATAAAAGTATGTTCATTGATTCCTCAATTCCGGCGGCATCTCAGAAAGTCCGCCTCATGCATGGCGCTGAATCCCTCTCCGTTGCATCATAGTTGTAACTGCGGGGCGCACTCCGCAGGGCTTGGGAGCCTTGTATCTGGTGCTTTTTTTCTATTGTCTCAGCCTTTTTGCCGGTTTCTCGATTTCGGCGTAGAGCTAAGGAAACGGCTGGCCTTCTTGGGGGCTCCGGGGTCGTCTCCCTTTTTCGATACCAGCAACTCAATCAATTCGCCTGCCTTTCGCCGGGCCCAGGCATCCGCTTTTAAGACCGATGCAATATCGGCTATGGGAAAGGGCTCGTGGGCCTCCATGGTTTTCTCTATAATTTCGGGAATGTCAAGAAAGCCTATGCGTCCGCCCAGAAAGGCCTCTACAGCTATCTCGTTTGCACCGTTTAAGACTGCGGGCAGGCTATTTTCCCTCCCTGCCGCCTCCATACTGAGTCTGAGGCACTTGAATCGGTCAAGATCAGGTTTGAAAAAATTCAAGGAAGCGATTTCCTCAAGCCTTAGACGAGGTAAAATGTTTACCCTGTGATGAGGATATGCCAGGGCGTAGGAGATGGGTATGGTCATGTCCGGGATACCCATCTGAGCTATAACAGAACCGTCTTTATATTCCACCATGGAGTGCACTATGCTCTGAGGATGTATAAGTATATCAATCTGATCCATTCTTAGATCAAAGAGCCACTTTGCTTCGATAACCTCAAGGCCCTTGTTCATAAGTGTCGCAGAGTCAATTGTTATCTTGCTTCCCATCTTCCAGGTTGGATGGTTCAGGGCCTGCGCGGGGGTTACTTGGCTCATATCTTCTAGGCTGAGGCTTTTAAAAGGGCCGCCAGACGCAGTAAGCACAACGCGCTCAAGGTCCTCTCTTGGGTGTCCCCTGAGTGATTGGAGTATCGCGCTGTGTTCACTGTCAATCGGTATGATGGGTTTGCCCCTATTTCGTGCTTCTTTCACCACCAGGGACCCGGCCATGACCATGGTCTCCTTGTTTGCCAATGCAACGGTCTTTCCGGCCCTGACGGCCTCAAAGGTCGGCACCAGTCCCGCGGCCCCCGCCATGGCTGAGATGAGCGTATCGGCTTCCTCCATGAGCGCCAAAGAGACCAGCCCCTCTGGTCCTACAAATATTCCGGGTCTATGGCCCCCGTCCAACTTTCCTTTCAGTATCTCGGCTGCTTCATCGTTGATTACAGCAACTGCCGCCGGGCGGAACCGCGCGATTTGCCGGGCCAGGAGATCCATGTTTCTTCCGGCCCCGAGGGCAACGATCCGGTAATCCATCGGAGCGGATTCTATCACCCGCAGGGCGGTTACCCCGATTGAGCCTGTTGAACCCAGAAGAGCGATTTTTTTCATTGCCGCCATCTTGCCCTCATCCTACATAAAAACCAGGAAGAGGTAAAGGACAGGTGCGGAAAAAAGTATGCTGTCTATGCGGTCAAGTATCCCGCCGTGGCCCGGAAGCATTGAACCTGAATCCTTTACTCCGTGATGTCGCTTGATTATGGATTCGACAAGATCTCCTATCTGTCCCGACACGGATATTGCCAGAGCTATCGTGAGTGACGACCATAGGCCTGCAAGACGAAAGAATCGGTAAAAGAGCGCAGCCACAAAAACCGCAAGGATGGTTCCGCCTACTGCTCCCTCCCAGGTCTTTTTAGGGCTTACCGCTTCATAGAGCTTGTGGCGGCCGAAGGTGCGGCCACAATAAAAGGCCCCCGTATCGGTTGCAACTATCACGGCTAGAAGAAAAAAAAGCCAGAAATGTCCCTGAGGCATCATGCGGATGGCCGCAATCATCACCAGAGGCATTACCACATAAACGGTTGCAAGGGTATTTCTCCCCATCATGGCGGTCTGTTGGGGGTCGTGCCTGGGTCTTGCGAACATGAGGTATGTCATGGGAAGCGCGGCCCAGAGCATTATGAAGAAAGGCAGTACCATGAGTTGCCGCAGGAAAACAGCAGCGAAAAAAAAAGCCGTTGAAATATGGACGCAAATTCTCAGAACCGGAGGGAGATCAGGGGTCAAAATACGGTAGCACTCTTCCGTAGCCAGGACGGCAACGGCAAAGATGAAGAACATAAAAAGCCACCCTGGAGCCGGGCCGATCATATAAAACACCAAAGGCAGGGCCAGGAGGCCTGTGATCCAACGCTTCAGATGTGTGTTGTCTCCCCTTGGGGATGCTGCAATTCCTTTATCAGTCAAAGACTGCCCCGAATCGCCTCTCTCTTCTCTGAAAGTCCTGAAGAGCCTCCATG
>MNYJ01000155.1 GCA_001874005.1 Desulfobacteraceae bacterium CG2_30_51_40
AAAGCCCCTGCAGGTTTTCATGGAGGAGAGCATAGCCTCTCTTCCCCGGATTTATATTAACGCAGGTGCGAGGGGCCTTCTGGCGTCAATGGGCCCCGCCGACTTGATCAGGATACTCAAGCCTTCAATGGTTTCAGTCGCCACATGAAGAATCAGTGTATCATCTCAAAGATCCGGGGTAGGTGCGGCTTCAGCCGCACATGGATCTGTCCGGACTGCTCGGACAAGCTCCAGGATATCCCTTTCCGAACCCCGCTCCCAGATGGAATGCACCATGGCTACACCCCACTGATCCTTTTTCACGTTGACATGTCTATGGTCCATTTTTTGTAGCCGGTTCAGGGTTGTTCTTTGGGTCCTTCAAGCCGATGTTGGGGAACTGTGGCCTATAGGAGGCCCAAACTGGCGACTTCAACGCACACGATTAATGTTCGCCCCTTCAGATCGGGCCGCTATTGTCTCTTTTGCCCGTAACGGTGAACCTTAGACCCGGAACCTTGAAACTCTGAACCGTTCAAGGTTTCGGGTTTAGGGTTGAAGGTTCCCGGTTTAGCGTTCAAGGTTGGCCATAAGCCGTACCTGAACCCCTGAACCCCTGAACCCCTGAACCCGTTCATTGCGGCAACAACACCATAAAGGAGGCACCCTGGCCGACCGCCGAATCCACAGAGATCTCCCCGCCATAGAGTTCCACCATGCGCCGGGCCTCGCTCAGGCCCAGGCCGGTCCCGGTAGTGGGCTTGGTGGAATAGAAAGGATCAAAGATCTCCTCCATTTTGTCGGCAGGAATGCCGGGGCCGGTGTCTTTCACGTGGATGCGGAGATACTTTACATTCGATTTCTCTTCACGCGAAAGAATGGCTTCCACTATCCTGGCTTTTCCTTCCTCTTCCTCAACCGCATCAAAAGCGTTCAAAACAAGGTTCCGCAGTACCGTATCCATCTGCGAGGCGCTCCCGGTAATGGATGGGTCATCCGTCAAGCAGCTCACGGTTTAGGTGATTTGTGACTCGGAGATCCGCTGGCTGTATATCTCCTTGTACTGAATGAGCAATTCTTCCAGATCCACGCGCTCATCTCCCCGCTGGAAATCCTGCATCCTGGAGTAGGCCCGAATGCGCTCGGTGATCTCCAGGGCACGGCGGATGCCTTCGCCGACGTTTTCAAGCTTTCTCTCCATGGCCTTGAGCGTGTCGGACTGCCTTCGAAAACGGGGAATGATCTCCTGCTCAATGACGTGCTTGGGAATGCCTGAATCCTCTTGCATGGCCAGCACGCTCTTGAGTATGGCGGCCGACTCCTGACGAATGAGCTCCAAGGCCGTTTTGCCCCCTTCAAAATCCATGATGTCCTGGAACTGATAGAGCGCACCGGTCAGGGCATTGCGCTCCTCATGGGCAAAACCGCCGGTCATGATCCGCTCCAGCTTCCGCTCCCGGGCAAACTGGCCTTTCAAGTTCCAGTAGAGCCTTTCGATCTCATAGGTCTTTTCCTTGCTGGCGGTTAGTTCATTCTCAAGGGCTTCCAGGAGCTTTTTGTCCCCATCGCGCTCCCCAAGAATGAACTCCCCTACAACCGTTCTCAGATCCCTCCTCGCCTGCCATTTCAGATTGATTCTGCTGTAGGGCGCCCCGAAGACCGTGTTCTCTTTGATGGTCCACAGGTCGCTGATGGGGAAATCGCTGGTGAACATGACGCCCCTGGGCACGCGGTCCCGCTCCTTCACAGGGACCTTCTCGATATCCACGGCCCCCATGTTGGTGAGGATCCGGTGCTTATCGGTCTGCCCTACGATCTGGAGCATATCCCGCGACCGTTCCACCTCCTCGGTCTCCAGCACCACGTCCATGGCGATTTCCGAACCCTCCACAAGATACCGGTGGCCCCTTTTCTCCAGTTTGTACCCCCGGTGGTCGTATGCCCTGAAAAGCGCCTCAATGGTAAAGCGGGAGAGCACCGTTTCCGTGCTCATGTAGGGCAGGCCCCATGCCAGAGGGATGCCTGCAATGATCCCCTCGTTCCAGTGATCCTGATCCAGAATCCACACCGTGTCATAACCCGGCTTGTCCTTGTATTGCACCAGGACAATCCCTGCGTCCCGGGTCACGTTATAGGCAGACATCTCAAAGATGTCGTTGAATTTGCGGTTGAAGCGGGGCACAAAGCGGACAGACTTCTCCGTGTTTCCCATCTTCCGGCCGATGTCGATCAGGGTGCCGAAGGAGCCCAGGCGTGTGGATTCCCGGCCGATGAAGTACATTATGCGAGGGTCTGGCTCGTTAAGCGCGACCTTCACTTCCTGAATGACTGTTAGACCATCTGGCAGGGAAAGCATATTCCCCGGCTTTGTCAAGTCTTCCCGGGACATCTTCATTTTGGCGCAAATGGGTTCTACATCGACGCCTTTCTCATCCAGATAGGCAAACATGGGTGTGAAATTGATGCAGTCAACGTCCTTTTGTATGGGAGTGGGATTTTCTTTCATGGGGTTCAGAGGTTCAGAGGTTCAGAGGTTCAGAGGTTCAGAGGTTTAGAGGTTCAGAGGTTCAGAGGTTCACCGTTCAGGGTTTAGGGGCGATGGAAGCCCCCGCTTCCCTATCTCAGCTCAAGAACAGATTATCCATCCGGCGGTTCTTGATGTCAATGTCGCCATTTTCGCAGACCAGGCAAAGGGCCTGCTTCTCGACGGGGAGATGCCGTATTTCATCAGGTTGTCCGTTGGCACGTTCCCCGGGACCACGATGGGAAAACACTGCAGGTATCACCAATCATTTCCAGATCAATTGTATGCCTTCAATGCCTTCGAAGCGTCTGTCGCTTGAAATAAGAGGTATGTCCAACCACTTCGCCGTTGAAAGGATGAGCCTATCGTGCAACTCATCGAAAAGGGTCGTATCGGCCATCTTCAAGATCTCGGGGGTCAAGTCAATCGTGCTGTAGAGGGAGGAGGAGGCGATTCTGTCAAGAGTCTCTGTCAAGGATATATCGATACGGTGTTTCTCCGACAGATACATAATCTCCATAAGACTGATAACGGAAATGACAAATACATTTCCTGAATCATTCAGGACGCCACGTGCTTATTTCCCAATCTTCCCCACACCCGAGAAGTGCCGAACAATGGTGACGGTATCAAGGAGGTACTGCATCAAAGATCTCTTCCCAAAATCGAGTTGCCAAGCTCAGTTCTGATTTTCAAGATTTCGGATTCCAGGTCTGCGATCCTCTCAAATCCTCTTCCCTTCCACATCCCTGCCAGGCTAATCGGCCTCGGCCTATCAATGTCCTTCTGAGCGAGGAGTCCTGCCACGAATTTTTCAATTGCGTCTATCTCCTGTTCTGGGAGACCAACGATTCGGTTCCTCAATTCCATTTTCTTGATTGCAGTGGATCGCATGTCAACTCCTTTCTAACACATTTTTCCTGAGCGTCATTTTACCAGTTGTATCAGTAGTGAGGCAACGAGGTTTTGCGGTGTAAGGGTTAAGGGGTTCAAGGTTGAGTGGTTTAGGGGTTGGGGCGGCCTTATGGATAACCCTGAACCCTAAACCCGGAACCTCGGAACGGGTTTTTCAGGTTCATCTCAGCTCAAGGAACAGGTTGTCCATCCGGCGGTTCTTGATATCAATATCTCCATTTTCGCAGACCAGGCAGAGGGCCTGCTTTGCGACGGGGAGATACCCGTATTTGAGGAGGTTATCCGTCGAGACATTCCCAGGGACCACGATGGAAAAAGAGCCATATCTGTCACTGATGGTTTTCTCGAACGAGGACAGGATGCGCCGTTTCTGGGTGTAGGACAACCCCGGATGAAAAATAAGCCCGTCCACCTGAAAATATTTGTCCTCATCCTTCACCGGGTTGGTAAAGCCATATATCAGCTCCTGCACGTTACCCACCCCCCCGAAATGCCAGGGCTACGCCGTTTACCCGCCCCTTTGAAAAAGAGATCCTCCGAGCCAGTTCCTCTTCCGAGAAATACCGCTTGATATCGTTGTCGCCTTGAAACTCGTGGATGAAATCCCCATAGTCTCTCGCGGCTGAGAGTGACCCGGTCTCCAGTTCGAGACCCTTGGGCAAATCGATCTTGGGAGGAAACAGCAGCGTAGTGGTCCTTATGCCAAGCCTTTCAAGGCGACCCAATTTGCCGATGGCTGCGCTCTTCTGATAATCAATGGCCTTTGCATAGAAATCGACGATCCTCTTATAATGCACCTTGGAGGGGTCTCCACCATACGTGCTGTAGGAACTGCCAGCCCAGGCATGGCGGATGTCGAGCCACACAAAACCCAAATTGCCGCTGCTCTTGAGCACGTTGCTGACAAAAGCAAGATACAGTGATTGGCTGATGCCCTTTCCTCGATAACCTGAATCGGTGCTCAGGCCGGTTCCGATATACCCGTGATACCTTTGTTTTTGTTCACCATCGGCAAACCCATGTGGAATCACCAAGACCAGACCGACCAGACACCCTCTCATCAGTGAAACGGCTGAAAAGCTATCGGATGCGATCGGACCAATGATAAACTCCAGGAATTCAGAACAAAAAGACATTCTCACCTGGTCCTCATAATCATTCGTCCAGCATCTCTCAATAAAGTCAGAAAGCTCCAGGTAAGACAATCCTGAATCGCATAGGGGGACCACATAGAGATCCTCCAGCTCGGGATGCTTCTTCAAGAGGGCGTCTTTTTGACGTTGCTCATCTTACAGGCTTACTGCCATTCTATTTCTCCGATACCCAGCCTTTCAGGAGGTAGAAAGGGAATCACCGTTTACTGCCAGGCTTGTCAAGGAACAGTTTCCATTCCCCAGGTTCATGAAACGCCGCGACGGGGAACCTGTGAATGCTCACTTTTGTGTTATTAACAGTCCCATAATTGTTTTTACACCGTCATTCCGGCGAAACCTGCCCCGGCGTAGGCCGGGGGCCGGAATCCAGTCCCACTACAGCGATATTTCTGGATGCCGGTCGAAGATCCCGTATCTGCGGGGATCGGGCCTGCCCTGTGCCGGATACGGGGTCCGGCATGACGGAAACATCAACACTATTTTGAGACCGTTAATATGTCTCGGTTCAGAAGTTTCAATTCAATTGTCCGAGGATCACGAGCGCAATGGAAAAGACCAAAAACAACAACGTTGCCATTTTCAATTCGAAAATACATTGCATAGGGAAATCGTCTGAGAAGACGCCTGCGGAAGTCACCATACACCTTTTGATAAAGGAGGGCATTTCGAGTAAGTTCACTGGCGCAGGCGTAGAACATCCTAAGAAATTCCTCTCCAAGACCATAGGCCTTTTCCTCGTACCATGATACCCGGCAATCGCATCTTCCTCGACTTCCGGAAGGAAGCGTAGATCATATTTCATTTTCTGCTCTGTATCCTGCCTTGGAGTTCTTCGAGAGACAAAAGATCACCGGGGTGGGCTTCACAACGTCTCAGTCTTCTATCCAATTCTTCCTTGTGGCTTTGGGGGACGGGGACGCCAAATTCATCGGACGATATTTCGTCCCAAATGTCCTCAACCAAAAGAATTTTTTCTGAGGTGTTCATGCTGTCAATTTGAGCAATATCGTCTAGTTGCATAGCTATCCTCCCAACTCAAGAATTGGTGATTAATCATGGGTTAGGTCAAATGGTTCTCCGTTCAGGGTTCAGGGGTTGTGTGCTGTGTCCATCAACGGGGAACCCTAAACCCGGAACATGTGAATGCTTACGAATGCAAACATACAGGGCTCCGGTGTCACTATCGCTCAGTTGAAAGCCGATAGCGCCAGTACTCAGGACGGCGTTTGAGGTGCGCAATTGCCACAACTCGAATCCGGTCATGTTCTACGGCAAATATGACGCCGTATGGAAATCGTTTCACTATCTTTCTTCGAATGGCATCACTCAGAAGAGGATACGCTTTGGGATTCTCACATATCACGTTGACAGCCTCTTCAACGGCATCAAGGAAAGAAAGACCCAGCCCCGATGATCTCTCTTCGTAAAACTGAGCCGCCTCGATCATCTCGGCCTCAGCGTCTTCATGGAACGTCGCCTTCTTCATGAGATAGCCGACCTTGCTCGCCGAAAAGCTTCTTCGGCAGGGATTTCCTTAGCTCGTCCCTCTCGCAATTCCTGCAGCCTTCGCTCTGCTTCGGCCACCCATAGTGCCAGGTTTTCGTCCTCAGACGGCGCATCCAGACTCAACAGGAGTTTTTTCGCAAGCCGTGCCCGCGCCTCAAGGTTCAAATTCATTGCTTGAGACTCCAGTTCCTCAAAACTCTGTGACATGATGCCTTTCTCCTCTCTTCAAAACAATATCCTCATGATCGGCCCTGCCCGACATTAAGGATGCTGGTATCCTGGAGAGTTCGGCCTCCCTTGACCGGGAAGCCCCCGCTCATTGCCAGGTTTTCTGCCAGAAAAAGCAAGAAAATCTGCCGATGCTCCGTGTGCAAGCCTACCTCTCCGTCATTCCGGCATGTCCCTGGCCGGAATCCATGCCATCGCGTTTCTGGATTCCGGACAAAACCGTACCGGAATGACGGAACAGCACACTGAGATTTGGTTGCGGTTATCCGCTTTAGAGGGTTCAAAGGTTCAGGGCTTCGGGCAGCCTTATGCCCAACAACCGGGAACCCTAAACCGGGAACCGGGAACGGTTATAAGGGTTCAAAGGTTCAGAGGTTCACCGTTCAGGGTTTAGGGGCGATGGAAGCCCTCCCTTCCCTATCTCAGCTCAAGAAACAGCTTATCCATTCTGCGGTTCTTGATGTCAATGTCGCCATTTTCACAGACCAGGCAGAGGGCCTGTTTCTCGACGGGGAGGTAGCCGAATTTCATCAGGTTGTCCGTTGACACGTTCCCCGGGACCACGATGGAAAAGAACCGCCAGTGTTTCACTCGCCCGATGCCATGAGTTCGCTCTTAGACAGCATCATTAATCTCCTGAATCAGAAAGGGAAGGTTAGGGGCATCGAACCTTATCTCAGCGGCTGGGATACGATGCCGCTTCAGCTTTGGCGAAACGTGTTTGTGATGTGGATGCGTGGAAGCTTCCTTTCCACACTTCGTGGCTGTAACTCTGGATCGATACGGGGCCTGCGTCCCATGTGAGAATTTCATATACAGCAAGCCTATACCCAGCGTGCATATGCAAGTCACCTGCCAGAGTCGCTACCCCTGATCCCCGCCGAGCCAGTACCAGGGTAGAGCCGCGAAGCTCAGGGTATCGCTGGGCAAGGCCGTACACAAATTCTTCGTAATCAGTCAGAGACTGAAATGGGTTCACGGCGTGCGGTCCTGGAAATAATGCTCAAGAGCAAAAGATCTTTGCCCTTCAGCTTCGATATAATGTCCCGGTATTGAGCACGCCTGCGCAGCCAGATCTCGTAGGTTCCTGCCCAGGCCGACCAGTCCATCACCCATGCATCGTCGTCCGGCTCCTCGCCCTGACGGTAAGACTCATAGAATGTCTCCGAAAGAACCCCATACTTTCGTTCATAATTCTGCAAGTCCATTTCCAGGGCATGAATATCTCTCAGAATTTCATCTAATGTCATGGTCAATTCCCCTTGGGTTGTTTGGATTGGGTCTATGGCCGTCTATGTTCCCTCCAATTTTCAGCATACTCCAGTAAAGGAAGCCGGTCAACCAATCGATTCTCCATCCTACCTCAACTCAAAGAACGGCTGGAAGGGTTCAGGGGTTCAGAGGTTCACCGTTCAAGGTTTAGGGGTTGACAGGGAAGCCCCCACTCATTGCCAGGTTTTCTGCCAGAAAAAGCAAGAAAATCTGCCCATGCTTCGTGTGCAAGCCTACCTCTCCGTCATTCCGGCACGGTTTTGGCCGGAATCCAGAAAAGCGGCGGACTGGATTCCGGTTAAGGGCACGCCGGAATGACGGGACAGCACGCTGAGATCTTGGTTGCGGCTATCCGCATTAGAATGATCGGGGGCGTAGATGATCCGCATGGAGCCTGCGATCTAAACGCCAACCGTGGCGCACAGGAATTCAACGGGGGTGTACGGTTCATACAAATACAACCCATTTTTTGTCTTGACAATGGGGAGGGATGCATCTTACGCTCCCAAAAGCTCTTTTTATCCCATTTGAACCAGGAGAGATATTGAGTATGTTTGCTAGATTCAGATTAAATCTTTTGACCTCAGTTTTGGTATGCTTATCCAGTATTCTTCTTTTTCAAGAGTCTCTGGCTGGGCCTCCGGTGAGAATGGCCGGGCCTGGCAGGAGGCTTGCTATGATGGCAAAGGATGTGGATAAGATTTTGGATGGAGCAAGAAAAGACGCTGACCAATCCAAGGCGGTTCGGTTGGAGAGACACAAGGTGACCAACTGCACCATAGCGGCAGACAAGCTCCGAAAAGCCACCAAAAAGATAGCCGAACTTGAGGATATGGCCGGGCCTGAAAATGCAATAGTGACCGGGATAACGCAGAAATATGAAGCGAGCAAGAAGTATGTTAATGAGGTATGCGCCGAGATTCGTCAAGGCCTCCTTGCCGATACCAATGCGCCGCAAGATTTGTACAAGGGCTCGGATAAGGGAAAATTTAGAGAGATGATCATCTCTGAGTGGAAGAAGGCATATCCAAATGATGAGATACTCGCGGTCAGATTCCATAAGGCTAATTTTGAAAGAACCAAGACAAAGAGGTGGAATGGCGCCATAAAGCAGTGGCAATACAACGATGTGTCGGCGCTTGCGGTTTCCGTAATCGTCAAGGATGACGAAAGGGTTGCCTCGATATTCATGGCCTTCATAAACAAGGATAATCAAGACGGTTCTTTAAATGTGGGAGTCAACACCAAATACGGCGAGTATATCGTAAGGGAAATGCTTATAAAGAATCTGAAATAGATTTGGACGGCTACAGATAGATGCCATTGGAGCAACCCATTTGTCCGCGATTGAAGCGCAGGCAGCAAAGATGGCAAAGGAGAAGATTCCTTCTACTCCTGCAATAAGATTTATGAAGGGCCAGGGTGTTGCCTTCAGTCTGCACCCTTACGTGTACGAGGAACACGGGGGCACAGGAGTGGCCTCGCGGGAGCTTGGAGTGGATGAACATGCTGTCATCAAGACCCTTGTCATGGAAGACGAGGCACGGCGGCCCATCATCGTGCTTATGGACGGAGACAGGCAGGTATCCACAAAGGCGCTCGCGCGAAACATCGGGGTCAAGACCGTTTCTCCCTGTGATCCTGCCGTTGCAGAAAGGCACACAGGCTACAAGGTGGGTGGGACATCCCCTTTCGGAACCAGAAAGCCCCTGCAGGTTTTCATGGAGGAGAGCATAGCCTCTCTTCCCCGGATTTATATTAACGCAGG
>MNYJ01000062.1 GCA_001874005.1 Desulfobacteraceae bacterium CG2_30_51_40
GTACCGATACCTCAACTGGAAATACCCTGAAAAATCCGAAGAGGCTTCGACTGTGCTTGATATGAGACAAAATGCCAGCATCGCCAATGCGCGTTTCATCACGACCTCCTTATTATATCAATCCAAACTTGGCATGAAGCGGCAGCGATCTAATCAATTCAGAAACATACTCATCCTCATAATCCACAAAATACATTGGAGGGTCATCCACATGTTCTATGATGCCGTTCGACATGAAGGCTACCCGATCTGCTATCTCCGCTACTCCCAGAAGGTCGTGGGTGACATAGAGGGTTGTTGTGCCCAATCTTTTCAGGATGGAATGTAATTCAACGCGAAGTTCTTTTGCAGTCTTCTGGTCAAGGCTTGATGTCGGTTCGTCGAGCAGGAGGATCTTGGGAAACGGAGCCAATGATCGGGCAAGAGCGACCTTTTTCTTCTCGCCTCCAGATAGGGTCTGCGGATAGCGTCCGCTTAGGTGCTCAATGCGCATCAGCTCCATCAGGGATGATACACGCTCCCTTGCGGCTATTTTGTCGTAACCCCTTGCCTTCAGGCCGAAAGAAATATTCCGCTCCACCGTAAGATTCGGAAAGAGCGCCAGTTCCTGAAACAGGTACCCCACTCCCCTTTCCCGTGGCGAGAGCTTGTTCACGTCGGCTCCGTCTATCAGGACGCTGCCCGTGTAATCAACCAATCCAGCTATGATGTTCAAAAGGGTGGTTTTCCCGGCCCCCGTTGGCCCCATGACAACGTAAAGTTCACCGTCTCTGATCTTGAGATTCAGATAGCGGCAGTTGAGCCTTTCAACGTTTACAAGTTTAATTTCCGACATTATTGCTCCACCTTCCCGTCCATCTTTTTTCCATAACTGCGAAAAGCCTTTCGAATAAAAGACACATGACTGATAACACCACCAGGCAGGACATAATGACGTCCACCCTCACGAGGCTCTCCGCCTTCATCATGAGTGCGCCGATGCCGGTAGGTATCGCAACCATCTCAGATGCTATGACAGTACGCCAGGCCATACCTGAGGAAAGCTTGAGTCCCGCAAAGAGATGCGGTGCGGCATTAGGTAAGACCACTTCAAGGAGTATCCTCCTGTCTGATGCTCCGAGTATATGCGCGGCCTTGATCATGGTCCGGTCAACATTGCGTATGCCTGCTGAAGTGCTGTAACAGACAGGGAAAAAAGAACTTATTGTTATGATTGCCATCGGCAGGGTCTCGTTGATTCCGACCCAGATCATCAGGAGAGGGAGCCACCCGAGGGCCGGTATGGGATAGAGGATGCTTATTATAGGAGCCAGGGAGCGGCCTGCCGCTTCTTTCCATCCCATGAAAATTCCGACGGCGATTCCGGATAGCGAACCCGCAAAAAGGCCGGCAACGACTCTGACCAGGGTGCTTAGAAGGCCTTGGGCCATAAGTCCGTTCAGGAAAAGGATATAAACCTCCTCTATCACGGCGCTGAATGGAGGGAAAAGGCTTGCGGTGGTAACGATCCCGCATCTTGCGATAAGCTCCCAGAAGGCTATGAAGACAAGCACCGGGCCCACTTTCCACAAGAACCTCGACAAAACTTGCATTTTCATGACTGCTGCAAGAACTGAAGATCCATTATGTCATCGGCCGGGAAGGCCTTGTTGATATTGCCTAGACGGGCAGCATTATCAATAACATCCTGAACCGACTTTTTGTTGATGTGTGTCTCGTATTCAAGGTGTTTCATCGAGCGGAAGACGAGTTCAGGAGCGATATTGAGTTCTTGTCTGTCTTCGACAAGATCCTTTAGGCCTGTCTTGTCGTTTTCAAATGAAAGATGCCGGGCCGTAATCTGTGCGCTTTCTTCCGGGTTTGCCAGCATCCAGGTCGTGGCCTTCTTTGTGGCAAGGACCAGCTTTCTAACCGTTTCCGGGCTATTGTGGATCAATTCCTCCCTGGCTATGAGGACGCTTCCTATCATGTCAGGCCAGACCTCCCTTGCTGAGAGGAGCATTGAAAAACCGTATCGCTCCACCGAAGTCACCCAGTGTTCAGGAAGAAAAACAGCATCGAGTTGCTTAGCCCTCACGGCCATGACCGCCTTTGGAGGTCCCATTCTCCTTGTCTGAGCCAAGACCTTTTGCTTATCGAGATGGAATTGTTCCATAACTCTGTGCATAACCGTATCTATGGCGGTTCCCTCGGCCAGGCAGCCGACCCGCATTCCGGGCTTTTCAAGGTCTTCGGGGGATCTTATTTTGTCTGGATTTACGGCAAGCCCGTAGCCATAAAGATGAGTGCCGCATACTACCTTGATGGGAACGCCTCCGTTGGCGAAGGCATTTATCGCGGGGATGAGGCATATATAGGCCGCGCTGATAGCCCCTCGGGAAAGGGCGGCCGCCAGGGCCGCGCCTGTTACATAGCTTTCATAGGCGGCAACGTTTAGGCCTTCCTCAATGTACAATTTCCTGTCAATTGCCGTATAGGCGGATGCAGCATGATCATTGAATTCTACAGCGATTCTAAGGGGGATTTCCCTATTTGCCGCCCATGAATGCGATCCCATGTATGGGGAAGCAAGAAGGACAGCCGCGCAGGCTGAGGATTTGATCAGAAATTCTCTTCTACTCATGTCTATCGTGTTCATCTGAGCGTCTCCTTTAGGGTTTAAGGTTAAACTTTAAGAATCAAAACGACCTGGCGCAGAACCTCTGCCAGCCCATGAGGGCGGCTGCCCCCGCTATGGTGGTTCCGTAGAAAAGGATGGGCTTTTCTTTCAGGAAATCTCCGATGGTGTCGTTTACCAGTGTCGTTCCTGTGACAAGAAAAAGATCGGCCCACCGGGTCGCGTCTTCGCCGCTCTCAGGCCCTTCTACCTTGACTCCGTATTTAACTGTCCCGATGTTGTCGAGATCAAGATCAAGCACCCTCAACGGGAAGGCTTCTCCAAGCGTCTTAACGAATCTGGGCTGGAACCCCACCTGGGCTACCCTGGGCCTTCCGTAATGATCCCTTATGTGGGCGACAAGAAGTCCTGCGCACTCTCCTGGACCCTCATCCCTGCAGTGGACGGTTCCCTCAATCAAGCCCAGATTTCTCATGATTGCGTTGAGGGAGGCGACAAAAATGGCCCTGCGATAGTTGTTGCCGAGAGGCATCGAAAAAAGCTCATCAACGCTCCCCTCAAAATCCCCGAATCGGTCAGTAAACGCCTGCCCCAAAGAGTCTCGGAAATCAGCCTGCATGAGCCGCTCCTTTCCCTTCTTGATGGGGAAATCATCCCCTTCAGGGTTCCCGATGGCCTCTTCGGGGGTAAGCGCCCTGGCTCTGACCAGTATCTTTTCCGTCAATAGATGCTGGTTGCTGCACAACTGAAATGCCTTTTCCCTGACCTCTTCTAAAATCTTCTCTGTCATGCTGCGCCTCTCTTTGTCCCGAAGGCAGGCATCCCTGAAAGCTGCCTGACTTTTTAGTTAGTCCATGTTGGAATATTACAAATTGCATGTCAACATAAAAAAATATTTACCTGCTCAGTTTTTGAGGTTCGCGGTTTATATGGAAATACATCGTCATACCGGCGGAGGCCGGTATCCAGTCATTTATAACTGGATTCTGGACCAAGTCCGGAATGACGTGCGGCATTTTCATGTTTCGTTGTCCCCCTTTCAGGGCATGACAGTTAGTTGGCTGAAAAATCCGGGGTAAGTGCGGCTTCAGCCGCCCGGAGACCTTGCGCCCTGCGCCTGAAGGCGCACCTGCCGGAGCTGACTCTTGGTCTGCATGCCCTGATCTGCGCAAATCAATTCCCCCAATTGTTGAGCTGATACAATCAAACCTTGAACCGTGAACCCTTGAACTTTGAATTCGAGCAGTTACCCTTAAGGCTACGCTGGATTTACTCCTGTGTTTGGGATATTCCCAAGTAAGCGCCAAAGCCCCTGATAAAGAGTTTTATATCGGATAGGTTTTCCTGGAGGACGCGGTGAATCTCGGTGTCGTCAATATCCCACTAGATGTGAACCAAGCGGTTTCTGAAGCGTGTCATCTTTATAAGTGTCTTTGAAAGCTCTTCATCAAATGCCCCATTTTCAGTCAATACTCTTATTGAATCAGCATAGTCATTCGGGGGTCTCAAGCCATTTTTGGCTATCACATGGTTACAAAGCTCTATCATGCCTTCGATTGCAACAATAAGATTGTATTTCGCGCTGCCGATTTTATGCGGGTCTGCAAGAAATCCCCTCTTATCAATCCTGCGGAGTTCTTCGAGGCGTTTCAGAGATAAGATTACTTCAGACAGGACTTTTCGGATCTTGTCGGCGTTAAACTGCAACCCTGAAAGCCTCCTCAAGATACCTTCTGAGAAACGGTTCGAAATCAAAATACCTCATGATGGTTCTCTCCTGGAATGCACACCTTGCCTCTTCGTCATTGACGACCAGGGGGATGCCATCCTTTAAAACCGCATATTGAAAGGGAAGGGGAGCGCTGTTTAGCACCCTTACATCCACCGGGAGTATTCTCACTGCATCACTCAAGGCCACCTCAAGGTTCAGTTCATAGTTCAAAGGTGAATCAGGGATGCGTGAAAGGTACACCCCGATATCTATGTCTTTTGGAGAGTCTCCCGCTAAGAAAGAGCCATGAAGATAAGAAAAGAGTATCTCTGCATGAGGCTCTATATTCCGTGCCAGGATTCGCATGATATCGGCCTTGGCCGATGGTTCTATGGAAGTTTTGCTGTTGATCATGTTCTGATAATAACAGGTTAGGCTCAAAAAGGCAACGCGCCGCTGTCACCGCAACATCGGATGAGTGCCTGAGGCGCGGTTGAGTGCCCTTGCATCTATTTAGTGTCCATCCGTAAATGGCTATTTCTACCGATTTCGGCGTTGGGCTCAAATTTTAATCCTCAAAATACGTCAATGTATTCCTGTGGTTAAAATTATCGCCCGCCTTGAACTCGACGAAACTATCTCATTTCCGGATGGACACTATTTAATGGCCTTGCAGTAGATGCATTTTCCGTCGCCCGGGGCGTAGAAGTCCTTCAAAATCGCCTCAAGCTTATACCCGCATGATTCATAAAACATGCGGGTGCTAGTGTACTGGGCCTTCTCGGAGGTTTCGACATATATCCTTCCCCCTTCCGATTTGCGAATCAGACGTTCCGTTTCTCTGATGAGGAGCCTGCCTAGCCCCCTTCTCTGAAAGTCAGGATGGACCGCTATCCAGTAAAGGTCGAAACTGCCGGCGCTCCCGGCAATGGGGCCGTAGCAGGTGTAGCCGACCATCCGCCCGTAGTGCTCTGCAATTACAAAGAAATATCCGCTGGCATCGCCTTTGGAGAGCCGTTCGCGCGGCAGTTCCTCGGCAACATCAATCTCCTCCGGATTGAAAAAACCGGTTATAGAGGCTAGCCTTCGGATCTTAGCGGGATCTTCTGTTTCAACGTTGTAGCGGAAGCGGAGCCCGTGGATCGCCTCCTTGGCAGCCCTGCGATTGCCTTCGGGCCGTGTTGAGGAAGTAGCCAGCCCCTTGAAGAAGCTCATGGCGTTCGGCCCAAGTGTTCGGTTCCTGTAGCCTCCCTCCTGCACCACGAGGGTCGGCAGGCTCAATTCTCCGATCATGCGGCCGTTGGTTTCGAAATCCTTTTGCCTGAGGTTCCAGGTGCCTGTCGGATCCCCCTTGGCGGTATCAATGCCGAGCGCTACGATTAGAAAGTGAGGTCTAAATGCCTCCACTCGCAGCAGCGCCTTTTCCAGGGCAGGCACGTAGCGGGGGCCGTCCACATCTTCGGGAAGAGGCAGATTCCAGTTGAAGCCTTCACCCTCTCCTTCTCCTTTTTCGTCCTCGAAACCTGAAAAATATGGATAGGCGAACTTGGGATGGCCGTGGATGGATACGGTGAGCACATCGGCCCTGCGATAGAAGATGTCCTGCTGTCCGTTTCCGTGGTGATAGTCAATATCAAGGATGGCCACCCTTCCGAATTGACTTAGGTAGTGGGCGGCTATCGCACTGTTGTTGAAATAGCAGAAACCTCCGAAGGCCCGGTGTTCGGCGTGATGCCCCGGAGGCCTGAGAAGGGCGTAGGCTATGCGCCTTCCACTAAGTATCTCGGAGGCGGCGGTAAGGACGCAGTCAACGCCATGCCTGGCCGCGCGGTAGGCGTTTCGATTGATGGGCGTAAAGGTGTCTATACAGTAATAGCCTGAGAGCACGGATGTCTCTTTGGGAGGCCTTGCCTTGTTCCTGATTGGAAATATATAGGGATACAGAGACTTACCCTCCGGCATTTGCTCGGAAGTTCGCTTGATAAAGTTAAACAGATCCGTTGCATGAACGGCTGTTATATGCTTATCGGAAAAGGATCGGGTCTTGCAGCGGGAAAAAAGACCGCTTGGTTCCAGGGCGGAAAGGATGCTTTTTATCCTGACGGGCGCCTCCACGTATCCCCTCTCGTGGACGTGGTGGATGTCATGGTGTTCGTTGACCACAAGGGCGATCTGATGAAGGGAGCTGCCTTCAACCGCGGGTCGCGCGGCCTCCGGTTTTACATATCGAAAGGCTCTTAACCTGACAGGATCGTCTTTGAAGGATGCCGTTACTCGAGCTACATATTCCGGGGGGCACTGGCCCGCGTACTTTCTCTCCAGGATGGCCCTTATGACCTTGCGGGTGAAGTTTCGGGAAAGCGGTCTAGCACTGTCAAGACCGTCATAGAGCAGGTGAGGCATGCAGGTATCGCCGGGTTTAACAGGAAGTTCGTATTCTGTTCCTATAATCGGTCTTGCCCCGTAACGCTCATAGAACCTCATCCTTGCCCGATTCTCGTTTATTATCTCTGCTATCGCGCATTTATCAAGATCATCAGGAAGACACTCCAAAAACAGGCCCTTGGCCTGAAGGGCTACTGATTCCTCGCGTACCCGGTCATAGAGAACCCCTCCGATACCTCCTCCTGTCCTGCCGCCCGCCATGGCGATCCAGTCAAGATAGCAGAACCCGATTTCAGGTTCATGCATGAGAAGAGCAAAACCGAGGACCTTGTTTTTTAAGTTCTCTGCCACAAGCAGGACGTTCTTGAATCTCTGCTTGAATGGATTGCGCAGTTTCTCTCCTATAAGATCAACTTCCTCCTGCCTCACAGCCTTGAATCTGCTCTTAAGTATCTCCTGTACCTGAGAGATCACCTCACGATTGACAGGAAGTACGTCGTCGTAGATTCTTCGTATCTTAATCATTTGGCTTACGCCTTCATAGAGGTTATCAGTCCCGGCGTCTCACCGAGGTCGGCTTTCGGCCTCGGGGGAGATTTTCCCTATGCGGTCGAACGACCGATTGATGATACACGCAGGTTTTCAGTCGAAAAGGCCGGTCACAGTGCTGATGAGACGCATTTGGCCTCGATATAATTCATGCGCCCTCTCCACGCTTACGCGCTCAAAGGCCGCTTTATGTCCGGGCAGGGCCTGCGCGAGCAAGGATATGTCCGTGGAGATCACCGTCGCAATCTTGGTATAGCCCCCTGTCGTCTGCTCCACAAGGAGGATGATGGGAAGCCCGTCTTCAGGAACCTGTATGTTTCCAGGAACGGTCGCTTCAGTGACTATGCTCCTGGGGGCGCCTGGATCGTGTCTGACAGCATGCCCCTTGAGCCTGCAGCCCATACGATCGGTCTGGGCGCTCACCTCATAGACGGATGAAAAAAAGACGGTCATCTCCTCTCTAAATGCACGGTCCTGCGGCCCTGGTATGGCCCTGAGGGTTATCTCTCTGGTATATTTGGGGATTAACTCCTGTGGCAGAATCCTTGGTTGTTTCAAAAGACTCCCCGGGCCTCTTCCGAGGATATCCCCCTTGATTAAGGCTCTTCCCTCGATTCCTCCAATCCTTGCTCTGACAAAGGTCGAGCGGCTTCCCATCACGACAGGGACATCTATCCCGCCGGTAAGGGCCAGATAGCCGCGGCAGCCTGAGGAGGCACTGGCGATCCTTATTACATCTCCGCTCTTGACACTGTGGGAGCGCCAACCCTCAACTTTATTCCCGTTTACGGTGAGATTGCTGTCGGCCCCTGTAAGGGCGATATCCATATCGCAGAGGGCCTCCAAAGACGGCCCCATAAAGGTCGTCTCCAAGACCGCGCAGTTATGGCCGTTTCCTACAAGGGTGTTTGCGACCCTGCACGAAAAGGAATCAAGCGTCCCTGACGGCGGGACCCCCCGGTCCATAAAGGAGAATCTGCCGAGATCCTGAATGGTGGTCATGGGCCCCGGTGATATGACCTTAAAGGCCTTCATCGGTCTTATCCTTTCGGGCTATCTCCAAGAATTCATCCTTTCCTACAGGCCTGAACCTGATTATGTCTCCTGGCCGGTAGAGGAAGGGATTTTCGCGCTCGGGCGCAAATAGGCGAAGAGGGGTCCTTCCGATTATCTGCCAGCCGCCGGGGCTTTCAATCGGGTACATGCCTGTCTGGGATTCCGCAATTCCAACCGAGCCCTCGGGCACGGCGGTGCGCGGGGTCTTTCTCCTGGGGGTCTTAAGCCTCGGATCCATGCCGCCCAGATAACAAAATCCGGGGGTAAAGCCTATCATGAAAATGGGATAATCGGCGGATGAATGAAGGGCCACAACCTGCTCCTCACTAAGCCCCGTGTGTTCGGCTACAAACTTGATATCAGGCCCTAGATCGCATCCGTAGCAAACAGGTATCTCAACTATTGAAGGAGGGCTCGGAGGGGAAGAGAGCCTTGCGGCCTCAAGGCGTTCTATGTCTTCCATCAAGGCATCAAGTGCGACAAGACAAGGATCATAGATAATTGCCAAGGAACAATACGCCGGTACAACTGCCTTAACGCCAAGAAGATTCTTTTCCCCAAGGACGGCGGTCATGGCCCTGACCCTCTCGTTAATGGAGATATCAATTCCCTCTCCGTATTCCACCAGCAGGGCGCTGTCTCCGTTGACACGGAAAACGGGTTTTTCGTAGTGGATTGCCTCCGTCAACAGTTACGCTCCTTTTAGTATTCCGCCCGGCATCAGGCCCCTATAGGCATTAGCTTGATGCCTGCTCCTTCGAGTGTGCTCCTGATGGCTCTGACAAGCTCAAGCGCTGAAGGGTTGTCTCCGTGGACGCAGAGGGTCTGTGCGGCAAGTGTGATGGTGCTTCCGTCCAATGCCGTTACTTTTCCTTCCACTGCCATAAGGAGGGCCTGCTGCGCCGCCTTTGCCGGGTCTTTTATCAGCGCACCGGGAAGGCTCCTTGGGGCGAGTTTCCCCTCAGGAGTGTATGCCCTGTCCGGAAAGGCCTCGAAGACGACCCTGATGCCCGCATCATTTGCGATTTGCTTTGCCGTTTCAGAGCCTGTGCCTCCGAGGGCCACCCACAGAAGGTCCTTATCCACCGCTGCGATTGCCTCAGTAACAGCCCTTGAGAGCCCTTCATTGCCCACACAGGCGTTGTAGAGGCCTCCGTGCGGCTTTACATGCTGCATCTTCAGACCGTGATAGGCGCAAAAACCCTTAAGTGCCGATATCTGGTAGATCAGATAATCCCTGATTTCATCAGGCGTGCAGTCCATCTTTCGCCTCCCGAAGCCCGCGAGATCGGGGTAGCCGGGATGCGCGCCCGCGGCAACGCCATGATCCTTGGCAAGCCGCACGGTCTTATTCATTACAAGGGGATCGCCGGCGTGAAATCCACAGGCTATATTGGCGGAAGTAATATAACGGATTACCTCCTCATCCATCCCTATCTTGTATGCGCCGAAGCTCTCGCCCATGTCGCAGTTGAGATCTATTGTCTTCATACGGCTCTCCTTTACCGCAAAAATATCTCCGCCATCCGCCTTGTCCTTTCAAACTCTCATAACGGGAGAAAGCTGTCTCCCAACAGCATGAAAATCCGCCCACTCGATCATCCCGAACACAAGAGTGCGGTTGAAACCCCACCTGTGCAGCCTGTGCTGCCATGACCTCTCGATAAAATCATAGCGGCACAGGCAGCTATCCAGCCCCTGTTTCGGCCTTTATATGAAAATACCCCTTGCCTTTATTTCTGTCCCTCGACGGGGGAGTAATGGGTGGGGGTGATTTTCATCTCTCGTTGTGCCCTATTCGGGCATGGCTGTTTATATGAAAATACATCGTCATACCGGCGCAGGCCGGTATGCGCTCTTTTACCCCTGGATTCCGGATCAAGTCCGGAATGACGTGCGGCATTTTCATGTTTCGTTGTGCCCTAAAAAGGCAGGAGCATTGGTGACTTATCTTTTTACCTGCTTCAGAAATTCGTCGTGGATTCTCTTCCCGGCATCCGGGGTGGTCTTCAGCCAGCCGGCACGGATGTCCTCTGTGATCTTCTCAAGCCTGCCAATAAGTTCCACTGTGGGATTAACGGTGACTATTCCGTTTTTATTGCATATCGCTTCTTGGTCCTTTTCCCAGGCCTTTACTTTGTCCCACATGGCCTTTTCCATCTCCTTTCCTGCGGTCACAAGGGCATCCTGTTGTTCCTTGGAAAGCTTCTCAAAGGAGCGGAGATTGGCTGTAACCATATTGGTGGCGATGGTTATATTGAAGGGCTGGAAATACTTGAGTACCTCCCAGAATTTACCTTCAACGGCGGTAGGGGTGGAGGTCATAACCGAGTCTATGAGTCCTGTCTGAAGAGAGGTATATACCTCGCTGAACGGAAGGGAAAAAGGGGTTGCTCCGACCGCCTCCATGACAAAGTTCCCGTTCTTGTCGTAGGTCCTTGTCTTCAGGCCCTTGAAGTCGTCCATCGTTGTTATCTTTTTCTTGGTCCATAGGCCTGCTGCCGGCCAGGGAGCTATATAGAGAATTTTTTGGTTCCATCTCTTTGCGCTCTTATAGAAAGATGGTCTCGCTATGCCTATGAGAAGCCTCAATTCATCAAAATTTCTTACCAAAAGGGGAAGGTTTACCACCTGAAAAAGCTTTTCCTCATCTGCTACTCCGCTTATCAGCATGTCTGAGACAGGCAGAAGGCCGTCGCGCACGGCTTGCAGAAGGTCAGGCCCCTTGTAGCCCATTGAGCCGCCGGTCTTTACAGTCAGTACAAGTTCTCCGTTTGTGGCCTTATTTACCTTTTCAGCGAAGTCCATAAGCCCGACGCTGTGAATGTTCTTCGGGGGCCAGATGGAGTTGACGTTCCATGTAGTCTTTGCCGACGCTGACGTTAATAAAGAGAAAGTCAGAAAAGCGGGCAGCAATAAGACCATAAATACCTTTTTCATAAGACCTCTCATTTTGCAAATCAGGTATGAGAAGTATCTTCTCAATAAAGTGGGGTGGCTGTTTTCGCCACGATATTTCCGGATGGGCACTAGGTAGTGTCCATCCGGAAATGAGATAGTTTAGTCGAGTTCAAGGCGGGCGATAATTTTAACCACAGGAATACATGGACGTATTTCGAGGATTAAAATTTGAGCCCAACGCCGAAATCGGTGAAAATAGCCATTTCCGGATGGGCACTAGGTAAAAATCATGCCCCGCGGCCCGGTACCAGGGACTGATGCGGGGCACTTCCGGAATGGATCATTCATGATAGATCGGTTTTCCCA
>MNYJ01000130.1 GCA_001874005.1 Desulfobacteraceae bacterium CG2_30_51_40
CAGCGGATCAAGCCTTGCGCCCGGATACCCGGCCGCGATTAAGTCCTTTATTGAGAGACACAGGCAGGATTTTGAGCCTGTAAAAGCTGAGAAAGGAAATCTCAAATGATAGTGCTTGGAATCTATGGAAGTCCTCGAAAGGGAGGCAATACTGATAAGCTCCTTGACAAGGTGCTCGAGGGGGCAAGATCCCGCGGCGCGGCGACAAATGCGGTTTACGCCAGAGACCTTAAGGCATCAGGCTGCCTTGAGTGCGGCGGTTGCGATAAGACGGGAACCTGTGTTGTAAAAGACGGAATGCAGGATGTGTATCCACTGATGTCTGAGGCGGACGCTGTGGTGCTTGCCTCTCCGGTTTTCTTCTATGGCCTTACGTCCCAGATAAAGGTTGTCGTGGATAGAAGTCAGGCCATGTGGGCCAGGAAGCGTCTTAAGAGTGAGGATGAGCGGGTTCATAATGGGAAGAAGAGGCGCGGCTATCTGGTTGCTGCAGGAGCGACAAAGGGAAAGAATCTCTTCCTTGGTATTGAGCTTGGAGCAAGGTATTTTTTTGATGCCATTGACATGGAGTACAAAGGCTCACTACTCTATAGAGGGATGGAAGGCCGCTCGGACGTTGCTTCCCGGCCGGATGTCCTTGAAGACGCCTTCAGATTCGGTCAGGAAATAGCGGAAGAAGGGCGCTGAGGTTTTCTTTTATCTTTTTTAGCCCGGCTCTTTTCAGGGCGCTTTTTCCGAATCGCTCCTTAAATCCCTGTTCGTCCAGGTCAAGGATTTCTTGAGAAGAGGGAAGGAGAAGCTCCTGCTCTTCCTTATCTGCGTTACAGGGGCAAACCTCCTGGCATATATCACAGCCCAGGAAGCATCTCCCCATGCCGGATGCGGTCTTACGGTCAACAGGACTGGGGTCTTCTATAGTCCGGTATGATAGACATTTCGAAGCGTTTAAGACATAAGGCCGCTCAAGGGCTCCCATGGGACAGGCATCCATGCACAGGCTGCAGGAAGAACAAAAGGATTCAACTATGGGCTTTTCATTAAATGGTATCTCCGCCGTGGTAAATATCTCCATAAGGAAATGATAGGAGCCCCTTCCGGGGATTATCAGGGATGTGTTCTTTCCTATGAATCCGATTCCTGCCGAAAAGGCCAGGCTTCTTTCAAGTACGGGGGCTGAATCAACGCAGACTCTTGCTTTACTCCCTGGATAATAAGAGCTTACAGCCTGTGCAATCACCTTGCCGAGTTTTTTGAGCCTTTCATGGTAGTCATAAAGCATGGGCTCGCTGTAGCGTGAGACTGTAAAGCCATCGGATGTGGAAGGTTTTTTTGGCGAATAGGGGTAGGCAAGACAGATTATTGTCCGGCAGCCGGGAAGAAGTTTTTCAGTGTCCCCCCTGATGTCCGTGTTCCTTGCCATCCACGACATTCTGGCATGATATCCGGCGTAAAGCCAACTGAGGAAGGCTTCAAAGAAAAGCGGCGCCCCGGGGGTACAGAATCCCGCAGCTACAAAGCCCATCTCCCCGGCAAGATGGATAATCTTATCCTTCACGGCTTGTAACTGCCCAGGTTGTCAGGTTCGCGGTTACCTGGCTTTCGTTTTTCATATTTCTTGAGGTAGTTGATAATCCACGAATGCCAATCTTGGCTTCTTTGATAAACGGCACACTTTCCGGGTCAATTCACGCGCCGGTTGCTACGACTCAATATCCCCAAACTGTTTAATATTCATAGCTCCCTACCCTTGAACCTTGAACCCTTGAACCTTGAACCTGCGTAGCTACCACTGTTTTGCTGTTACAGCAGTTACCATGAATAACAATCTTTTAAAAAATGGCAGCGATCAAAGGGGAAACGGAGTAAGGCTTCGGCAGCCGTTTTCCGTAATTAAAATTGTCTGCTCGAACTGGGCCGAAAGCGACCCATCCGCAGTGACAGCCGTCCAATTGTCATCAAGTATCCTTAGATTTCTCCTGCCGAGGTTTATCATGGGCTCTATGGTGAAGACCATTCCGGGCACCAGGACAATGCCTTCTCCCTTTTTTCCGTAATGTGCCACCTGCGGGGCCTCGTGGAATTCCAGCCCTACCCCATGACCGACGAATTCTCTTACAACCGAGCAGCCCTGTGGCTCGGCAACCCCCTGGATGGCCCATCCGATATCGCCTATGCGGTTTCCGGCCCTTGCCTGCTCCATACCCGCCTTGAGACAGGAGGCCGCTACCGCGACTATTTTTGCTGTATCAGGGTCAGGCTCTCCGACGAAAAAGGTCTTGCTGCAATCCGCGTAATAACCATTGAGGATAGGAGTAACATCAACATTTACTATGTCTCCTTCCTTCAGATGTCGCTCGCCTGGGATACCGTGGCAGATAACGTCATTCACAGAGACGCAAACGCTTTTGGGAAATCCCCGATAATGAAGAGGGGCGGGAACTGCTCCGTGCTTAAGGGTGAATTCATGGACGATGGTATTGATCTCTTCAGTGGTTATGCCGGGCTGGATTCTTTCTTCAATCATGTCCAGGGTAGCCACAGCGATCCGTCCTGCCTCCGCTATGCCTTCTATCTCCTTTTCGCTTTTGAGACGAATCTGATAACGCTTCAGATAAATGTCTTTTGTGTTCTGGCTGTTATTGAGATTTTTCGAAAGGCAGCACTTTTTATATTTGAGCCCGCTTCCACAGGGGCAAGGATCATTTCTTCCTATTCTCATAAGCCAATTTCTTCTTTATACAACGCGTCACAGCTATCGTCTTAATATAGATTTGCTCAACAGGGTAATTGTTTGTATGGTCTTATTGGCATCAGGCCTGCTGAGCAACTGGGGGTGAGGCCCTCGTGACGGTCAGTTCTGGTCAATGGTGATTTCAAATGTCTTGAATCGCCTTATATAAGGGTATCGTCCGTCCGCGTAAGATTCAACGGCAGGGCTGTAATGGTAGCCTACCATGAAGGCCTCGATGTCTCCTTTAAGCAACGTCTTGAGACGATCCAGTTTTTTGCTGAATGCGTCGAAATCCTTCTTGCCGGGTTGGGCCTTTGCCTCTCCAATTATAAAAATCCTCTTCCCGGCCTTGGCACCTTCGCAGTAGAGGTTTATTTCGTCGTAATTCCCATCTGTATAAAAAATATTTCTGCGGTCCACAAGACCTATATCCATCCCGAATCTGCTCTTCCAAAAACGCTTCAAATGGGGCATCATCCTATCTTCGATGCCGTATCCTACATCCATTGAAAGGCCGCCAAGCTGCTTCTTGACGTCTTTGTGATCTTTAAGCAGATCCGTGAGGGTTTCCTCGGTGCGCTTCTGGGCCTCGGCCAGTTCCATGACCCTTTGCTCAGTGCGCCTCTGAGCTTGTGCAAGTTCATCCATGCTGACGGATAGAGAATCGAGTCTTTGCTCCGTGCGCATTTGAGCCTGGGCCAACTCATCCATCCTTATGGTTAGAGAGTCGAGCCGCTGCTCCGTGCGCTTCTGGGCCTCGGTGAGTTCTTGAACCCTTTGCTCGGTCTGCTTCTGGGCCTCGGTGAGTTCCTGGACCCTTTGCTCAGTGCGCTTCTGAGCCTCGGCCAGTTCTTTTACCACAGCCCGCAATTCATCAAAATCGGAGCGTGCAACCGTGATGAACTTGGTCTTTTCCTCCACCTCGCGTATCAAGGTCAGAAATAGATCCTTCATTTTAGGATCGAATTCTTCTAATTTGTTAAAAAGCTCAGTACTTATGGCCATCGGGCTAACAGCCTTTCCCTGGATGAAGAAGCAATTTCCGGCACTGCCAACTACCGCAAAAATGATTTAACAAAGAAATCAAACACATCAGTAACCATTATAAAGTCCATAGAGAAAAGGTCAAGTACATTTATCTTCGCTATCCAGACCCACCGCCATGAGCAGAATAAGGCCCGGCGCGGCAGCCACGGTGCAAAAAATAAAAAAGACCGGCCACCCGAGATGATCGGCCATAATTCCTGTTGGAGCTGAGGCTATTACTCTCGGAACCCCCATGAGGCTGCTCAGGAGGGCGTATTGAGTCGCTGTAAAGCGCTTGTTGGTGATGCTCGCCATGAAAGCGGCATAGGCGGCTGTGCCCATTCCGCCGGTAAGGTTTTCAAAGGCGATTACGGCAGACAGCGCCGGCAGGCTCCTTCCAAGCAGGGCCAGCAGGGCAAAGCCCCCGGTTGAGACCGCCTGGAGAATTCCGAATATCCACAGACTCTTTTTTATCCCTATTCTAAGCATAAATAAGCCGCCGAGGAATCCCCCGCACACGGTAGCCCAAAAGCCGAAGAGCTTCACCACGGCGCCTATCTCCGACTTGGTAAATCCGATATCCAGGTAGAAGGGCGTTGTCATGGTGCTGGCCATGGTATCGCCTATCTTATAAAAAAGGATAAACGCCAATATTGTTAATGCCTTGTTGCGTTTAATATAATCCGTAATCGGATCAATGACTGCCTCCCTGAGGGTCTTGGGGGGAGTGGTCCCGGTCACAGGTTCAGGAGTCAGAAGGGTTGTAACAATTCCTGGAAGCATGCAAAGGCCCATGAATATATAGACTTGGGAAAACGGCATGTGGTCGGCGAGGATCAAGCCCCCGCCGGAGGCCAGGAGCATGCCGACCCTGTAGCCGTTTATGTAAAAAGAAGAGCCCAGTCCCAATTCAGAGTCGGGAAGATCTTCACGTCTGTAAGCATCAACTACTATATCCTGGGTGGCGCTCATGAAGGTCACAACCAAAGCTGCGAATGCAACACCGAGCGGGCGCATCGCCGGGTCTGTGGAGCCGAGTGCAATAATTGCCGCCACCAGACAGACCTGAGACAAGAGCAGCCATCCCCGTCTGCGTCCGAGGAGCGGAAGCGCGAATCGGTCGAGGATAGGTGCCCACAGGAACTTAAGGGTATAGGGAAGGCCCACAAGGCTCATCAGCCCTATTACGGAAAGATCAACCTTTTCCTGTTTCATCCATGCCTGCAGCAGCGTGACGGTAAGAAGAAGAGGAAGCCCGCTTGAAAAGCCCATCAAGAGGGCTACAATCATTCTCCGGCTGAAAACGACCCGAGCAAGAGAAAGATTCATCAATCCATTCCGTTTATGGTCTTAAGTGCCAGGTAAAGGGCCTGGGTTCCTGATCGGCCGTGTCCCATTGCCCTGGCCGCGAGATAGAGCTGGTTGACCAGAGCAAGCCCTGGAAGGCAGATTCCCATTGCCGCTGCCTCGGAAAGGGCAATGCCCATGTCCTTGATGAAGTGCTCTATATAGAAACCCGGCTTGAAATCACCCTTTGCCACCCTGGGACCCAGATTGTTGATGGACCACGATCCGGCAGCTCCTTTTCCGACGATGTCTATAACCGCCTGCTGATCGAGCCCTATCTTTGCGGCGTAGATGAGTGCCTCGCACATGCTTATCATGGTTCCGGTTACGAGTATCTGATTGCAGAGCTTTGTGTGCTGGCCGCATCCGTGCCCGCCCAGGTAGGATATGGTCTTTCCCATGACCTGAAAGAAAGGAAGTATCTCTTCAAATGTTTTTCTCGCTCCCCCTACCATGATGGCAAGCTTTGCTTCCCTTGCTCCAATATCGCCCCCTGACACCGGTGCATCAAGACAAGCTATGCCTTTTTTCTCCGCTTCGAGGGCGAGACGTTTTGCCAGGGTCGGGCTGCTGCTTGTCATATCAACCAATATCCTTGCCCTGCATTCGGAGGACTTGAGAATCCCGTTTTCACCCAGATAAATCTCCTCCACATCCGCCGGATGCCCTACCATAGAGAAGACGATATCCGCCTTCGAGGCCACTTCAGGAGGTGACTCGCACCACCTGGCTCCCTGTGTGAGCAGCCCTTCAGCCCTCTGTTTTGTTCTGTTATAAACGAAGACGCTGTAACCGGCCTTAAGAAGATGCCCGGCCATGGATGACCCCATGACCCCCGTTCCTATCCATCCCACTTCCTTCATCATGCTTCCTCCTCTATTCTGTATATGAAAATTCCTCCATCCTCCCCTCTACAAAATCGGGACAAGGGTCTATTTCATCCTGCCCCGGCCGCATTCATGCACCCGAATGAATGAGGCGGATTTCGTGGCGGCCACTGTGAGTCTGCCACAAGGGGGTTATATTTTGAAGTCCTATCTGAGAGACCATCGAGAAATCATCCAATCTTCAATAAATAACACTTGAAAAGATATGACAGAGATGTGTAATAAAATAGAGAAGATAATAACCTTACCAAAATGTTGAGAGGAGCAATCTATGTACAAGGTAATGATTCGTGACAGCATGTCCCCAATAGCCAGGGAGATATTGGAGGCGACAGGGCAGATCGAGGTGGTGGTTGACAACGACAAATCGGCAAATGATCCGGCGGTGCTTGCAAAGCTGATTGGGGAATTTGACGGCCTCGCGGTGAGAAGCGGCACCAAGGTGAAGGACCCGATCTTCAAAAACCCTGGAAGGCTAAAGGTCATAGGCAGGGCCGGCATTGGCGTTGACAATATTGATGTCCCGGCCGCCACCGAGAAGGGAATCGTAGTCATGAACGCTCCAGGAGGAAATACCATTACAACCGCGGAGCACGCGCTTTCCATGATGCTGTCGCTCGCGAGGCATATTCCACAGGCTACTGCTTCCATAAAGGCGGGAGCGTGGGAGAAGAAGAAGTTCATGGGCACGGAGATAGCCGGCAAGGTGCTGGGCATAGTAGGCCTCGGGCATATTGGAAGGGTTGTGGCTTCAAGGGCGCAGGGGCTTGAGATGAAGGTCCTGGCATCTGATCCTTATGTGACCAAGGAGGCCGCCGCATCCATGGGGGTTGAACTGGCAAGCCTGGATGAACTCCTTGCCCGATCCGATTTTATCACCCTTCATGTGCCTAAACTTGAGGAGACAAAAAACCTTATCCGTAAGGACACCATTGGCATGATGAAGAAGGGTGTCAGGATCATCAACTGCTCAAGGGGCGAGGTGGTCAATATTGATGACCTTAACGCGGCTCTTTCGAGCGGCAAGGTGGCCGGTGCGGCCCTGGATGTTTACCCGCAGGAGCCGCCTGATTTTTCTCATCCTCTTTTTGCAAATCCCAACGCGATATTCACCCCGCATCTTGGGGCAAGTACGGACGAGGCCCAGGATAAGGTAGCTGAAATGATTGCCCATCAGATGGTGAGTTTTCTCCTGGACGGTGTTATCTCAAACGCCGTCAATTTCCCGTCCATTTCAATGGAATTTATCGGCCCCATGAGGCCTTACCTGATGCTGGCCGAGAGACTGGGTTCCATGATGGGGCAACTCTCACGCCAGGCCAACCATATCAGTATTACCTACAGCGGTGCTGTCGCCGATTTCGATACAAGGGTCCTAACCCATGCGGTCTTAAAAGGTTTTCTGAGCGTTGTTACGGACACGCCGGTCAATTATGTCAATGCGCCATATCGGGCCAAGGTGAAGGGCATAAAAGTTGAGGAAACAGTGACCCAGAAAACCGAAGATTACACCAATCTTATCAGGGTAAGCCTTCCGGGTGTGAAGGGTGCCCTCAGCGAGGCCTGGGGAACTATTTTCGCAAAGAAATACCAAAGGATTATAAAACTCGGCCAGATCTATGTGGACGCTATCCCTGAAGGCTCCATGCTGATTATAGAAAATGAGGACAGGCCTGGTATCATAGGAAGCATAGGAAGTATCCTGGCTGCCAGGGGGGTAAATATAGGCCGTTTTCATCTGGGAAGGAATGAGGGAAGGGCGATATGTATGGTAAATCTGGACACTCCGGTTGATGATCCGGGGATTGAAGAGATAAGGAAACTCCAGGGCATTTTATCCGTTAACTATATCCGCCTGGATTAGTGTTGGATCGGGACATCCGTGATATTGAAGGGCTGGTTCATGATGATGTGGTTGGCCTTAACTTTGTAAAGGCAAATCCTCTCTATGTGTTCAGGAGACATTACAGGACAGGACTGCGCTCACACATCATGGCCGTTCTCGATCCGGAGGATGTCAGGCGCGAGAGGGAGGGGGTGGTTTCAGAGGGTGTCAGGTGGTACCCTAGAGCCAGGCCTATAGTGATGTTAAGGATATTTAGAAAAAGGTTCAGAAACTTGTCTCACGCGGAGGAGGAACTCAGGTCGGTAAAGACTATTGAAGGATTCCTGGCCCCCGAATACATCGCCCTGTCAAATGAGTTTCTGGTTGATCTGAAAGTCCGTGGGGGCAGTGATATACTCCTTTGCGGCCTACAGGAATATGTTAAAGGCGAGATGCTTGATCCCTGGGGATCTCAGGATGATGACTTTTTGAAGCGCATTAGAAAGAGACCGGGAATCGGAGGAGATAAGGCTGAGGGAGATTCCGGAGAATGGCTAAAGGCGGTGAGGGTGGAGGCCCTCGTTTTTGTTGAGAGCATAAAGAAGATGGCAACCGAAGCCCTGCGCATCCCTGATCTTGCGGGGGTAGGCAACCTTCTCCTCACCGAATCCGGCAGGATCAGGCTGGTTGATATAAACAACGTATCCAGGGTATCTTTCGGAGGAGGCATAGAGCTTGACGACCGAGGATACCCTGTCTGCGATAAATCAGTTGAAGCATTATGGCGAATGGAGAGGTTCCTGGCGGGAAGGGAGCCTGATCCCGAGGATCCTCTCTATAGCTCGTATTTGACCGCTACCCGCATGAAGGATGTAAAGGAGCTGGAGCGGATTTTTCACGCTGAACAGGGCCGCGGGGCGCCATTTCTGGGTGCAGATTAGCGAAGGATTTTCTTTAAGGCCTTCTGCCCGGCCAATGCCCTCCCCATACCCTCATGCCCGGGCAGGGAACAACGAAAGATGAAAATCACCCCCACCCCTCCCTCCCCCGTCGAGGGGGGAGGCGTGAAGGGAAGGGGCCTTTTCATATAAACAATCATTACCTGACGGCCAACCCCGGCGATGAAAGATATCGGGGGCTGATATTGCTATCGTTTTTTTAAACATATCCCCCCGGCACCTTTTACCCTACATTCCACACCCCTTCTTTAATCTGAAGGGATAATTTTTCAAACGACTGCATTTTTTCCTGGACTCTGATTCCATAATATGGCAGATTGGTTGGCCATGAAGATTCCAAGTCTTATCCAGGGTCGTTTGATTACCGGCGGGGACATCGTCACCGTGCGGGAACTCATAGAACACAATCCATCATGGAGCCGATACCGGGTGAGCCGGGAACTTGCCCAACGCTGGAATTGGTGTAACGGCAGTGG
>MNYJ01000033.1 GCA_001874005.1 Desulfobacteraceae bacterium CG2_30_51_40
CTTAAGGGCTTCGGCCTGCTCCTTAGCCACCAGCTCCGTCTGTGCCTTCTCCTTGTTCCATTCGCTCCTGGCTTCCTTCATTTCATCTTCGAAGGCGGTGCGTTTTTCCGCCACCGCCCTTTCGAATCTCTCCCTTTCCGCCCTCTGAGCATCCAGCAGTGCCGCCAGATCGGATGCTGCCGCCTCCACTCCGTATATGGTCTGAAGTTCGTCTTGCTTGGCCTTGAGGGCGGACTGTATCTTTCTGTAGTTATCAAGCTCTGAGTCAAAGCGCTCCGCCAGTTCGGTAAGCTCTCTTCCTATGTCTGAGCGAAGCCTCTGGAGCCTCTGCAGGGGGTCTTCCTGGAGCTGCGAATCTGCAGCCGATGAGGCCGCCTGCTTTTCCAATCTGGCCCTTGCCTTTTCCGCATTCAACAGGTCCTTTTCCATGCTCTGGAGACGCTCCTTTGCTGCCTCATAGGCCTCAAGGAGTTCTTTCTTGGTGCTGCTCATTGACACTGCCGGCATTTCTTTCTGCTCAGCCATTTCTCTGTCCTCCCATAACAGCTTCAGGTTGATTTCTACAATTCCTGCCATTTAGCGTTAGAATCCATTCACCCACAACCTCAGGCCCCCAGGTGGGTGGGGGCTACAGGGGCATTACCGTCCGAGGGAATGTGGAAAACCCCGGCGTGATCGCTTGACTGAATTATTATACATATTCGCATGTCCTTTCAAATGCTATTCACAGTATCATCTCAATAATTGGGGGGAATGAACCTGGATTCCGTCCTTCGCCGGAATTACGTAAAACGCCACCTCCTTGTGATTCCAGTTAACCCCCATGCCCTCTTGGGGCACAACGAAGGATTAGAATCACCCCCACCCCTCCCTCCCCCGTCAATGGGGAGGAGTAAAGGCGAGGGGCACTTTCATATAAAAAGCTAGAATTCAGAAGCGCAGATGACAAGAAGACTTCCCTTATTTATTGAGAATATGCTGTTTACACCTAAATGCAAAATATAGCAGAACTGCCATATAATCAGCGTATCAGCGCAAAAATCCGGGGTAGGTGCGGCTTTAGCCGCAGGGGAACCGTGCGCCCTGCGCCTGAAGGCGCATCTACAGAAGCTGATTCCTGGTCTGCGCAAAGCCATCCCCCAATCATTGAGCTGATACTAATCAGCAAATCTTGTCCATAAATGGAATTATCAAAGCCAGGCCAGGCGTTCAGTAACTCCTGATACTGCATTGACACTGTCCCGCGTCCCGGGTTCCGCCCAAACGAGAAACTGACTCCGCGTTCTGCCATCAGGGCTATGAAACAAAGGCATTTAAATAGAGGGCGTTTTGTAATATATTATCTCAGGCTGATGTTTTCGGCCGCAAAGCGGCCCATCTGAGTCATATTTGAACGATTACATGGAAATGCCCCTTTCCCTCTACCCCTCCCCTCGACGGAGAAGGGAGGGGTAGAGGGTGATTTTCATGTTTGGTTGCGCCCTACCCGGGCATGGGGATTTATGTGAAAATACATCGTCATGCCGGCTCAGGCTGGTATCCAGTCTTTTTTACCTGGATTGCGGATCGAGTCCGGAATAACGTACGGAGTTTTCATCCTTAGTTGTGCCCCTTTCAGGGCATGAGGTATAGTAAATAATCAATCGGGAAAGGAGAAAAAGATGGCAAAGGGGATTGATAAGAAAAAGGAAACCAAGAAGAAACCGGCAAAGACTTTGAAAGAAAAAAGGGCCGAGAAGGCTGCCAAGAAAGACTGAGGGAATCGGCACTTATAAGTGCCTCCAAAGTAAAGGCCGCAGTGTTCAATCAGCCGAGACAGCGGCCGGAGTTGAGCTGCGGTCTTATTTCCAAGACTGGAAAGTATAAACGCAAGGATCCCTGGCCAAGAGATTTGGAATGACATCAAACAAATATGCAGCGACACTGTTGATTGTAGTAGTTGCTGTCTGGGTTTGGTCGGGAATCGAGCCGCATGATTCCCGTCTTACCTGGATACTGGAAACCTTCCCCTTCATGATTGCGTTGCCTGTCCTGCTGCTTACATACAAGAGATTTCCGTTGACCCGTCTGGCTTATATGCTCATTGCTATTCACGCCATGATACTTATGCTGGGCGGGCACTTCTCCTATGCCAAGGTACCTCTGGGCTTTTGGATGGAAGACTGGTTCGGCTGGTCTCGCAACAACTATGATAAGATCGGGCACCTCATGCAGGGCTTTGGACCGGCTATCTACGTGCGGGAGATTATTGCGCGAACATCGCCATTAAAGCCCGGAAAATGGCTTTCCTTCATATCCATCGCTGTTCCTCTTGCGTTTTCAGCTCTCTATGAGATCATTGAATGGCTGGCTTCCCTTTCCGATCCAACAGATACTGAAGCCTTCCTTGGAACACAGGGTTATATCTGGGACACGCAAAGCGATATGTTCCTGTGTCTTATAGGTTCAATCCTTGCGCTTATTTTGCTAACGAGGTTGCACAACAGGTATCTTTCGAGAATCGGTGTTGAATAGCCTTCCTGAAGTTTATCGTGCCCATTACCATTACGGTGGAAAAACATGGGAGGAGCAGTCAACAACAAAGGATAATGGAGATGTCGGCACCTCCTTGAAGAAGCCGCTTTCCAAGGCCCTTTGAATAATGTCCTGATGCAAGGCCTGCGCTCAAGGAGACCCACCCGAAGAGCGAAGCGTCAGATCATACTCAAGGACAACTCCCCGGGGGTAAGGTTAAGCTAGTGCCCATCCGTAAATGGCTATTTTCACCGATTTCGGCGTTGGGCTCAAATTTTAATCCTCGAACTCAATGTATTCCTGTGGTTAAAATTATCCCCCGCCTTGAACCCGACAAAACTGTCTCATTTACGGATGAGCACTAAGCGAGTTCCACCAGTGCTTGCAAACAGAAAAAATTACTGGAGCCACCGTGCGGAATCGAACCGCAGACATCCTCATTACGAGTGAGGTGCTCTACCAACTGAGCTACGGTGGCATAGTGATTATTATAAATTGAGGTTGCCTTTCTGTCCATTTATTTTTACCGTGAACTGAACCCCCGCCGCCCTGACCCTCCCCTGCAAGGGGTGAGGAAAAGCGCCAAAGGAACGATTTTTACACGCGGGGGCGAAAACACACCTTAGGTTTAAGCGCTTATCAAGAAAGGATTCGGAGGATATATGAGGCTACCAAGCGATTACATCGTGTTCCCGTTGGACGTTACCGACCGCGATGAGGCCATGCGCTACGTTACCATGCTCAGGGAAAGCGTGGGAGTCTTCAAGGTGGGGCTTGAACTTTTCATAAAGGAAGGCCCCCCAATGCTCTCAGCCATCAGGGATGAAAGCCGGGCAGGAATATTTCTTGATCTCAAACTCCATGACATCCCTGAGACCATGAGGCGTGCCCTTCGCTCGGCAGGCTCCCTGGGAGCCGATTTCGTAACCGTTCACTGCGAGCAGGGACAGGGCATGTTGACAGATGAGGCAGTAAAAGGATCAAAGACAAAGATACTTGGTGTCACCGTTCTTACAAGCCTCAACACAGGCCATATAATTGAGCTGGGCTACCGTGACGATCTTGCCAAAGACCTCCGGAAACTTGTACTGAAAAAGGCCTTTATCGCAAGGGATGCGGGATGCCACGGCATAGTCTGTTCAGGCAGGGAGGTAGGCTGGGTAAAAAAGGAGCTGGGGAGGGATTTTCTGGCTTTTACTCCTGGCATAAGGCCCAAGTGGTCTATTGTCGCAGGCGATGATCAGCAAAGGATAGTCACACCCTACCAGGCAGTAAGAAACGGGGCGGACTATCTTGTCATAGGGCGGCCCATAAGGGACTCAAAAGACCCGAAGGAGGCATGCGCAATGACCGCTGAGGAGATAGCTTCAGCGCTTTGAAAGGAGCTTTGCCTTAGGAACGGACATGAGGGTCACGGTGGCCTTTGCGGCCAGGGACGTCTCTTCCTCCCTAACGTCAAAGACCTCGGACTCGGCTATCAGTATTGTGCTTCCGTCCCTGATGATTTTGGACCTACACTCAAGCGCATTACCGAAAGCTGGCCTAAGGAAATTTATCTTAAATTCGATTGTGAGGATCTGGCGGTCTTCAGTCACCAGGGTAAAGGCAGCGTATCCGGCGGTATGATCGGCCATGGTGGCCATTACGCCAGCGTGGATAAATCCGTCCTGCTGCCTGTGCTCCTCTGCGATTAAAACCCTTGAGCGGAAATATCCGCTCTTTATCTCAAGAGGCTCTATACGGCAGTACCTTATGAAGCCGCGACAATAATCGGCTGCCAGAAATGCCTTCCTCTCCGGACTCAGTTCCGGCATCTTAGACGACTCCATCATGATTTCTTGCTTCCAAGCGTACAGGTTCATTAACCATTTCAAACGCCCTGCAGAAGTGCCGTTATGCCTTTCCTTACGATCATAACCGCGATGGCCGCGAGCAGAAGGGCCGCTATCTTGGAGACGGTCTTGGCCCCGGCCTTGCCGAGGAGCCTGTTTATCGAGCCTGCTGCGAGAAAAACCGCTCCTGCGATAGCGATATTTGTAAGCAGAGCCAAGGCGGCCGGAACCACGCCGTGTTCATTAACCAGAAGGATTGATGTCGTGAAGACGGCAGGACCGGCTATCAGAGGAACCCCGAGGGGAACCGCCCCCAGACTGTCAGGGTCCACCTGTCTTCTGGCCTTATCCGTCGTGATAAGATCGCTCATAGATATTACAAACAGCAAAACGCCGCCCGCCACCATAAAATCAGCCACCGTTATCCCAAGCAGCTTCAAGACCCCTGTGCCCACTGCCAGGAAGCTCAAGGCCACCGCTGCGGCTGTGGCCATGGACTGATAGATGACCCGCTTAACCTTCAGGGGATTGAGTTCCTCGGTAAGGGTGAGAAAGATGGGAAGAACCCCAACCGCATCAACCGCCACAAAGAGGGGCACAAAGCAAAGCCAGAACGACCTCAAATAACTCCCTCCTCCCTGAGTTTGTCTATCTCCAGCCTCTCAAGTCCGCATAACCCTTGAAGAACCTCGACAGTATGCTCGCCAAGTTCCGGCGAGGCGCTCTTTATGCCGGTACTGCAACGGCTGAAGGCCCCCGGATAATCCGGGACCTTGACCTTCCCGAGGGTCGGGTGGATAAAATCGGACAAATAGCCGTTAGCGATTACCTGGCTGTCCCCGGCAAGATCAAGCGGCCTGTTGACCGGAGCGCACACAAGATCGTAGTGGCCGAATATCTCAAACCATTCATCAAAGGTCTTTTTTGCAAAGAGCGCATCCAATCTTCCCACCACCTCGCCTGCCTGTGAGATGCGCTTGTCATCGGTGTCGTAGCGGCCGTCACTGGCAAGGTCAAGATCTCCAAGCGCCTCGCACAGGGAAGGCCAGTATTTCTCAGACGGTGTAAGGGTGATCATAAGCCAGCGGCCGTCACGACATCTGTAGAAGTTTCTTAAGGGGTTATCCTTTTCCCTCTCGTGGGCAGGAACCTCGAAACCACCCAACTGTGCAAGGAGTATGTTAAAGTAGTTCAGGAACATTGCGGAACCAAGGATGGAGGTCCGTATCTCCTGACCGACACCTGTCCTTTCACGCATGAAAAGGGCGGCAAGTATCTGATGGCTCGCCATTATTGCGGTAGTCTGATCCACAAGCCCGAATTGTGACACCGCGGGGCTTCCGCCTGCACCTCCAAGGGAAAACATGATCCCGGCCCGTGCCTGACCCTGGTAATCGAACCCGCCTCTGTTTCTGTCGGAACCCCTGTCCCCGAAGGCCGAAACAGAGCAGTAAACTATTTTGGGGTTTATCCCGCCGATAGTTTCATAATCAATCAGGAGTTTTTCGATGGCCTTGGGCCTCAGATTGGTAAGAAACACGTCCGCCTTTTCAACCAGCCGGTAAAGGAGATGCCTCCCCTTTTGCGTCTTGAGGTTGATGGTAACGCTTTTCTTGTTCCTATTGGCGCCTTCACAAAAGAGGCTTCTGTTACCTGCTATCTCAAAGGGGATAATGCCCACGCGTTTAAGTCCCCTTATCGGATCGCCTTTCCCGGGGGTCTCTACCTTGATTACTTCCGCGCCCAAATCCCCCAGTATCGCGCATGCTCCGGGGCCTGCGTGAAAGACGCCGCATTCAACCACCCTCACTCCCTCCAGAGGGAAACGCCCTTCCCCCGACGGTTCTGAAAACTTCTGTGATTTATTGTCCATAAGCCTCTACTTCAGCAACATCAATTTACCGTGAAAATACACCCCCCACCCCGACCCTCCCCCGCGCGGGGGGAGGGAAATCCTCTTTCAAACTCTTCTCTGTTTCCAGAGTTTTTTCGGGGTCGGTATCGTTATCGTCTCTTAACAATAAGCCTGGACTTCTCTTCTCGACTGCGCTCCCGGCCGCGCCCCTTACTGCGCGACCCCGACCCTGACCTCTTTAGAGCAGCATCCTATGCGCTCAAAATCCGGGGTAGGTGCGGCTTCAGCCGCACGGCCACCACGCTACCAGCGCCTGTCGGTAAAAAGGGCTTAGTCGGCCTCGGCGCGCCTCACGAAAACAATAAGTAAAAGCCCGACAAGCGCCATAACTACTCCTACTATGAAGGCCTTGTCATATACCCCGCTTGAGTCCCTAATTATTCCGCTCACCCAGTGTGAACATATTGCTCCTCCTCCGTAAAAGGGCGTCCAGGCTCCGATCACGGTAGCCATCACGTTACGTGGGAAATAATCCCCAGCGCACGCCCCGTAAATAGGGAAGGTGACACCATAGAAAACCGCCATAATCCCAACGGAGCCGTAGAGCATCCCCACCGATCCTCCGGAGAAGATTATTCCTGCCACCGCTAAAGCTATCACGGCATTTGATATCATGATAGTCTTTTTCCTGCCCAGATAGTCCGAAAGAGGAAGTATTACCAAGACTCCGATCACCTGGCACATACCGTGGACGGTGGCAAGATAACTGGCGGTTTCCGTTGGAAGGCCTAATTGATTCCTGGCGTAATCAACCATGAAAGTTGTGACGGAATAGAGGGCGTAGGAGATGGAAAAATAGGATAGCCCTATAAGCCAAAAACTCCTGCTCCTGAAAATCGCTGAAAGGCTTTTCTCTGCCGCATTCAGGCCTTTACTTCCTAAACCCACGGCAGTTTCGCCTCCCTCTCCCCAGGGCCTGTGGCCTGAGTCCGAGGGATCGCTTCTGAGTAATATGGCGTCAACAATCACCATGATGAGTGCCCCTGCTCCAAGGAAAAACCAGGCATGTCTCCATGTGTAATTCCTTACTATCCATGGAAAGACGGCACCCATAACGGCAAACCCGAGGCCGAAGCCGGTTGAGAGTATCCCGAGAGCAAGCCCCCTTTTCCTTACGGCAAACCATCTCTGCACGACGGTTATCACAGGCCCCCACATACCTGTGGCCCCCAAGCCCACCAGCCCATAGAAGACGTAGGCTGAACCAAGGGATTTGACCGTTCCCATGAGAAGCACACCGGCGCCCAGGATAAACGCGCAAAAGGCAATGATCCTTCTTGCTCCGAGACGGTCGGTGACGTAGCCGGTAAAGGTGGCCACGGTGACATAGGTAAACAGGTAGGCGTTGAAAATGGAGCCGGCCTCAGTCCGGTTTATCCCAAGATCTTTTATCATCTCCGGCAGAATAACTCCGTAACCAAGCCGCACGGAGTAGTTGATAAACAGATTTGCAAAGCACGTGGCCAGTATAACCCAGGCCCAGTGCAAAAGGCGATCATCAGCCTTCATGGTGCCTCTCTCTGATCCAGGGACAGAAACAGCTCAATTATTCCCTCCTCCTCGACGGGGGAGGGAATGGTGGGGGTGATTTTCATCTTTCGTTGTGCTCCGCCCAAGGCATGACCGTTAGTGCGATTCCATGGCAACAAGCCTGCAGCTCTAAAGAGGCCGTGAGGTGTCACCCTCCTCTGCGGCCCGGTGCACAAAATTCATTGGAGGCGATAATCCACATGCCTCAAGCAAAGGATAACTCTACTGGTCTCCTTTCAGGGACATAGGGATGAAGGGTCTTTGTCTCATTCCACTTCCTGGTTACATAAAGATTGCAGTAACAGCTTCCATACTCTTCTACGTCCTTTTCCCTGTAAACGCAGGGGCAGAGTATATCCGCATCCTTTTTCCGATCACCCGATGCCAGCCTGCACGGGCAGGCCATATAACCATAACGTTTCTTGTTAATGAGAAGGGCATCCATAAGGTCCATTACCCGTTCTTTGTCCTTATTGAATAAATAGCCCTTCGGCTCCTGCGCCTTCTTGAGCATCTCGCAAAGCTTCTCCGCCTCTGTCACAGTCCTAAAGCCTCCTTTATCTCATCTTCCCTGTGTCCGATAATAACCTTGTCTCCAATGATAATGGTTGGAAATGAGCAGTTGGGATTGAATTTTTTGACCTCTTCAATAATTTGCGCCCTTTCTTGGCCTGTCAGCATATCCACGTCGGTGAAATCGAACTGGATTCCGCACTCTCCCAGGAATTTTTTTGTGGCCTTGCAGTGGCTGCATGTACTGAGCGTATAGATCTTTACCGGTAGCAATTGCATCGAAATTTCTCCTTTCGTTTTTGATTACAATTAAAATCTCCCCACTTACTATATCGCTCACCCTGAACAAGGGAAAAAGAGGGCGTATGAGGGAGTTTTCATATAAACTTTAAGTGCGTTAAAGATAGGCGTCCTCTAACAAAATATCAAGTGATTATCACCAATGTGAAACCCATCACTTGACCCTCAAGATTGACACCGGGGCAGTCTTTTATGTATCAATCTATTCATGCATGAAAAGCGTCCCACAATCAGGGAGAGCATCAGGAACTTCTCCATCCTTTCCCCTTATTTTTATCAAAGCCGTATCCCTCTCGCCATAGGGCTTCTGAGCCTGCTCGCGGTAGATCTCCTGCAACTAGTAGTGCCACTGATAATTAAAAGGTCGGTTGACGATCTTG
>MNYJ01000032.1 GCA_001874005.1 Desulfobacteraceae bacterium CG2_30_51_40
CTTTGTTGAGCGCTAAATTGACCCCACTGCCTTTTAGCCTGAAACCCTTGCCTGATATCTGTCCTTGAGTTTGCGCTCAGAGGTCTTCCCAGAGGCTAGTCTAGTGTCCATCCGGAAATGGCTATTTTCACCGATTTCGGCGTTGGGCTCAAATTTTAATCCTCGAAATACGTCAATGTATTCCTGTGGTTAAAATTATCGCCCGCCTTGTACTCGACGAAACTATCTCATTTCCGGATGGACACTAGTCTATAGAAAGATCGCTCTATCCCCCCCTAAGCCTTGTGATCTCATAGTTGCAAATAGTTCTCGTATTTGGCATAAACAGCTTGGACTTTATAACAGAAACAGATAGGCTCTGCAATAAACCCATTTTGCACTTCACAGGGAGACTTTCATGACAGAAAGGCAGCATATACCGCTTGGCGTAGGTTTTTATCCCGACTGGTTCTATACAAATTACGGCATCTCCTTTGGCCGGGATTACTATTTTGATCCCGAGACAAGGATAAGGGCGAGGATGATGATCGAAAAATGTCTCCATGAACGGTTCGGAGACGTGGGGCTCGGAAACCCGAATCCAGGTCCCAAGCCCCTCATAACCTTCGGAATGGTTATGCTTCCCGCTGTATTCGGATGCGAAATAGTCTTCAAGGATGACGCCCTCCCGTGGGCAATGCCGCTGAACCTGTCGGAAAAGGAGATCATGAAACTGAAAGTTCCAGATCTATTTCATACGCCTCCCATGTCCGACATGATAAAGCAAATAGAATATCTCCGGTCAAAATACGGCAAGGTGGTGGGGGACATAAACACAACAGGTGTACAAAACCTCGCGCTGAAACTGAGGGGAGACAATTTCTACTTCGACTATTTCGAGCGGCCCGAACTCTGCCACCATCTGCTCAGGGTATGTACCGAGACCATGATCCAGCTTTTTCGCTTCAATCATAAGACCACCGGAACCGGCGCAGTGGATGTGACACCAATGTGCGACCCTACATTTTATGTACTGCCCAACTGCACCATAGAACAGGTCTCGCTTGAAACATACGAGAGTTTTCTTCTCCAATACGACAACATGATAGCAGACGAATGCCATCCCCTGGGCATACACCACTGCGGCTCGGTAAACGAGGCCCTCCCCGGATATGCCAAGGTAAGGCACCTTGCCTTTCTTGAAATAGGATTCGGTTCTGACGTAATGAAGACACGGCAGATGCTTGGGCCAGAGGTGGCCGTAAACGCGCGCATAAACCCGGTTCTTATGAAAAACGGCACCCCTGCCGAGGTGGCATCCGAGGTACGAAGACTCATCGATAGCGGAGCGCCTCTTGAAAACTTCTCCATAGATACAGTGGGTCTTACTTACGGAACCCCGGATGAAAATGTGAGGACCGCCCTGGTCACAGCGGCTGAATACGGGAAGATCAGAAGCGACAATACGTCTTTTAAAAGCAAAAAATCCCTCAGCTTTCCCTCTCCTTCCGGCCCCGCCAGAACTCTCCTGAGAGGCAGGTCCGTGGAGGTTGCTATAGAGAGGGGCGGCCCGCTTGTTATCATAGGGGAAAGAATAAACCCGACCGGTAGAAAGAAACTTGCCGCAGCCATCGAAAAGGGGGATCTGTCAGTCCTCATTCATGAGGCCGAAATCCAGCTTCAGGCAGGAGCCAAAATCCTTGATGTGAATGTCGGCGTCTCAGGTATTGATGAACCAAGGGTGCTTCGTGAGGCTGTCAGAGCCATCCAGGTAATGACCGATATGCCGCTATGCATTGATTCCGCCAATCCTCAAGCGCTTGATGCCGCGCTTGAAGTATACGTTGGAACACCTTTAATTAACTCTGTAAATGGAGAAAAACACAAACTGGATCAGATTCTTCCCCTGGTAAAAAAATACAACGCCTCGGTGATTGCCCTTACTATGGATGACTCGGGCATTCCCAAAGAGGCCGAAGGCCGCCTGAAAATAGCGCAGACCATCTTAAGCCGGGCCGAAAAAGAGGGAATCCCAGGAAATGACGTAATTTTTGATCCCCTTGCCATGGCCGTGAGCGCTGACCATGCCGCGGGTCTGGAAACGCTGAAAGCCCTTCGTCTTATAGGTGAAACCTTAAGCGTTAATCTCACTCTTGGTCTCAGCAATATCTCATTCGGGCTTCCTGACCGTAGCGCAATCAATGCGATATTCCTTGCCATGGCAGCCCAAAACGGACTCATCTGCCCCATCATGGACCCTACCGATCCTGTCATGAAAAAGGCTCTATATATTGCGGAGATGATCCTTTCAAGAGATGAATTCTGCTCTGCATATCTAAGGTATGCAGGAAAGTTGGAGGGTAGCATAACCGCCGCTCGAGCGCAGGCCCATCAAACGGGCGATGATAATATCATTGAGGCTCTCAAAGAGGCGATCATGGCCGGAAGGAAAAGAAGTGCCCTTGAGCTTACTGAAAAGGCCCTTTCAATCGGCATTGATCCCCAACTGATTGTCAACGACGCCCTTATCGCCGGGCTTAATACAGTGGGGGAGCGGTTCGAAAAGAGGCAGATATTCGTCCCTGAAATGATGATGTCCGCAAAAACAATGCAGTCATGCATGGATATTGTAAAACCGGCGCTTACGGCAGGCGGTGAAGGAAAGGGCTTTGATTCGGGGACCGTTGTCATAGGAACCGTCTTCGGAGACCTCCATGACATAGGAAAGAACCTTACAAAGCTCCTTCTTGAAAGCGCGGGATTCCGTGTGGTGGATCTGGGTGAAAATGTCCCTGCGGAGAGATTTCTGGATGCAGTGCGGAAGGAAGACGCCAGGGTTGTAGGCTTATCTTCCCTCCTCACAACCGGAGACCCGCACGTGCTCGATACGGTTCGTCTCCTGAAAGGAAGCGACATGACATCGAAAATCAAGATAATTTGCGGAGGCGCCGCACTGACCGGAAAATTTGTCGTTGATGTCTGCGGAGCCGATGCCTACGCAAGAGACGCGGCAGACGGCGTAAGGAAGATTCGGGAGCTTCTCGCATCCGGGGACTGAAAGATGCCTGAAAGTCCCTTGGAAGAAAGATTCATAAAGGTTGAGCCCCTGGGTAAGGTACTGGCAAACAGGGATGGAGAAAGCCTCCTTGATATCCTTAAAAGCGCCATGATATCAATTCCATCAGGTTGCGGCGGCCGCCTGAAATGCGGAAAATGCAGGGTGATTGTCGAGTGGTCTTCATATCCTCTTTCTTCCCCGACGGATGATGAAAAAGCCCTCCTTGGGGACCTCATCCATTCCGGCCATAGACTCGCCTGCGCCCTGAACGTAGAAGGCTCCGCCGTTATCAGGATACCATCCGAATGGCAGAATTCCGGGGTCACCATCCTTACTGGTGCATTGGCTCTCAGGAAGACCCCTGCAAAGCCCGGCGTCAAGTCCTTCCCCTTAAAACTCTCGGAGAGTTCCGGCTCCGCCGACGAAATGGAAAGGATTTCCAATGCTATTGGTAAAGCCTGCCGGGCTTCTCATTTCGTGGCCGATTCCTTTTCTGTCAAAAAACTCTCCGATATCCTCAGGTCCGGAGAAACGCGCCTCTGCGCCGCCCTAAGACAAGAACGGGAGCTGGTAGGTATTTATGCCGGAGGCGATTGCCGGATTTACGGAGCCGCATTCGATATAGGCACGACAACCGTTGTGGGCTGTCTGGTTGATCTTGAAGACGGCGATGAAAAGGCGGTTGCTTCGAGGCTCAATCCCCAAATCCGGTACGGGGACGACGTCATAAGCCGCATAAGCTACTGCAAAAGGCATAAAGAAGGGACACTGAAACTCAGCAGATTCATTATAGAGTGTCTCAATGAAATGCTCGCAGAAATGGCCGCCTCAGCCGGGACAGAGACGGAAAGGATAGTTGATGCGGTAGTGGTGGGAAATACAGTCATGCACCATCTCTTGCTGGGGTTTGATACCTGGAGCCTTTCTCTTGCCCCTTACCGCCCGATCATCACCGAGGCACAGGACCTGAAGGCCAGGGATATCGGCCTCAAGGTCTCTTCCTCAGCCTATGTACACCTTTTACCCCTCAAGGCAGCCTTTGTAGGAAGCGACACAATCGCATGCACCATTGCCGCTTCCATCCACAGAAAGAAATCCCATTGTCTTCTGCTTGATATAGGAACCAACGGCGAGATAGTGCTTGGGAATGCTTCATCTACCTATTGTTGTTCCACAGCGGCAGGCCCTGCCTTTGAAGGGGGGCATATAAGACACGGGATAAAGGCGATGCCCGGGGCCATTGACAGGGTTTCGGTTGATCCGATCACCTGGGAGGCAAAGGTAAGTACCATAGGAAATCTTCCGGCCATAGGTATATGCGGCTCCGGAGTTATTTCGGCAGCATCGGCCCTGATAAAGGCAGGCATAGTAACTGCGGGAGGATCTTTTATCGACAGTAGAGGAGATGAAAAACTCCGCGCCGGCCGGGACGGGACTGAGTTTCTGCTTGTCCCTGCCTCAAGGTCCGGCACAGGACATGATATCGTAATGACCCACCGCGACATAGCCGAGGTGCAGATGGCGAAGGCGGCCATCCATGCGGGGGCCATGGTGCTGTGGGAGAAAGCGGGAAGGCCCAGGATAAGGCGCATTTACCTTGCAGGAGCAGGTGGAAACGCGATAGAGCCCTGTGACGCAGAGGCCATAGGCCTCATACCCGACATTGGAAGTCCCGCCGTGGTACCTGTCGGAAACGCGGCTGCCAGGGGGGCATATCTTGCCCTTGTGAACTCATCCATCAGAAAAGAGGCCACCCGCGTGGCCAGGAAAATGCAATATGTGGAGCTGTCCGGGCTCCCGCTTTTCCAGGAGATGTTTTTTTCCTGTCTTCCCTTCAATGCCGGTGATGGCTCGGAGGATTATCGCTGATAAACGGCAGCGGCTTAAATGATCTTTTCCTCTGCCGCATCAGAAGAGACTCGGTGTAACCGGCTGACCGGGCAAGAACGAGTGCATCCGCAAAACCAAAGCCAACTTCATTAGGGGCGTGCGCGTCTGAACCGAAGCATATCGGTATGTCTCTTTCCTTTGCAAGACCAAGGATAAGGGCGGACGGATAGATTTCATTTACCGGTTTGCGCAGCCCTCCCGTATTAAGTTCAATGCCCATACCTGAAGCCGCTATAAGGTCGAGAACCGGGGAGGCCATCTCTATCATCTCTTTATCTGTAAGCCTGTGACCGAATTTTTTGGGGAGATCTAAATGGGCCACAACGTCAAAGAGACTAGACATCGCAAGCCTTGCCAAAAGGGCGAAGTACTCACGCCAGGCCGTCTTCAGATCAACCGATCTCCACCGCCCCTTCTGATCAGGATCATCAAAGCCCCAGTTACCGATGAAATGCACGGAGCCCAGCACCAGATCAAAGCCCTGCCGGGGCAGCCATTCCCTGAGGTGCGCCTCACAGCCCTCGTAATAATCGGCCTCTATTCCAAAAAGCACATGGGGACCTGAGACCTCGCAGAGGTCGCTGGTCATCTCCCGGTAAAGAGAAAACTGGTCCGGCTCCATGCGATGGGGCCTGTCATAGCCGTCCGGAAAAGGGCAGTGATCGGTAAAGCATATCTCAGGAACCCCCAGAGACTTTGCCGCTGAAACAAATTCCTTCGGATCCCCCTCCGCATGTTTACAAAGTGGGGTATGGATGTGATAATCGGAAATAGACAAATTGCTGATACTATCTGCTCCAGGCCTCATCACTTGACCATCAGAACCGGACAATGCGCAAGCATGCCCACCTTATAGCTGATCGTGCCCCAGCCCTCAAGACCGCCCTTGGGATCAACCTTATGGGAACTGAGCACTACCAGATCAACGCCCTCTTTGTTTATAAAATCGAGAATCTTCCTGACCCTGTTACCGAGGAGTATCTTCTTGTAGAGCTTGAAACCATCTCCTGAGAAGGTATTGATCATTTCATCCAGTTTCTTTTCCGAACGTTTTCTGAGTTTCTCATAAAAATCGGCAAACTCTTCGAAATCGGCACCCTCTATTGTCTCAATTACGTGGAGGAGGGTTATCTTGCATGGGAAGTTAAAGGATGAAGCCATCTTCACAGCTATCCTTGCCGATTCGGCACTCTTCTCAGTAAAGTCTGTCGGCACAAGTATGTGACTGAACATAGTAGAACTCCTTTGAAAAAAAATTCGCCTTATAAAAAAAATTTAAACATTTGGCAGGGAAAGGCAAGCAGAGCAGAGGCCCTAAAAGAAACGGCTTGTCCTGCCGGCCGGATCGAGCATGCTTCTTAAAAGCAGCAGGGTCTGATTCCGGTCTTCGATGCTGAGTGCCTGTTCAAGGCTCCCCGCATCCATATTCATGTTTATGGCTTCCTTTGTAAGTCTGAGCCCCATGGGGTTTTTTGCCCGCAGCACCCTTGCGGTTTTTGTCGCCTCGTCAGAAAGGGTGTCTCTTTCCACAAGGCGGCTTGCTAGCCCCAGAGAAAAGGCCTCCTGAGCCGATAGAAAATCGCCTGTGAGCATAAGCTCATAGGCCCTCCCCGCCCCGATAAGGCGGGGGAGAAAATAGCTGCATGCCATGTCCGCTCCTCCCAGCCCGATATTTATAAAGGCTGCTGAAAAACGCGCATCGGTGCTAACTATCCTTATATCCGAGGCAAGGGCCATGCTGAAGCCGAGCCCCACCGCCGGCCCGTGAACAGCGCACACTATTGGCTGGGGGGCGGCCCTCATAGAAACCAATATCCTTGAAAGGCGCGACTGGAATTCATAAAACTGATCCGCGTTCATGGAACCTGTGAGGCGCACTGCCTCTCTAATGTCAAGCCCGGCGCAGAAGCCCCTATCCCCTCCCCCTTTGAGTATAATCACAAAAACATCCCTTTTGCGCTTGAGACCCGCCCAGAGATCTTCAAGCTCCTCAAGCATCCTCATGTTTACGCTGTTATACCGCCTGGGTCTGTTGAGAGTAAGCTCTCCGATCCCGTCCTCCGGGATATTCCATACAATGCTCTCATAGTCCATGTCCTATCCTCCTCAGGCACAAGTAATCGCTCCCACCCCCCTTTCTCCCCCGTCGAGGGTCAGGGATAAAGGGAAGAGGCGTTTTCATATAAATACCCTCTTTATTATCTCTCTATATATTTCCTACTTGAAGCAGGAATCCCTTTAAACTATATTTCTGGCTGCCATGAAGGACATATTTCTTCAAAAGCTCCTCTCCGACAAGGAAAACCTGGAGCGTATCCTCGATAGCCTGACGGAAGGCATCATAGCCCATGATACGAACAGGCGCATCCTGTTTTTCAACCGGGCAGCGGAATCCATAACAGGCTATAACAGAAACCAGGTAATGGGAAAGGACTGCCATGAGGCATTTGGAAGGCCCTTCTGCGGGGCTAACTGCTCTTTTCTGGGCGGAGTTCCTGACCCCTTTTCCCATAAAAGCTATTCGCTGACCTTCCTTAACAAAAATAAGGAGCCCAGAAGAATCGAGATGAAGGTTACCGCCATGAATGACAGAGAAGGTGAATTTGCAGGAGTTCTGGCGGCCTTCAGAGACGTCACCGACATCATAGGCTTGAAGCTCAAAGCGGGCGAGATTGACTGTTTTTCAGGCATTGTGGGTAGAGACCCAAAAATGCTTAATGTTTACAAACAGATTCAGGACCTGGCAGCAACGGATTTTCCGGTCCACATATATGGGGAGACAGGCACAGGAAAGGAACTGGTTGCGGCCGCGATCCATAACGAAAGCCGAAGGGCGGAAAGACCCTTTGTGCCGATTAACTGCGGCGCCCTTCCGGAAGGCATACTTGAGAGCGAACTATTCGGGCACGTAAAGGGCGCCTTCACAGGAGCTATAAGGGATAAGAAGGGAAGATTCGAACTGGCCGACGGAGGAACCATCTTCCTCGACGAGGTTTCAGAACTTCCCAAGATAGTGCAGGTCAAACTTCTGAGGGTTCTCCAGGAGTCCCGATTCGAGAGACTGGGAGACGAAAAGACCATCTCTGTGGATGTCAGACTGATAAGCGCCACAAACAGGGATCTGAGACATGAGGTGGAACTGAATCGCTTTCGTGAAGACCTGTTTTACCGAATATGCGTAGTGCCGATAAATCTTCCTCCGCTCAGGGATAGAAGAGACGACATAGCCCTTCTTGCGGAGCATTTCCTCAAAAAGGCTGAAAAAAAAGATGAGCGTCACATAGGTATATCGCGGGCTGCCATGGAGTTCTTGGGCGCCTACGACTGGCCTGGAAACGTACGGGAACTTCAAAGCGCGATCCATTACGCCATAGTGCGCAGCCGCGGCAATGTCATATTGCCGAGCGATCTTCCCCCTCACATACTTGAGGAATCAACTTTAAAAAAAGTGGCGGATCCCAGAAGAAAACTCGATACTGAGTCGGTAAGGCTGGCTCTCGAAAAAAGCGGCGGTAACCGCGCGAAGGCAGCTCGGATTCTGGGGGTGGGCCGTGCCACACTGTATCGGTTCCTCGGGGATCATTCTGGCCTAAAGTGATACACTTGTGTATCATGCTGCCACAATTGATACACATCAACCCATCTCTCTGTCTTAAGAAACCTGCCAATAAATCTTTCTTTAACGGCATGTCGAAAAATTTGCCGCACACTGGATGAAGAAAAAACCAGCTTTTAAGACCTGCTAAGTGTTTGCTAACATTTAGTATATACAGGGCATACCGTTTTCTACGCTCTTCGGCTTATATCGCTTGTTTGCCGGGGTCAAATCTGGTGCGGCATATACCTTGCTATTTCCTAAACAGTGTCCATCCGGGAATGGCTATTTTCACCGATTTCGGCGTTGGGCTCAAATTTTAATCCTCGAAATACGTCAATGTATTCCTGTGGTTAAAATTATCGCCCGCCTTGAACTCGACGAAACTATCTCATTTCCGGATGGACACTATCTATTTTAATATAGAATGGCATCCATAAAAAATTCCCGGAGTCATCTCTTCTTATTCAGTGGTGCGCCGGGGAGCGATTTCATATTGCTTC
>MNYJ01000211.1 GCA_001874005.1 Desulfobacteraceae bacterium CG2_30_51_40
GCGACCATTATGAGAAGAGGCAGCAAAAAGGATTTCATCTGCACGACAAGGAGCATATATATGCCTAGAAGGGCCACGGTGTATGCAATCCCCAGGTCCCGAAAGACATCTACGGTTATCTTCCATTCCCCTTCTCCTGCCCACTCAATCCTGATATCGGGAGGAAGAGGCTTTTCCCTCAAGGCCTTCTGCATGTCGAGAACCGCTTCAGCCGGGGCCCTGCCTGCCATCTCGCCGAAGACATAGACCACCCGTTCAAGGTTTTTGTGGTAGATGGGGCTCTCCTCGGGAACGGAAGAGAAGAAGCCCAGTTCTCCCAGCCTTATCATTCGGCCTTCCGTGTTCTTGATGGTTATCTCCGCAAGCGAGGATATACTGCTTCTCTTTGTTCTCGGGAGAATCACCGTAACCGGGAGTGCCTGCCTTTCTCCAGGCATGTGGACTGTTGCGGGCCTCCGGCCGCTCACGGCTGTCTTGAGGGCTGAGGCGATCATCTGGGCGGAAACACAGTGGATGGCCGCTTTTTCCTTATCCAGGACAAAGTCCATCCTTTCTCTTTCCGATTCAAGCGTATCGTCAATATCGCATACATAGGGCTCCCTTTCCATAAGCGCCCTGACCTGCCCTGATGCCCTTGCCAGTTCTGAATATCCTTTAGCGGGAGCACCGTATATCTCGACAACAAGGGTGGATAATACCGGAGGGCCCGGAGGCAGCTCGACAATCTTGAGCGCCGCCCCGCCTGTATGGGCTATGGCCTCAAGGTCTTTTCTAAGCCGGAGCACGATTTCGTGACTCTGCTGAGTGCGGAGGGTTTTATCGCAAAGATTCACCCTTATATCACCCATGTTGCCGGCCTGCCTCAGATAGTAGTGCCTTACCATGCCGTTAAAATCCATTGGGGAGGATGTTCCGATGTAGGAGACAAAGCTTGTTACCTCAGGGACATCTCTGAGGTATTCCTCCATGGCCAGAAAGACCCTGTTGGTCGCCTCCATGGGAGTGCCTTCTGGCATGTCGAGCACAATCTGAAATTCGTTTTTGTTGTCGAAGGGAAGCATCTTCAAAGGGACATATCTATAGGCTGCCAGGGCCGCTGAAAAAGCCAGAAGGACAATAATTACAATAAAAAGTGCGAATCTTTTGAAACGGGAGTCAAGAAAAGGCTCAACCGCGTTTCTGTAACCGTTTTTGACCCAGTCGGGAACAACGTCCCGTCCTTTTAGTGTCTCACCTGCTGATGTTTTGGTCAGGCGCCCTTTCAGCAGGGTAAAGGAAAGCCAGGGCACAAAGGTGAGCGCGCACAGAGTTGAAAAGGTTACTGTAAGGGGGACGTTTGCGGCCATTGGGGCCATGTAGGGCCCCATCATACCTGTAATGAAAAACATGGGGATGAAAGAAACTATTATGGCCAGGGTTGAAAGGATTACAGGCGGTAGCACCTCCTGCACCGCATAGAGCGTAGCCTCGACGGGGCCTCTGATACCCATGAGAATATGTCTCTGTATGTTGTCAACATTTGTTATCGGATCATCTACAACCAGACCGAGAGAAAGGATAAGGGCAAAAAGCGTTACGCGGTTAATGGTATAGCCGAAGAGATAATTCACAAACAGAGCCAGGGCAAAGCTTATGGGAACCGCGAATGCAACGATTAGGGCCTCTCTTCCCCCGAGGGTAAAGGCAAGAAGGGCCACCACGATGATTATGGCAAAGACCAGGGAACTTAACAGATCATTTACCTTTTGTTGCGCTGTCATTCCGTAGTTTCGGGTAACCTCGATATTTATCCCGGAGGGGACAACCTCGGCCTTGAGGCCTTCAACCCTGGCAATGATCTTTTCCGCCACGGTGACTGCGTTGGTGCCTTTCTTCTTTGCGAGAGCGATGGTTACGGCCGGTGCTTCGATTGGTTTTTGGGCGTGTTCAGCCTGTTTTCTCAAGGAATTTGAAAATCCTATCCTGGAGTAGTCTATTGCCTCCGAGGGGCCGTCAGTGATGTTGGCCACGTCCCTCAAGTAAACCGGTCTTCCCTGGTACACTCCCACAATAAGAGCTTCCATGTCTCTTGCGGAGGATACGAATGAATCGCTTGTAACCGTCCTTTCCTGATTGAACCTGCTGTATGATCCCGCAGTGACGGACACGTCGGTTGCGGCAAGACACCTTTCCACATCGGCAAAGGACATACCCAGGCCCGCCATCTTTTCCATATCGGGCTCCACCCTTACCTCTCTGCGTCTTCCGCCCACGATGGATGTTCTTGAAATATCAGGCACCTCGGCAAGGCGGGCCAAAATCTCTTCCGCCGTCCTTCTAATCCGGTAATCGCCGTATTCTTCGGAGTAAAGGGTGAGGGTGATAATGGGCACGTCATCTATCTCAACGGGTTTTACCACCCAGCCTAGAACCACAGGGGGAACCTCATCGGCATTCATTGTGATCTTGTTGTGGAGTTTGACTAGAGATCGCTCCCTGTCCTCGCCCACAAAGAAGCGCACCGTAACGACCGCCATATCACGCCTTGAAACCGAATAGACGTATTCAACCCCGTCAATCTGCCAGAGCAGGCGCTCAAGCGGTGTTGCCACAAGTTTCTCCACCTCTTCGGCGCTAGCTCCTGGTGCCCGGATATATATGTCTGCAATCGGAACGATTATCTGGGGATCTTCTTCCCTCGGTGTGGTTATTATTCCTGAAAGACCCGCAGCGAGGGCAAAGATCATAAAGAGGACTGAAAGTCTGTAATCAAGAAAGCGTCTGACAACTCCGGCTATCAGGCCATCGGGTCTTCCGATTTCATCGGACATCTCTGCTCTCTCCACTTACGGCAACCGTCTCGTAACCTGTTAGGCCGGAGAGGACTTCGACTCTATCGGCCCAGTTCCTCCCTGTTTTCACAAGCACTCTTTTCCAGGTATCGGCCGTCTTCACAATGACCGTATCAAGCTGTCCCACCTTTGTTATCGCATTACGGGGAACCGTGACGACTTTTATTTCCCCCAGGGGCACGATAACCCTGCCGAACATGCCGGGGAAGATCCGCGCATCGGATGGAAGGGCGACCTTGACCAGAAATGTGCGCGTGTTCGGATCTCCTGCGGGGATAAGCTCCTCAACGGTCGCATCAAATGAAAGGGAGAGCGCTTCTATGGTTCCCTTGAGCCTGGTTCCCGGGGCGACCTTCTGGATATGGGCCTCGCTTATGATGGCCTCAAGTCTGAGGGAGTTTATGGTCTGCAGGACAAGAAGGGGTTTTCCTGGCATGGCGACATCCCCGGGTTCCACGATTCGTTTGGCCACCTGCCCGTCTTCGTGGGCCGCGATCTTTGTGTAGCCCAGGGATATTCGAGCCTCCTCAATAAAGTTTTGTGCCTTTTTTATTCCGGCCTCGGCCTCCCTTATGGCGTCTTCAGCCTGACGGGCACCTGCCTGCGCCTGGAGAAAGGCCGCCTCCGCCTTCTCCATATCCTGCAGGGTTGCTGCTTCTTCTCTTACGTAAGCCCTTATCCTGTTGTGAGCAGCCTCACTCTGGGTGAGCCGGGCCCTGGCCGCTGCAAGCCCCTGTATAGCTTGCTCCCTTCTGGCCTTAGCAGCCGCAAGGCCTTCCTCCGCGCGCGCAAGCCGTGACCTGAACTCCCGGTCATCGAGTATCACGAGGGTGGCACCCCTGGTCACCATCTGGCCTGGTTTCACCAGCACTTCCTCGACCCTTGCGCTTATCTGTGCTTCAACGGTGCTTTCCGTCCTGGGGCGCACGGTTCCTATGGCCTCATAGCTTTCGTTTACGGTCTGCACGGCCGCCGCTGCCGTCAAAGGGGGCACTGCGGGTAATTTCCCGTCTCCGGCCTTATCTGCCGGGCCTATCTTGTTTACGGTCAGCACCCCGCCCATATACAGCATAAGCAGCAAAACGAGCGCTCCTACTGCAAGGGCGGAGAGGCCTTTAAGGATCTTGCCGGCTCGTCTTGCCATCTTCCCATCCTTTCCTCGAGTAAACAGCCCAGAAGCCGGTGGCGCGGGCGGCCTCGGCAAGCGCCTTTTCCCTGTCATAGTAGGCAGTAGCTTTCCTTAGCCCGGTACTGTTCCTGTCAAGTTCAGCTTCAAGGTAGCGTGTCACGTTAGCCGAGCCTCCTTCGTATTGAATTTTTACAAGCCTGAGCGACTCCTGCGCGTGAGTGAGCCCGGTAACCGCAACCTTAAGCCTCTCTTCAGCATCCCTGAATCTGAGAAATGCCCTTTTTACCTCAAACTCCACCGCTGATGCAGCCTTCTTTTCCAAAGCCTTCAGTTCTTCCATCGCGGCCCTGGCCTTTCTCACCCCGGCCTGCCTTCTCCCACCGTCAAAGATGTCCCAGTTTAAAAGGATCGCAGCCGACCAGTTTTCCAGGTCGGTATCGAAATCCATGTCGGGGCTGTCATAGTAGTATTTAGCCTGGAGGTCGACCTTGGGAAAATAGGCAGCCATGGCCGCTTTCAGGCCCAGCTCGGCCCTTGAAATCTCCTGTTTCAGCTTTTGAAGCTCCGGTCTGTGTTCGAGCGCGAAGGCAAGACCTGGTTCATAGGCCGACGGGATATCTTCAGGAAGAGTGCATGATTCATCCGGAAATATTTCCTCCGACTGGGCGATACTGATGATGTTCTTGAGTCCTGCCAGGGCGAGCTGAAGCGCGTTTTCGGCCGCCAGATATTCCTCTCTTGCCCGCGCGAGCCTCACTTCAAGGGAGAGCACATCGGACTTGAGGGTGCTTCCTGCCTCATAGCGGACTCGAGCAAGACGGAGTTCATTTTCTACCGTAGATATGGATTCCCTGGCCACTGCGCCGTAATTTTTTGCCGCAAGCGCGCTGTAATAGGCCTCAACCATGGCAGATACAATCGAATTTTCCATCTCCAGACGCTCGGCTTGACTGACCGCAATACCCTCTTGAGCGATTTTATTCCGGTAGAGGTCTCCGCCTCCGCTAAAAAGATTCACCGTTGCCTTGATCCCTGCCTCATAGTTTTCAAACCATCCGGGAGAATTAAAATCCGTTCCCGGCGCCAGAGCCCTCTGGTCTATAGTTTTAAAAAGGAACGTAGATGGGGAGTCCCCCTGCATGTATTCAGCAAACGCCGAGACGGCGGGCAGAAATGCACTCCTAGCTTCCTTGAGGATGGCCTCGGACCGGATGATCCTGGCCCTGGCCGCCTGCAGATCCGGATTGCGTTCAAGGGCAAGAGAAATGGCCGTTTGAAGGGTAAGTACCGGACTGGAATTTTGTATCGGAACTGTGATATTGTTGAAGCTGCCTTGGGCGCTCGTCATGCTCCGGATGTCGGAGGCAAGCAATAGCTTCCCTTCGCAGCCGGAGAAAAGCACAAAAAAAATGGCTGTAAAGGCTATCAAGCGGCCTGGTTTTATATTCGTTCTCTTCATAAATAATCACAAAATGTGATGGGAAGCCCTTTGCAGTCAGGTATTTTACATTAGCCATTGGCTTTCGCGAAGGCAAGAGAGAATTAGTGCTGCGGGGACCCACGACTTTGGATAACAGAAAGCCTATGAAACCCTCGGGAAAAAGAATCCTTGTTCTTATTATTTGCCTTGCGCTCGCAGGAGGGGGCTTCTTCTTTTTTATGGTAAATAAATTAATTCTGCGGTCCGGAAGCGGTGAAACGGAGTATAAGACATTTGAGGTTCAGGAAAGATCCTCTCTTTCAACGGTGGCATATCGCCTGGAAAAAGAAGGTTTGATCCCGAGTGCTCTCGCGCTTCGTTTGTGGGCCATGTACAAGGGTTACTCGGGAAGCATAAAGGCAGGAGAATACAGACTTTCGCCGCTTATGCCTTCCAAGACAATCCTCGAATTACTCCATAGAGGAGGGGTTGCCATCCATGCCGTCAGAATAGTGGAGGGGTTCAATCTCATGCAGATCGCAGAAGCCTTTGCAGAAGAGGGCATTGTCAATAAAGAGGAATTCCTCAAAATAGGCGGTGATGCCGAGACGGCAAGATATTTCGGTTTCAACTCTCCAAGCCTTGAAGGCTTTCTCTTCCCCGATACCTATAGATTCGCCAAGGGGCTTCCCGCAAGAACCGTCATAAACGCTATGGTGACAAGGTTTTTTGAGATGGTGGAGCCTTTGAAAGATAGCCCCTTTCCTCTTGATATGGCATTGGAGGAGATCGTGACTCTGGCGTCAATGGTGGAAAAAGAGACTGCACAGGCCGAGGAGCGGCCCGTTATCGCCGGGGTCTTCATAAACCGTCTGAAGAAGAAGATGCCCCTTGCCAGTGATCCGACCGTGATATACGGATTGGATAATTTTGATGGCAATCTCAGGAAAAAAGATCTTCTAACTCCTTCTCCTTACAATACATACAGAAATAAAGGCCTTCCGCCTGGTCCAATTGCAAGCCCCGGAATAGATGCCATAAAGGCCGTAGCCTTTCCCCGGGAAACCGATTACCTTTATTTCGTATCAAAAAACGATGGAACTCATTATTTTTCAAAAACCTATGACGAGCACCTGGCTGCCGTGAACCTTTACCAGAGGAAAAAATCCTCTACCGAGCCAAAAGAACTTGACGTGAGATAGTTGTACACAGTATACAATCCTTACTTCCCGCATCAGTCTCTGGAGGTGTGTATGGAGCCCTTGAAGCGTCTTACCGTGCTTTCCCTTGAGCAGGCAACCGTGTTGCCTTATCTGACCTATCGTCTTGCCCATGATGGAATGAATGTGATTCGGGTGGAGCACCCTGTTTACGGGGATCCGAACCGTCTGGTAGGCGAGAAGGTCCTGGCCGAAGAGAGGATGAACTCCTATTTCCTGTGCATAAATGCTGGGAAGAAGTGCATTACCCTTGATCTGGCGCGGGAGGAAGGCCAGAACCTTTTTAAATCTCTCCTCCGGAAATTAAAGGTGGATATCTTTGCCACAAACCAACTCCCCAGAAACTACGTTAAACTGGGCATTGACTATGAAAGCATAAAGGCCGTTGTACCCGATATCATTTGGCTCGGGGTTACCGGCTTTGGCCCGCAAAGCAACGAGGCGGCCTATGATCCGATACTTCAGGCCCGTTCCGGGCTCATGGAAATGACGGGTGAAAAGGGCGGCCCTCCCCAGGTGCTGGGGATACCTCTCCCCGATATGGGCACAAGCGAGCACGCATACGGCCTCATAATGAAGGCACTATATGTGAGAGAAAATACAGGTAAGGGAAGCGAGATAAATCTTTCTATGTTTCAGTCCTCGGTTTCCTGGCTTACCGTGCCTATAACCCTTTCCGCTACCTTCCAAAAGAAGGTCACAAGGAGGGGAAATACCCATGAGTTCTTCTGCCCGGTTTCGGTGTTCAGGACTCAGAACGGATTCCTCTATCTGGCGGTTGGAAATGACAGGCAGTGGAAATCCATGGTCTGTCTTGCTCCCTTTTCTCATCTGAACATACCGCAGTATGAGAAAAACGCCGGAAGGATAGCGGATGTCTCAGCCCTGAACAGCAAGATAAATGAGGTAACCTCCGCCCATACAACCGATGAACTGGTTGAACTGTTTAAATCCATTACCCTCCCCGTGGGGAGAATAAACCCTGTAAGGGATGTGATCGCTGATCCTCTCGTGGCCGGAAGCCTTATTACATCCGAGGATTCCAAAAGCGGTCTGAAACTCACCCTGGCCCCGCCTCCATATATGACTCCATTCCTGGAGGAGAGAGGCCTCAGACTTTCCTTCCCTCCCCGGTTCGGAGAGCACAACAGGGATATTTATGAGGGCGTAATGGGATATTCGGAGGAGGCCTTCCGCCTCCTTGAAGAAAAGCAGGTGATATAACGATATGAAACCGCTTCAAATTGTAGTTCTCGTCAAACAGGTGCCCGATACCACAGAGGTAAAGCTCGACCCCAAGACCGGAAACCTCATCCGGGAAGGAATCAAGAGCATTGTCAACCCTGATGACCGAAATGCCATAGAGGCTGCAGTCACCCTGAAGGAAAGATATGGGGCTAAAATCACCGTCATCTCAATGGGGCCGCCGCAGGCAATAGACGCGATATCAGAGGCCATGGGCATGGGCGCGGATAGAGGGATTCTGCTCTCTGACAGGGCCTTTGCCGGAGCCGACACATGGGCTACCTCCTCTGCCCTCGGAAGGGCCGTCCAAAAGGTGGAGGGCTTTGATCTGGTGTTTGCGGGCAGGCAGGCCATTGACGGAGATACCGCTCAGATAGGCCCGCAGGTTGCCGAATTTCTCGGGGTGCCTCAGGCGACCTATGTGTGTGCCGTCGAAGAAATCAAAGGGGATGCAATAGTGGTCAAGCGCAGGCTTGAGGATGGCTTCGAGAAGCTTGAGCTGAGGCTTCCAGCCCTTCTTACTGTAGTGGGTGAAATTAACGACCCAAGGTATCCTTCCGTGGGAAGGCTCATAGATGCGTGCAGAGAAAAGGCGCCCATAGAAATCTGGAACTCGGCTGATCTGGGGTTTAAGGCATCGGAAGTGGGCCTTGAAGGCTCACTTACCCACGTGGTCAATACCTTCTCGCCAAAGGCCAAGAGACAGGGGGAGATTATTCCAGGTGGGGCTAAGGAGGTCGCTCAGGCACTTCTATCAAGGCTAAGTGATAAAAAGCTCTTGAGAGACACGCTGTAAGGAGAAGAAGATGACTGTCTGGATAGAAACGGAACTTTGTAACGGATGCAAACGCTGCAGCAAGGCCTGTCCCTATGATGCAATCGAGATGAGGGGTGAAAAGGCCTTCATCCTTGAAAGATGCACTGCCTGCGGGACGTGTGTGAGTGTATGCAAGCAGGGCGCCATCAAGAGCGATGCCGCTCCGCGCGAGATCCCCGATTTCAGTGGATGGAAAGGCGTATGGGTATTTGCAGAACAAAGGGAAGGGACATTGATGAAGGTGTCCCTTGAACTTCTCGGAAAGGCAAGGGAACTTGCGGGAAATCTTGGAGAAGAGGTGAGCGCGGTGCTTCTTGGAAGCGGGGTCGAGGGGCTTGCCGATACCCTTGTCCGATTCGGCGCAGACAAGGTCTATCTGATTGAG
>MNYJ01000043.1 GCA_001874005.1 Desulfobacteraceae bacterium CG2_30_51_40
AGTAAAGGGGAAGAGGGAAAGGGAATGGGAGTTTTCATATAAGCGGCTTAAGAAACAGGTTTTGGTGAAATAAAGTGATTTCTAACTCCACTAATGCAGAGCCAGGCATGCTAAACGAAACACTTACCAACAGCCGCCTTATCGCTCGTAACGCCGCGATTAATTTATTAGGCTACGGCGCACCGTTGGCGGCAGCCTTTTTCTCTATTCCCTTGCTCATGGATGCTTTGGGCACTGCCCTATTTGGTATATTATCGCTTGTCTGGGTTCTTTTTGGCTATCTTGGGCTTTTTGACCTGGGACTTGGAAGAGCACTTACACAAATGGTTGCGCAAGAGCTTGGGAGAGGTGCCAGAGAAAACATCCCCAACATAGTATGGACCGGCTCAGCCATCTTAGCTGGAGTAGGCGCTGTCCTTGCTGCCCTCTGTTGGTTTTTTATCCCTTTCCTGGTTATATCCGTTCTGCGGCTTTCCCCTGAACTGATAGATGAGACGCTGTGGTCGTTTCGTATTCTCACTGCTTCGCTGCCTTTTCTTTTGCTAAGCTTGGGGTTGAGAGGTGTCCTTGAGGCCTATCAAAAATTCTCTGCGACAAACGCCGTCAGAATACCTATGGGGGTCTTTACTTTTATCGGGCCTGTCCTGGTTCTGCCTTTTTCGTCAACACTTACCGCAATCTCAGTTGTGCTTGCTTCTGGAAGAGTTGTATCATGTATAGCATACTTAATCATCTGTCCTGTTTTAATACCCGATTTGAGAAATAAAGCCTCGATACGTCCTGCTCTGACTATATCGTTGTTACGCTTTGGCGGTTGGGTCACAATAACCAATATTATTAATCCGTTGCTTTTTTATATTGAAAGATTCTTTATTGCCGCAACCTTGTCCGCTACAGCAGTAGCCTACTATGCCACTCCCAGCGAAATCATAACAAAACTTCTTCTCGTATCCTCGGCCTTTATGGGCGTTCTTTATCCTGCCTTTGCCGCCAGCTTCGCCTCGGACAGGAAAAGGACCGAAGCTCTCTTTATGGGGGGAATTAAGTATATCGGGATATCTCTATTTCCTATCGCGATGCTGGTAGTTCTTTACGCGGAAGAAGGACTTGCCCTCTGGATGGGTTCGGAGTTCGCCTCCCAAAGCGCCCCCGTTCTCAAATGGCTTTCCCCCGGCGTTCTTATCTTGAGCTTAGGTCATATCCCTTATGCGCTCATCCAGGGCGCGGGCCGGCCGGACATAGCAGCAAAACTTCATCTGGTTGAGCTGCCGATTTACCTTGCCCTCCTTTACTGGTGGACGGTCAGTTATGGAATCGTCGGTGCAGCAAAAGCCTGGACGCTTCGAGGAGTATTTGAAACCTCAATTATGTATATAATCGCCCTTGCAATTCTTAAATCAAAAGGTTTTGATATTCCAAATCTCATGAAAATCCTACTATCCGGTTCATTTATTCTGTGTTTGTTTGCCATACTGGAAGGCAAATACCTCAAGGCTGCGGCCACTGTTACATTTATTCCTGCCTACTTCGCCGTTGTGTGGTACAAGTGGCTCTCGCCCAATGAGCGATCCTTTATCGGAAGCCTCTTTCACAGGCTTTCAAGAAGTGGGGGCAAACGATGAAGGAAGCTACAGCTCTCAAGCAACAGATTGAAAGGGCCCTGTCGGGGCGGCCGATGGCGGTGGTCGAATTGGGATGCGGACCTTCAAAGCGGCACAGGGAGGCAATAGGTATTGATGCCCTTCCCTATCCTGAAGTGGATATCGTCTCTGATATAAATGAAGCATTGTCATTATTTCCTTCATCGTCATTAAATGAAGTCCATTCATATCACTGCCTTGAGCATATAGAGAACATTGAAGCCTTAATGAATGAGCTTGCAAGGGTGATTATCCCTGGAGGACTTCTACATGTTTCAGTGCCTCATTTCTCAAATCCCTACTTTTATTCCGATCCGACTCACAGGCATACTTTCGGCCTTTATTCTTTTTCCTATTATGCCTTTACCACGTTGCTTAAGCGCACTGTTCCGAGCTACATGAAGACATTTCATTTCGAAATTGAGCGACTGCGGCTTGGATTCAAATCGCCGAGGCCTTTTTACGGCCGTTGGCTGATAAAAAAAATTTTCGGCCGGATTTTCAATCTTAATTACTACCTTATGGAATTTTATGAGGAAAACCTTTGCTACCTGATCCCCTGTTATGAAATAGAGTTTTGGCTGAAGCGTAATGAGAATCCTTTTACTTAGCAGATACGAAAGGATGGGACAAAGCAGCAGGCTGAGGACCTTGCAGTATATCCCTTATCTTAAAGATCACGGCGTGAGGACGGAAACAGCATCCCTTTTCGATGACTCATATCTTGCAGCCCTGAATGCCGGAAAGGCGAGAAATCCTGTCACGATTCTGCATGCATATCTTAACAGGCTACGGCTTGCCCCTGTCTTGAGGCGATATGATATTATCTGGCTGGAAAAGGAATTGTTCCCGTGGATTCCTTTTGTGTTTGAAAAGCGATTGCTTAACGGCGCGCCTCCCATTGTAATGGATATAGACGACGCAGACTTTCATCATTATGACCTTAGCGGTAACCCTATGATCCGCATTCTCATGAGTTCCAAAATAGCAGGCCTTATGAATCTATCCGCCCTTGTAACTGCCGGAAACAATTACCTGGCAAGCTATGCCAGAAAGTCCGGGGCACGCGCCGTTGAGGAGCTTCCTACCGTTGTTGATCTGGCCAGGTATCCAATCACAGGCCGTAATTCAGGCGCAGAGGGCACAGTGACAATAGGCTGGATAGGCTCCCCCACCACCGCCCCTTATCTCAATACTATCGCGCCCGCATTGAGAGATCTTGCTCACGAGAACTCTGTAAGATTAGTCCTGGTAGGATCGGGCGATATGGCAATAGATGGGGTAAAACCCGAGATCTACCCCTGGACAGAGGACAGTGAGGTCGATATGGTATCAAGTTTCGATATAGGTATAATGCCTCTGGCCAAGACCCCTTGGGAACTTGGGAAATGCGGTTATAAGATAATACAGTATATGGCCTGTTCGAAGCCTGTTGTAGCAAGCGCCTTTGGGGCAAATCTTTCAATTATAAAAAACGGTCAGGAAGGATTCCTGGCCGACGGCATAGAGGACTGGAGGAGGGCGCTCCGACAATTGATCCGCGATCCTGGTCTGCGCCTTAGAATGGGCGCATCGGGCCGCCGCCTTGTGGAACAAAGATACTGCACCGGGATAACCGCTCCGCGCCTCTTGAATTTATTCAGAAACATTCACTCCAGCAATTAGGGCTCAAGATGAAAAAGTTGCTTCTCAAATCTTTTCGCTCCCTCCTCAATTCCTCTGCAATCAGATCGCCCGTAGTCAATGCTTTTCATTTTCTTTGGTACCACTCGGAAAACTCCTGGGCAGGTAACACCTATCTGGGATATCCGATCCAGCAGTGTCCACTGGACATGCAGCTTTATCAGGAGCTTATATTCCGGCTGAGGCCTTCTTTCATACTTCAGACAGGTGTGAGCTTTGGAGGCTCGATCCTTTATTTCGCCAATCTGCTCGATCTCATCGGTGCAGGCCCGGATGCGTGCGTAATAGGCATTGATATTAAGTTAACGGACAAGGCCAAGACGCTCCATCACAACCGCATAAGGCTTATCGAGGGAAGTTCGACCGACCCGGGCACATTCCAAAAGGCATCAGGATATATCCCGGCGAAAGGTGGTTTGGTGGTTCTCGACTCCGATCACAGAAAGGACCACGTCTTTGCTGAAATGAATTTATATAAGAATCTCGTTGCCCCTGAATCTTATATGGTGGTGGAGGACACCAACATAAACGGCCACCCCGTCTCTCCTTTCCATGGTCCTGGCCCCTGTGAAGCCGTAAAGCTGTTTCTACGGCAAAACCATGATTTTCTCTCTGACGATGCCCTATGGAGAAGAAACATGTTTTCCTTCCATCAGGGGGGCTGGCTAAGAAGGATTAAATAGTCTGTTCGTCAATTGAATCATCCGGTTCAACGCCGCATTCACCGCCCGACCAAGGGCGGATCGAATGTCATTTTTCTACCAGACGCTCATAAAGCGATTCCACATCTCGGAGAAGCCGCTTTTCCGAATACTTCTCCTCGACAAAGCGACGGGCCTCAATGACCCTTGCGGCCTTTGCCCCCGGGCCTCCCTCCAATATGGAAAGGATGCCTTCCGCAAAACCCGCGCTGTTATTATTTGCGCATAAGAGCCCTCTTTCGGCCTCCAGGTAGCCTTTGCCTGCAACCTCGCGACTCCGACCCAGGAGATCATGCACTCCTCCCACATCCGTCGCAATGACCGAAACCGACGAGGCCATTGCCTCTATGATGGAAACAGGGGTTCCCTCGTTTAGGGAAGTGAGCGCCAGGACATCAAGATCCGCATAGACTGCGGCAACATCCCTGACCCAACCGCAGAACCTGACTTGTTCGCTAAGGCCCTTTTCCCTGCAATAGTCCTCCAGTTCATGTCTAAGCTCGCCATCCCCCACCACCGCGAAAGCCAGGGGTCTATCACGCATCATGGAGGCAAGCCTTGCAGCCGCATCAAAGAACATCAGATGGTTCTTTATGGGCACAAGCCTCCCCACTATCCCGACCAGGGGAGTGTCCGGGTTTATCCCAAGGCTCTTTCTGAATCTTCCCCTGGCAGCCGAACACTCAAGAAAAGGCGAAAGATTGAAACCAAGCTCAAGGGTAGCCACCTTGGAAAGCGGCGCTATCCTGAAGCGCTCGGTCAGCTCCTTTCTCTGGCTTTCACTTATTGCAATTATGACATCGGTTGCAAGCCCCAGCATCCTCTCCACCCACACGAAAAAACGGGCCTTGCCCGGGCTGAAGTAACCCTCGAATACGTGCCCATGGAAAGTGTGAACCATCTTCACATTCCTTCCATATAGGAAATTGTAAAGATATACCGCAATCCTGGCACTGGTGCCGGCCTTGGCTGTATGGCTATGGACTATGTCCGGAGACTCCCTTCTGATGATCCTGAAGATACTCAAAAAGGCTTTTATATCCATCCTGAGACTTATCTCGCGCTGCAGCTCCTTTACAATGATGGGCTTGGAGTCGTGGGACGCAAACAGATAACTCATATCCCCTTCGCTCGGAGATATCTTTCCTGTGACTAGAATTGATCTAAATCTCCTCCTGTCAAGACCACTGGTCAATATATGAACATGGATGGAAGGGCCTCCGATATTAAGTCGAGCTATGATCCTGAGGATCTTGATCCTCCTTCTTTCCCGGCCAACGAACGGTAATCGCTCATATCCTTCAAACCCCAGCACCCGAAGAGGTCTTCTGATCAGATGACCGGTCATAACAAAGAAAAAACGGAAGATCAGCAGCCAGAAGGCTATGGATGTAAAAAAGCGAAATCCAGGCGATACATACTTTTTGAACAGAAGGTGGCAGCTCTTGTGGAACTCGAGAACCGAGCGGAAGACATTTTTTTCGCTGCTCGCCCCCACGTAGTGGACAATTTTTGCCCGAGGGTAATAGACTACCTTCCAGCCGGCCTGCCACATGCGCCTGCACCAGTCAGCGTCCTCCCAGTACATAAAAAAGCGGGAATCAAGAGGGCCTACATCCATCACGGCCTGGCGCCTTACCAGCATGCAGGCCCCGGAAACCCAGTCCACCTCCATCGGGCTCCAGCCGTCGGATTTGGTCGTGAGGATGTTTTCCTGGGTGATCCTGTTGTTGGGAAAGGCCCTGGTAAGTAATGACTTGCGCCCGAATAGCGCCGTTAAGGGTGTAGGGAACTTCCTTGCAGAGCCCTGAATGCTCCCGTCCTGGTCAAGTATCTGCGGGCCGAGTATCCCCACGCCCTGGTTTGCCTCCATAAAGGCAATCGCGGTAGAGAAGAACCCCGTTTCAACCACAGTGTCGGGATTGAGTATGAGCACATAGGGCGAAGAGCTCTTTTCAAGGGAACTGTTTATGGCCCTCCCGAACCCCAGGTTGTAGGAATGGATGGTTAAAGTCACCTCGGGATAGGCCGCTTCTATCTCCTCCACCCCGTCCCGTGATGCGTTATCCTCAACAAAGACCTTAATGGGATACCCCTCGGAAGCCTCATAAATGGATTTGAGGCAACCCATAAGAAGAGCGGTGCTTTTGTAATTTACTATTATGATATCAAACAAGTATGCGTCTCCGAATCGCTTTCTTGTAAAAAAATCTGAGAGCGGTAAGCATATCGAAGAAAATCCTGCCTGGAGTTCTTACGTATCTGTGGCGTATTAAAATCTCCTCAAGATAACCGGACAATCTTCCCTCCAGTGATATGCCGTCTCCGCATTTGGCAACAACTGTATCCGCTGCGATGAACTCAGCGCCATCGTAATAAAGCTTTAGATTAAGATCATAGTCCCCGGATATCTTATAGTGTTTAAATGTGTTATCATCAATCATCCCGTAGCGGTAACCTTCAAAAACAGTCTTTCTATAAAAAACGCCTTGATGGTGTAAGGTATTCTTGAAAATAATAGAACCATTGAATCTGCATTTGAATTGTTTCCCATTAGGGAGGATGACTTTAGCTATTATAATTGACACAGTTTTAGGGGTAGGCCTTTCATCGAACAGCGAAGACAGCACATCTTTGTTATAGAACCGATCATCGGCCCCCAGAAAATAGATCCATTCGCCCCCTGCCGCATCTATGCCTTTATTCATGGCATCGTAGATTCCTTCGTCTTTTTCAGAAACCCAATATGCCAGCCTTTTCTCATGATCTTTTATCACCTCAACTGAACCATCCTCAGAGCCTCCGTCTATAATGATATGCTCGACATGAGGATAGGACTGCTCCATAACCGTGCGGATCACGCCGTCAATGCTAGCGCGAGCATTCAGAACAGGGGTGATAACGCTGACAAGAGGTTGATCCATTCCGATTTCTCAGCCAAGTTCACATGATAACTTATATAACTCCCAAGCGGGAGACGAGGGGCACGACACAGAAAAATTGACGATGGAGCCCTTTTCGAAATAAACCGGCATCCTTATTTCTCCCCGCTTTGCAATGAAGGCCTCCGGCCTGCTGCCTGCGAAAGATATCAAATAAGTTGTTTCTCCAGGCCGCATTTTAAGTATGATTTCTCTTACTGCCTTTTCCCCATACCAGGGAAATTGGATCATGCAGGCGCCAAAAACCTTCTTCTCCCATCTCTGAAAACCATATATCAAATCAGGCTTTGAACCCTCAATCTTCTTCTTAAGCAGTCTTGCTCCCTGGAGCAATGAAAAGAATACCTTTTCCGAAAATGTTTTCTTATCCTTGCATGCCAGATCAAACCAGTAAAAACCAGGCCATGCCGTAGGGATTTTAAAACCCCCGTAGATACGCTGGATACGCCATATTTCCTCGTATCTGGTCTTATCTCCGCTCAAGGTCTTTGTACCCTGGTAGTAGCGAACTGCTGCCATGGGCTCATTGACCCGCAGGAATCTCTTTTCCTCTCTTGCGAGCCTGCACCATAGATCCCAGTCCATGGTATAGATCAAGGAGCTGTCAACGCCTCCAACTTCTTCGTATGCTTTGCGCCTAACAAAACAAGCCGGCTGGCAGAGATAGCAGGATTTAAAAAGCCGTGAGCGATTGAAATCTTCGATGCCCGGGAAGTAGGACAGGAACATACCGTCCGGCCTTACGTGAACAGCATCCCCATAAATGATATCCACCTCAGGATGCTCCGCAAAAAGCCGTGATATCTTCTCAAGGATGTGAGGGAAATAATAGTCATCAGCATTAAGCCAGGCTACGATGTCCCCGTCAACCATTTCGATGCCTTTATAAATTGCGTCGGCCTGTCCCAAGTCATGTCCGGAACTCATCCGGCTTATAACATCATCGTATCTGTTCACCACCTCACTGAAATGATCCTTTGAGCCTCCGTCCATGACAGCCAGATTCAGAGGGGCATCCTGATGTCTGAGGCTCTCCAGTGCCGTAGTCAGAAAATGGGCCTGATTAAGATGAGGTATCACTATGGCGAAGGTGAGCACTGAACTCCAACCTGAAGAGAATTATGTTTAGGGAATCTGAAAAGATTCAGACTCGGGGCAGTGATTTCCTGTACCACTCGTATGTCTCGGCAAGGCCATTTCTTAGCGCTATCCGGGCCTTCCAGCCAAGGCGGTTAAGCCTGCCAACATCGAGGAGTTTGACAGAGGTTCCATCTGGCTTTGTCGGATCAAAGACAAGTTTTCCATCAAAGCCAACCACCTCTGCTACCATCTCGGCAAGCTCCCGGATTGTTTGATCCTCTCCAACACCTATGTTTACGATCTCTGAGCCGTCATAATGCTCCATAAGAAAAACACCCGCATCCGCAAGGTCATCCACGTGCAGAAATTCGCGCCTGGGTGTTCCGGTCCCCCAGATCACCACCTCGGTAAGGCCCCTTTCCTTAGCCTCATGGAATTTACGGATGAGGGCCGGCAGGACATGGGATGTTTCAAGATCAAAGTTGTCCTCGGGGCCGTAGAGGTTTGTGGGCATGACGCTTATGTAACGCGATCCGTATTGTCTGTTGTAGGACTGGCACATCTTAATGCCTGCGATCTTTGCGACCGCATAGGGCTCGTTTGTGGATTCAAGGTAACCGCTTAAGAGATACTCCTCCTTCATGGGCTGAGGGCAATCCCTGGGATAAATGCAGGAACTCCCCAGAAACAAGAGCTTCTTTACCCCTGAGAGATAGGCTGCGTGTATGATATTTGTCTGGATGGTAATATTCCGGTAAATGAACTCCGCCGGATAGCTTGAAT
>MNYJ01000092.1 GCA_001874005.1 Desulfobacteraceae bacterium CG2_30_51_40
AGGCCCATTACCCGGGCAGTCCCCTGAAGTAAACGCTCATGACAAAAGAATTTTGTCGCCCCCGCAAATGAAAATCCTCCTGCGGCTTTACACTTTGCGAGGTCGAGGATTTCCCTCCCCCCGCGCGGGGGAGGGTCGGGGTGGGGGGTGTATTTTCACGGTAAATTATGCTATGACTTTATGAGAAATACGGACTGATTTTCTATAGACAATCTCTGCCTCGTATAATTATTGTCGCAACACTCGATAATTGTAAGGAAAAACTGACTGCCTTCCTGCTCAATTTCAAGAATAACGGTAAATAGATCCTCCATCCTGCTCAAGGGGAAAGGGATACCTCGGTCGCTTTTTTCGTTTATATGTCTGTGTGAGCGCACCGAAAACCATATCTCCGTTCCGAATTCGGCGGCCGCTTTTTTCAGGCCCTCCAGCAGAGATTTTTCACAGTCCTCGAAATTTAGTCCATCTATGATAACTGCCTCAGGCTTAAATTCAAGTCTTTGAGTTAAGTTCTCAAGGTTTATGCGGAATCTTTCCGTATCAAAGCTCTGTTTAAGAAAAGCAAGGATTATTCTGTTCTTTTCCAGAATTTCCGCTGAGAGTGCCGCATCACCTTTGTTGCCTGCTGCATCCCTAATCTGATTGAATATCAATTCGTAGTGGGTCTTTACCTTGTCAGGGGTCTCACCTAGGGAGACATGCACTATCTTCTCCCCCCTCATCATCTTGCCCAGGGCAAGCGATATCAGGCAGGCCGTCTTACCCGCGCCCGCCCTGGCAAGCACAGCACCCAGGTTGCCCTTCCCCAGGCCGCCCTTACTTGACTTATCAAGGAGACTCAGAGGCGCTATCCTCTCAAATACGTCTGTCATTTTTTCCCCCCCCTGGTTTTTTCCAATTGTTTCTTCTTCAGTTCTTCGGCCATGGAGTCAGGGAGCTTCGCATACCTTGAAAACTCCATTGTGAACTCGCCCTTTCCCTGTGTCATTGACCTCAGGACCGTAGCGTAGCCGAACATCTCGGCAAGCGGCACCTCAGCCTCAACGGTGTTGAAATTACCGTCCTCGGTAGAACTCAGGATAAGCCCTCTTCTCTGGTTTATTGACGCAAGAACTCCTCCCTGAAATTCCGAAGGGGTCTCGACCGCTAGCTTCATTATCGGCTCAAGAATAACAGGCCTGGCCTTCATGTATGCCTGTCTGAATGCGCCTACAGCGGCCTGGCTGAAGGCGAGTTCGGATGAATCCACACTGTGCGACTGTCCGTCGTTTACGGCAATTCTCATTCCTATCACCGGGAATCCGATAAGACCGCCCTTCTTGAGGCATGATTGAAAACCCTTGTCAACCGCCGGTATGTACTCGGTCGGAATGGCGCCCCCCTTTACCTCATTGACGAATTCGTATTTTCCTTCTTCCCCTGGTTGCATGTAGCCGGCCACTCTTCCATACTGGCCGGCGCCACCGGTCTGCTTCTTATGTACATAATCGAAGTCGGCCCGCTGGGTTATAGCCTCCCTGTAGGCAACCTGAGGCATGCCTGTCACCACCTCCGCGTTGAATTCGCGTTTCATCCTTTCCACATAGACGTCCAGATGAAGTTCCCCCATCCCTGAGATGATGGTCTCTCCGGACTCAGGATCCATATGAGACTTGAAAGTAGGATCCTCCTTCGTGAATCGGTTTATGGCCTTACCCATGTTGCCCTGATGCTTGCTGTCCTTCGGAGAGATGGAGAGGGAGATGACAGGCTCCGGGATAAACATGCTCGACATGCTGTAATTGCTTCTTCCGTCCGTGAGGGTATCCCCTGAGTAGCAGTCAACTCCGAACAGGGCGACAATGTCACCTGCGTATCCCTTTGTAATATCCTCCATCTCATCAGCGTGCATCCTGACAATCCTTCCCACCCTGATGCTCTTGCCGCTCCTTGATATTATCAGTTCATCTCCTTTTCCTACAGAACCCTGATAGATCCTTATGTATGTAAGTTGACCGTAAGGCGTTACCTCCAACTTAAAGGCAAGGGCAACAGTGGAAGCTGAAGGATCGGATGTGAGTTCTATCTCCTTTTCACCCTGATCCAGGTCGAGACAGTAATTCTTGACTTCCTGCGGAGAAGGGAGCAATCGCACGACACCGTCAAGCAGGAGCTGAATCCCAATGTTCTTGTAGGCCGAGCCCAGAAAGACCAGGGTCAGCTTTCTTGAAAGAGTTGCCTTCCTCAGAGCGTCATAGAGCAAATCCTCAGTGACCCTGTCCTCAAATACCGCCTCCATAAGCTCATCGGAGAACATGGATGCCGCATCCAGAAGCTCCTCCCGTTTCCCGGCCGCATCGGCCACAAGCTCCGAGGGTATCGGGGACTCCTTCATGTCATCTCCATAAGGCCCTTCAAAGGTGATAGCCTTCATGGATACAAGGTCCACAACCCCCCTAAAATCCCCTTCAAGTCCGATTGGTATCTGCATTAGTACCGCGTTGTGATTGAGCCTTTCCTGGAGTTGAGCGACCACCTTGAAGGGATTTGCCCCCGAGCGGTCGCACTTGTTAATGAAGGCCAAGCGGGGAACCCTGTAGCGATTCATCTGCCTGTCCACTGTGATGGACTGAGACTGAACTCCTCCTACGGCGCATAAAACCAGTATAGCTCCGTCAAGCACCCTCAGCGCCCTCTCCACTTCGATTGTAAAGTCAACGTGGCCGGGGGTGTCTATTATATTGATCTTGTAGCCTTTCCAGGCGCAATGAGTCGCTGCGGAAGAGATGGTGATACCCCTTTCCTTCTCAAGCTCCATAGAGTCCATCTTTGCCCCTACGCCGTCTTTTCCCTTGACCTCGTGAATGGCATGGATCCGCTTCGTATAGTAAAGAATCCTTTCCGTAAGCGTGGTTTTCCCCGAGTCAATGTGAGCGCTTATGCCTATATTTCTGAGATTTTTCATTCCTGTATCCATCAATTTGTCCTGGTCCTTAAAGTAAAAAAGAGGGGCCCAAAAAAGGGTCCCTCTTTTTCTTATACAGCAAATTAGGCCGTTTTAGAAGGGATAAGATTCCAGCTCTATTATCCTGTCCGCTACAAGTCTTTTTTCGTTAATGGCATCAATGGGTTGATATCTGGCAAGCTTTTTAACGCCTGCAAGCTGCGTCCTCAGCATATCTCCTGATTCCACGTGGGAGATCACCTGTTTGGCCCAGCTCTCTATGCGCGGCATTGTATCGTCCACATAGGCCTTTACCGCCGCGATATGATATTTCGCCTTTTCCTCGCCTTCTTTCTCAATGAGCTTCAGGGTCCTCAGAAGCCCGCTTTCCATGGCGAATATCTCTATCACCATGTCGGCTATCTTGCCCATGACCTCCTGCTCCTTTACAAGACCCGGACCGAATTTCTGTGCTGCGACTCCGGCTACCATGAGGGCTAGTTTCTTGCTCATTTTAATCACGTGCTGCTGAAGTGCAAGTGGCGTATCCGGAAGCTGCACCGAAAGAGGGGAATAGGTCATAAGTTCCCCTGCCACGGCCTGGGCCGCGGGAAGAAGCGCCAACTGTCCCTTAAGGGCTCTCTGAAGCATGGTCCCGGGAACGAGCATCCTGTTTATCTCGTTGGTGCCTTCCCATATCCTGTTTATGCGTGCGTCCCTGTAATATCTTTCGGCAGGATATTCAGAACAGTAACCATACCCTCCAAGTATCTGAACATACTCATCCGTGCAGAAATCCAGGCACTCTGATCCATAGACCTTGGAAATTGAACACTCAGGGGCGTATTCCTCTATGGCCTTTGCGGTCTCCGCGCCGCTCTTTTTGGCCTTCTCATCAAGCGTGCCTAGCTTGTCGTCAAACATTCCGGCAAGTCTGTACATCATGCTTTCGCTCATATAGGTGCGAATAGCCATATCGGCAATCTTCTGTTTGATCATGCCAAATGAGCTTATCGGGACCTTGAACTGAACACGGCCTTTCGCATACTTTACCGCCCCGGTGACACAGCCCTTGCAGCCGCCCATGGTCATGGCGCCCAGCTTCCACCTTCCGATATTGAGGATGTTGAATGCGATCTTATGGCCCTTGCCTACCTCGTACATGAGGTTTTCAACAGGCACCTTCGCGTCCTCGAATATGACAGGCCTTGTGGATGACCCGTGGGCACCCATCTTCTTTTCTTCGGCTCCGGTTGAGACACCGGGAAAGGTCTTTTCCACTATGAACCCGGTAAAGTGCTGGCCATCCACCTTTGCATAAACGACAAAGCTGCTCGCCCATCCGGCGTTGGTGATGAACATCTTTTCGCCGTTCAGGATATAATATTTTCCGTCCGGGGAAAGAACAGCCTTTGTCCGGGCGTTAAGGGCGTCAGATCCTGCCCCTGATTCGGTAAGGCAGTATGCGGCACACCAATCACCTCCGGCCAGTTTTGGCAGATATTTCTTTTTCTGTTCCTCATTTCCGAAATAGACGATCGGAAGGGTGCCGATTCCTGTGTGTGCTCCGTAAACCACTGAAAAAGAGCCGGCCGTGCCCATCGCCTCTCCGACAACCGTTGTGCTCACCTTGTCAAGACCCATGCCGCCGTATTCTTCCGGCACATCGGTTCCTAGAAGTCCCAGCTCGCCTGCCTTTTTAAGAAGATCCAAGACAAGCTCATGGTTCTTCTCTTCAAGGCGATCAATGACCGGATTGATCTCCTTTGATATGAAATCCTTCGCGGTTTCAAGGATCATCTTGTGTTCTTCAGTAAAATCCTCGGGAGTAAAAACATCCCCGTGCCCCACATCGCCGATCAGGAATTCACCGCCGGCGAAAATCTTTCTCTCTGCCATGACACTATCTCCTTTTTTCAGAAAGCCTTAATAATCCTCTACCTCGAAGAGCGCAGCCGCGCCCATGCCGAAACCGATGCACATGGATACAAGCCCCCATCTGGCCTTGCGCTCCCGCATTTCATATATCAACTGGGTGGTCAGCTTGGCGCCTGTGCAGCCCAGGGGATGGCCCAGGGCAACAGCACCTCCGTTTACGTTCGTCTTCTCCTCATTGATACCCAGGGTCTTTATGCAGTAAATGGCCTGAGCGGCGAATGCCTCATTAAGCTCTATGAGATCAACCTGATCAATGGTCATTCCCGCCAGCTTCAGCACCCTCGGGATCGCCACGGCGGGCCCCACTCCCATGTACTCCGGCTCACAGCCTTCAACTGCGTGGTAACGGAAGGTCGCCATGGGCTTCAGCCCAAGCTCTCTGGCTTTCTCCTTGGACATGAGCAGCACCGCGCCGGCCCCGTCGCTTGTCTGGGAGGAGTTGGCGGCCGTAACACTGCCTGTAGGCTTAAAGGCGGGCTTCAAAGTTGAAATGCTCTCCTTGGTCACGCCGAAACGCACACCCTCATCCGTATCAAAGACTACCTCGTCGAAACCGAACTTGCCGTTCGGAAGCCTTTTTTGAACCTTTATCTTGAGGGGCACGATCTGGGATTTGAATCTTCCGGTCTTAATTGCCACTTCGGCCTTCTGCTGGCTCTTCGCACCGAACGCATCCTGCTCGTCCCTTGTGATACCATATCGTTCAGCCACATTTTCAGCGGTAAGGCCCATGCCGGTAAAGGCCCCGGGTCTCACATCAACCAGGGCCGGGTTGGGATACATCATACTCCCGCCCATGGGAATCTGGCTCATACTCTCCACCCCGGCAGCAACGACCACATCGGAGAATCCGCACATGATCTTTTCAGCACCGATGGCTATCGCCTGGAGTCCGGAGGAACAGAACCTGTTTACGGTCATTCCAGGTATTCTGTCAGGCCAGCCCATGGACATAACAAGCACGCGCCCCAGATTAAGTCCCTGTACCGCCTCCGGAAAGGTGCAGCCAACTATGACGTCATCTATAATATTGGGATCAAGCCCCCCAGTCCTCTTAAGAAGGTCTCCCAGAACGGCGCAACCCATCTCCTCAGGCCGAGTGTTCTTAAGCATTCCTCGAGGGGCTTTACCTATCGCCGTTCTGCATGCGGCGACAATTACGGCTTCTTTCATGATCACTTCCTCCCTCTATCAATTCCTAAGCGGTTTTCCTGTTGTTAACATGTGCTGCATCCTGGCCTGGGTCTTGGGATCAGCGCACAGACTCAGAAACGCCTCCCTCTCAAGGTCAAGCAGATACTGCTCACTAACCATGGTATCAGCCTGGACATTTCCTCCGCAGAGCACGTAAGCTACCTTTGTGGATACGGTCACGTCATGATCCGTAATAAAATTGGATTGGCGCATGGTCCACAGCCCCAGTTTTATCATGGCAAAGGTGTTCTCCCCTGCTACACGGATGGCGGTTAGAGGTCTTGGGGGCCTGTAGCCCTCAATGTTCATGGCGAGAACCGTGTTCTTTGCGTCCTGGATGAGATAGTCCCTGTTGACCGTCATCAAGTCCGTCTTCTTCAGATACCCAAGCTTCACGGCCTCCGGGCCTGAAGTTGCGACCTTGGCGGTTGCTATCGTCTCAAAGGCCCTTGCCACAAAAGGCATAAGTTCTATCTGCTTGGGATAAAGCCCGCCCTTGGGCACTTCAAAAAGATGCTCCGTATTTCTGACAAGCAGTTCCTTTGTGCCTCCTCCGGCAGGCAGGAGCCCCACTCCCACCTCGACCAGACCCATGTAAGTTTCAGCGGCATAGCGCACGCGGTCGGCCGCAAGACAGATCTCGCATCCTCCGCCAAGTGCCATTCCGGCGGGAGCCGCTACAACCGGCTTATCCAGATATTTGAGCTTCATAAGGGCATCCTGGAGGGATTTGATTGCCCACTCCAGATCATCCCATTCCTCTTCCTGAGCTGTAAAGAGAACAAGGGCAAGGTTCGCGCCCACGGAAAAGTTATCCGCGTGATTGGCTATCACAAGTCCGTTGAAATCCTTGCTCACGATCTCAGCCGACTTATGAATCATGCTGATTATGTCTTCTCCGAGGGAATTCATCTTTGTATGGAATTCAAGGCATGCAACGCCGTCGCCAAGGTCAAGCAAAGTTGCTCCTGTATTGGAAGCGATGGTCTTATTGCGCTCCTTGAGGGAGGGTAGAAGGATTACTCCGGGCTTTTCGGGTAGTTCTTTGTAGCTCTTTGATGCTATGTCATAGTAGAAGTTCTTTCCGGCCTCCTTTTTGTAGAAGGAATCCTTCCCGGATGAAAGCATCTCATCTACCCAGGCCGGAATGACGTAGCCTGCCTCCTTCATCTTTGCCACGGATTTTTTGACCCCCAGGGCATCCCATCCCTCAAAGGGACCGAGCTTCCATGCAAAGCCCCACTTCATTGCATTATCAATGTTGACGATGTCATCTGCGATCTCAGGTATCCTGTTGGCCGAATAGACAAGTGTCTCAGACGTGGTCCGGAAGGTGTATTGACCTCCCACATCGGCCGCGTAATAAAGTGACTTTATCTTTTCCTTAAGGCCGGGGAGGTTTTTTGCGGCCTCAAGGGACGCCATCTTTACCTTTTCCTGTGGCCGGTACTGAAGTGTCTTGTAGTCGAGGGTAAGCACTGCCTTCTTACCCTTTTCATCTTTTGTCTTCTTGTAGAAACCCTGTTTGGTCTTGTCTCCCAGCAGCTTCTTGCCAACCATCTCCTTTACAAAAGCAGGAGGAGTGAACATCTCCCTTTTCTCATCAGACTGCGTCCCCTGATAGACATTGTCTGCAACATGCAGAAGCGTATCCAGGCCCACCAGGTCGGCCGTCCTGAAAGAGGCGCTCCTGGGATGCCCTATGACCGGACCTGTAAGCTGATCAACCGCCTCTATGGATAGGCCCATCTCCTCCATGGCCCTGATCCCGTAAAGCATGCTGAAGGTGCCTATCCTGTTTGCTACGAAGTTCGGGGTGTCCTTCGCATGGACAATGCCCTTTCCAACAATCCTTTCGCAGGCCGCAACCAGGGTTTCGATGACACCAGGCATGGTGTCAGGACCTGGAACAATTTCAAGGAGCTTCATATACCTTGGCGGATTAAAAAAATGCGTTATGGCAAAGTGCCTGCGGAATGTCTCGCTTCTTCCCTCGCACAGGGCCTTTGCCGGTATCCCCGATGTGTTGGAAGTTATAAAGGTGCCGGGCTTTAAGACCTTTTCCACCTTTTCAAATAGAGACCTTTTTATATCAAGCCTCTCCACAACCACCTCAATAATCCAGTCAACGCCGCTCAACCATGAAAGATTGTCATCTATATTGCCTGTCTTTATGAGGGCTGAGTTTTCGGGAACATAAAAGGCTGCAGGCTTAGCCCCCAGGGCAGCCTTGAGCCCGTTGGCGGCGAATCTGTTCCTGAAGTCTCGATCCTCGACACTGATTCCCTTCTTCTTGTCTTCATCACTCAACTGGGGCGGGACGATATCCAGCAGATAGGTCTCAATCCCCACATTGGCCAACTGGGCTGCTATGGTGGCTCCCATTACACCAGCGCCCACAACGCCGGCCTTCTTGATCGTCTTTTCCATACGTGGCCTCCTCACTCTTCGTTGGCTTCAAGATGTCCGCCTGTCCTTATGCTCGATACGGATAAGCAAGGCTCAAACCCAAGGCAATGTCAATCATGAATGAATTGTCATTCATTTTTCGAGAGTAGCACAGCGAATTTCTCATGTCAATAATTTTTCGGAGAGAAACAAAAACCCCCGCCTGCTTACAGGAGGGGGAGCCGGTCAAAGGAGATACAGTGCTAGGCTTCCTTTTTTCCGCTGGATTCAAGGGCCATCGCGATCCTGTTTTTGAGTTCAGTAAGATCAAAAGATTTGATGACATAATGATCCGCTGCAATGGACTTCATGTCTTCTTTGAAGGTATCATAGGCTGTACATAAAATCACGGGGAGGTCATAAAATTTGTTTCTTATTTCTTGAAGGAGATCGAGACCGTTATAGCCCACCATCTTTATATCAAGAACTACCAGATCAGGTTTCTCCTCTTCAATTTTCTCAAGCAGCTTAAAGCCGTTTTCAGCCGTGGTTACCTCGTACCCGGCCTCTGTCAATTCCTCGGAGTAGAGGTATCGTATATGTTGTTCGTCATCAACGATAAGTATCTTGGCCATGTTCTCCTACCTCCTGAAAGATCGCTTTTTCAATGGTTCGGATAGCGCTTCCTGTAAAGAATCACTTTTTAAGATGATACATGAAAGCCGTACCTGCATCAAACATTTTTCTTGAAAAATAGTAAGCAGGCCATCCCATTTACCCCAGAGGCTTCCGAAGGGTTCTATATGAAAATACATCGTCATACCGGCGTAAAACGGTATCCAGTCTCTTACAACTGGATTCCGGACCGTGTCCGGAATGACGTGCGGCATTTTCATTCTTCGTTGTGCCCCACTCGGGCATGACCGTTAGTTGCGGACTTTATCCGAGTCTCAGCAGACCTGTCATGAAGTCAGTTTTCTATATATCTCCGGAACCTTGAGAGGCAAACAGGAGATATCGTCAATGAACAGATAATTTACATCCCCGTACATGTGTTTGATGTAGCTGTGCTCCGCCTTGTCAATGGTGATGCAAAAGGGATGTATGCCTTTACGCTTTGCCTCTATGAGGGCCTGTCTTGTATCCTCGATACCGTATGCGCCCCTGTAGCCGTCATAGTCATCGGGTTTTCCGTCGCTCAAGGTGATGAGGAGTTTTGTGCGGGCCTCTGTGTCAGATAAAAGAGACGTAAGATATCTGATAGGCGGCCCAAGACGCGTGTATTCATAAGCCTTTATATTCATTATTCGCCCCTTGACGCTTTTGTCGTAATTATCTCCAAGGGCTTTTATGCGGTAGAGTTCACATCTGAGGCGTGTGTTTCCTGAAAAACCGTATATGGCAAAGCGGTCATTCAACACTGAAAGGGCCTCACACAGAATCAAAAGCATGTCCCGCTCCATGCGGTTTATCCACCCGTTTGTTGAGCCGCTCAGATCAATAAGAAAAACAGCCGCTATATCCCGCCTGTCCCTCTTAAGTCTCATGAAGAGCTGATCGGACGGATGTACCCCGGCTTTGAGATCCGCTATTGAAGCCACTGCCTCATCCAGGTCTATCTCATCGCCTTCTTTTTGTCTGCGCAAGAGTATCTGCTCCTGCCTCATCAGCTCGAATTGCCTTCTTATCCTCCGCACCAGACTCGCATAGTTTGAGAGAATCTCATCTGCGCCTTCCACCTCGCCCGAAGATATCTCAGTCTCCCTCAACAGAGCCCATCTCTTCCTGTAACCATTCCTGCGATAGTCCCATTCATCAAGGACATGCACCCCCTTTCCATTTTCAGAAAGAAGATTTGCGGGCCCCAGCGACACATCGCAGAGGTGGGAGAAGTGATGCCCTGACATCTCGTCAGTCACCACCAGATATGAACTGGGAATACTCCCAAGGTCTTCAAATATCTCCTCTATGACCTTACCGAGGGCTTCAGGGACAGGAACTGCTCTGCCATTTATATTAATTTCGTCAGGAATTTCCTGTCTCGCCTGAGAGCGGAGCCCTGATCGGCTGGATTTTCCGGATGGAGGAACAGAGATGCGCACCTCCTCTTCAGGCCCAAGATCACATATGAGTTTTTCAAGTTCCTTTCTAAACTCAACGCGTGTTGACTCGCGCCTTCTGAGCCTCTCTCTTTGAGCCTCCTCAGGCCTCAACTCGCCAGAGTAGAGCAAGGCGGCGACCGGCATGTATGGTCCTTCAAGGACACTAAAAATCCTGTATAAATCCGACGTCAAACGTGCGGTATCCTCGACCCGTGAATCATTTTCAAAAAAACTTTTCAGCTTATCAGTTATAACTCTGGGGCACTTGGCTTCCTTAAGCCCAAGCCACCAGCGGGCCGCCTGATCAATCGTATTGCTCATCTCTGATGCGTTAAGAATATCCGGCCTGACCGCGAGAATATCTCTTTTGAGAATAGCCAATCTTCTGTATAGACCCGGAAGATTATGGATCATCCATGCCTCGATCCGCACGGTCTCAACAAGACCGAATATATCGGCCGCCAGATCAGAATTTGGGAAAAGACCGAAAAACCTTCTAAGATCCGACAATACCTCCCCTTCCTCCCGGCATGAATACCTCTGCCTGAGTGCATCGGCGACAGGTGCGATACTTGAAAGATCAAGGCGATAAGTCCCCAGAGCGATCTGCGCGTAGCTGCAAGTAGCCATAGCCTTATAAAGCAGCCTCGCCTTGTCTGAGGCAGAAAAGATTGTAAGCCTCTCCGGGAGGTAGATGAATGATGTATCCGTGTAGTGACTATTTGATTCCTTTATCGAAACATGCTCTTTACCCAGGGAGTTCAGATAGGTCTCAAGGACAGAGCCCAGTTCCCGCAATGATATTCCTTTCCCCCAATAGCGATTGAAAAGGGGATGATCCTTCCCGAACCTTATGAAATCCCTTGCCGGCATAAGCCCCTGGGAGTCATAGAGATCCAGGACCGCCCTTGTCCATAGATCTAGCTGACCTGCTTCTATCAAGGGCCCTATGCTATCAAGCGATTGCAAGAGATGGAATGCCAGCTCAGGCTTGACAGCAGACAGGGTAGTTGCGGCTTCCATGACCGCATCTGCCCTTTCAGCTCCAAGATCATCCAGAGCCTTATCAATTCCCTCTTCTTCCAGATCTCCTTCAAAATATATCCTTCTATCCGTATAGAAAGGCACAGGGAAAAGAGAAAGTATCTTAAGGCTGTATTCGCTCATAGAGTCCCCGGCGTCAGTATGGCGGACTAAAATACGGCGGCAACCATCTCACTTATGGCAGCCTCCATCTCTTTGTCATCGCTGAGGGTGCCGGTTATGGCATACCTGCAGGCGTCGGCAGGGCTAATTCCGGATGCGGCAAGTTTTCCGGCGTGGATTAGGAGCCTGGTACTTGCGCCCTCCACAAGCCCCTTTTCCTTAAGATTGCGGGTCATCCTCCCCACCTTTACCAGAGCCGCCGCCGTGTCGTCCGAAACACCCGCTTCTTTGGAAACAATTTTTTTCTCCAAATCTTCCTCCGGGTATGAAAACTCGAGAGAGACAAACCTCTGCCGGGTGCTTGGCTTTAAGTCCTTCATCACGCTCTGGTAGCCTGGATTGTAGGATATGATCAGCATGAATTCAGGGGCCGCCTCTACAATTTTCCCGAGCTTTTCCACAGGAAGGATGCGCCTGTCATCGGAAAGGGGATGAATTACTACGGTTGTATCCTTTCTGGCCTCGACAATCTCATCCAGATAACAAAGAGCGCCGCTTCTTACGGCCCTTGTGAGGGGTCCGTCCACCCAGACTGTGTCGCCTCCTTTTATCTGATACCGTCCCACAAGGTCGGCTGCCGTAAGATCATCATGGCAAGCGACGGTCACAAGCGGTCTTGCCAGCCTCCAGGCCATATATTCCACAAACCGGGTCTTGCCGCAGCCAGTTGGACCTTTGAGAAGCACAGGGAGTCTATTTTCCCATGCCCTGGTAAAAACGTTTATCTCATCTCCGGTAGAGACATAAAAAGGCTCTTGCCTAATGAAGTATTCTTCAATATCCTTGTCCTTGATATACAATAGATTTTCTCCTTAGGAGTCGTCACAAAATAACTATTGCAATCTAACTAATCCATGATATACTGGGTTCATGGATACAGATATGATCAACCAGCGATATACTTTAGTATCACCATTTTTGGATGAGCGCCAGCGACGATTGTATCTGGCCGCTGAGGCTAAAGTTATAGGATATGGAGGCGTATCAATTGTTTCGAGGGCTACAGGTGTATCTCGCAACGCTATTGCCAGCGGATATGATGACTATGAACAAGCGAAAGAGAAGC
>MNYJ01000179.1 GCA_001874005.1 Desulfobacteraceae bacterium CG2_30_51_40
TTCATGTTCATTGTGCCCTGCCCGGGCATATGGGTGAGTGAAGTCGCACTATTCTTGGTTATGGTAAATGATCAGGTTCAAAAACTCTGCACCTGAGGACTTGGATTTCATAAGGATTTTAAATGATAAATAGAAGAACGAGATTCGCCTGGACTTCGACTGCCCTCTTCCGAGCCTTTTTTCTTGCCTCGATCTTCTCGTCCTTGTTCCTTAGCGTGACAGACGGGAGCCTGGCGCAGATGATAGGGCTAAGCACCGAAGAGCTTGCAAAAACATCCTCCCTCGTGGTGTTGGGAGATGTGGAAGATGTTCAATCCTTCTGGAGCGACGACCACCGAAGGATTGTCTCAAGGGCCACAGTGCTTGTTCAGCAGGTGGTTAGAGGAAAAACCGTTGAAAGGAAGATAACGGTTGAGTACCCCGGGGGAGAGATAGACGGTCTTGGGATGAAGGTCTCGGATGTGGCGCCAATGGATAAAGGAGAAAAGGTCTTACTCTTCCTTAGCGATAACATGGTCAGGAAAACAGGCACTGTGAGGAAACTCATCGGAAAGGCGCAGGGGAAATACAGCATAGGGGCGGACGGTATCGCAAGGAAAAAGGGATTTTCTATTGCAACAGGGGCCGATCTGGTTGACCGGGAACTTCCACTTGATGAAATCATAAGAAAGATAAAATCTGTAGATGATAAACCAGCCAAGGATTAAGACAGTTTTTATTTCCACCCTGCTTTTCTCGATGCTGGTGTGCACTTTCTTTTCCGAGCGCTCGCTTGCATTTGTAGTCAGCAAGACAGAATCAACCGGAGCGGAAATTAAATGGCAGATACCTTCGGAGACATACTATGTCAACGCATCAGGCGGCCCTTCGGGGAGTCTTTCAGCCGTCCAGGCCGCCTTGCAGACGTGGACGGAAGTGCCGTCATCATCTTTCGTGTTTCTATACGGAGGGCTCACTGAAAAAGTTTGCTACGACGTTAACCTTGATCCAGACCACGAAAGAGGGACATACGATGACCCGGGTGACTATGGACTCAACGACGGGCTGAATATCATATGCTTCGGACATATGGATAATGTTGTCGAAAATGACGACCCTGACGATCTCCATACATTAGCCGAAAACACTATATGGTATGATCGTTACTCCGGTAAGATTTATGATTCTGACATTCAAATGAACATAAATTTCTCTTACGCGACTGGCGGAAGCGCGTCTTCCTACGACGTTCAAAGCCTGGCTACTCACGAAAGCGGGCATTCTCTCAGTCTGGGGGATTTATACGGAGCATCAGAAGTTGAAAAGACGATGTACGGGTACGGAACCAAGGGGGATATCTCAAAGCGGACCCTCCACCAGGATGATATTGACGGAATCGCCTATCTCTATTTTTCAATCACAGGCACTGCGACATCCGTCACTTCCGCTTCGGCGAGGCTGAGCGGCTCTGTAAATCCGAACGGCTCAGCCACCAACTACCTTTTCCAGTACGGTACCACTACCGCCTACGGCTCTTCCACATCGAGCCTTTCTGCAGGGAGCGGAACAGGGTTCGTCACTGTCTACTCAGACATCGCTGGCCTTTCAGCCGGAACCCTTTACCATTTCCGCATCGTGGCCTCCAAAGCAACCAGAATAGCCTACGGTGAGGACATGACACTAATAACGCAGGGTCCTCCCGAGGCCAAAACCAGTCCTGCAACCGCTATCAAATTCTCTTCGGCCTCGGGGGTGACATCATCCTCGGCCCATTTGAATGCCACGGTTAATCCTTACGGAATCAACACCAGCTACTATTTTGAGTATGGGCTTACACCCTACTTTGGTCTCATAACACCTTCGGCTCAGGCCGGCGACGGTTATGCCGAGGTACAGGTTTCCACGTTGGTTACAGGGCTCAACCCCAAGAGCACTTACTATTTCCGCATCTCGGCGACCAATGCAGAGGGTTCATCTTATGGAGAGACCATGACCTTTTCCACGATGAAGCCTCGTCCCATGCCCTGGCTGAGGCTCCTGCTGCTGGATGAGGAACAGACCGGGGTTGTCCCTACCAGCCCCGATCCGAACGACGTTCCACCCAGGTAGCCTGTCTCTTCAAACCTCATGGCCTCCTGGAGCACAACGAAGGACAAAAATCACCTCCACACCTCCGTCCAGGGGGGAGGAAATAATGCCGCCGCATCCAGACGTTTCGACGGTAAAGGGGGAAGGGTAAATGGAAGGGGCATTTTCGTATAAACTCTTCCCGTCCCGGTCTGTAGGCGACGACCATCGGAAGGCCCGCCGGACGCCCTATCCGGCCAGCCTCCCGTAGGTCTCGGTAATGAGCCTCAGTCTTCGGGCAAGATCGGGGGTGAGACTATCAGGCGCAAGCCTCCATTTCCAGTTGCCCTTGGGCGTTGCAGGCCTGTTCATCCTTGCCTCTGAGCCCAGACCCATTATGTCCTGCATGGGAAATATCGCCGTGGCTGCTACAGACATCATGGCAAGCCTTATCATCTCCCAGGCAATCTCTTGCGGTCCAACATCTCTTCCGATATAGCGCAACAGATGCATTTTTTCTGAGGGGGTGATCTCTTCTTCAAACCACCCTCTGATTGTATTGTTGTCATGGGTGCCGGTGTAGATAACGCACTTATTTCTCAGGTTATGAGGAAGATAAGGGTTATCAGCCATATTGCCTCCGAAGGCAAAGATCAGGAGCCTCATGCCCGGAAAGGAGAAGCGGCGCATCACCTCTACCACGTCCGGGGTGATCACGCCCAGATCTTCGGCTATTATCCTTGCGCAGGGAAAGCTTTTTGTCACATGCGCAAAAAAATCCATGGCAGGGGCTTCCACCCATCTCCCGTTTAGGGCGCTCTTCTCCCCTGCCCTGACCTCCCAAAAGGCCACAAAGCCCCTGAAGTGGTCCATCCTTATCCTGTCGTAAAGAGAGAGGTTATGGGAGATACGTGAAAGCCACCAATCATAGCCCCTGTTCTTCAGCACATCCCACTTGTAGAGGGGATTACCCCAGAGCTGGCCGGTCTGGCTGAAATAATCCGGAGGAACCCCGGCAACGGCCCTTGGCCGCTTTTCCGAGTCCAGATCGAATATCTCGGGATGGGTCCAGACATCTGCGGAGTCGTAATTTACGTAGATGGTGACATCACCCATGACGGAAATCCCGCAGCCACGGCAATAGTCTCTCAGGAGCCTCCACTGAGAAAAGGCCAAAAACTGATAGAACTTGACTCGTTCAATGAACTCAGCAAGCTCCTGCCTAGCCGATGCTATGGCATGAGGTTCTCTGTCTCTGAATTCTTTTGGCCAGTCCGACCATACCTTATCATCAAATTTTCCTTTAAGGGTTTGGAAAAGGGCAAAATTCTCAAGCCAATGTGCATTATCCCTCACAAAACCATCAAAGTCTTTGCTTCCACCCCTCTCGATGAATCGCTCAAAGGCCCTGCCAAGAATGGCTTCCTTAATTTCCTTTGCAGCCAGGTAGTCGCAAAAGCCCGGTAAAGGAAAATCAACTGAAGGGAGATCGCTTTCTTGGAGAAACCCCTCTTTCAGAAGCGTATCAGGACTGATCAGCAGAGGACTTATCGCAAAGGCCGAGGTACTGTGATATGGAGAATCCCCCAGCGCCGTATCCGTTGGATTGAGAGGAAGTATCTGCCAGACGGTCTGGCCTGACGCTTTCAGAAAATCAACAAAACTGTAAGCCTCGGGCCCCATATCTCCTATGCCGTATCCGGAGGGAAGGGATGTCAGATGTAGAAGGATTCCACTTTTTCTCTTTGCCATAATGAGCCGGGCGACCTCAATTTGTCATTATTTTTTTTATTCTATTGCTATGTAGAGTTTACTGGCGAGGAATCTAAATTCCCTTACCCATTCAAGAAGACTAGCCTCGCCCTTTTCCGCCATATCCCTTATGGTTGGAAAGTGAAGGGTCATGACGCTGTAAATCACGTTCTGGATATCCCATATATTGACATGGAATGGAAGTAGATCAAGCAGCTGCACCGCGGCGACAAGGCGCTTTAGCCCAATTCGGTCGGCCGGATCTCTGAGCAGTGTTCTTCCCAGCCTGACAAGGCTTTTTCCCAGCGCGTAATTGAGAACCTCTTCATCAAGCGTAATACCCTGGGTATCTGCCTCATCGAGGAGCGCTTTGATCTCCGCCTCATCAAAATCCATTTCCTCAAAGGCCCTCTTGAGACTTGCGTTGAGAACCGTCTCGGCAGCCAGGTGGAGCATACGCGGGGGAGCTATCCCTGCCACCTTGAGATAGCGCAAGAGGGGCGCGTTGTCCTCATAGAGCCTGCGATAAGCGGACTCCGCCTCTTTGAGGGAAGGAGCCAGGAGCAAATCCAGCACCTCGTTTTGCCCGTCTTTAAGAAGTGACTCCAGGGAATGGATGCCGTCCTTATCGAAAAAACCGTCCATGATTCTCAAGGCCTGAGGGATATTGCCCTTCAAAAGGGCACCGGCGATATCGGATATAAAGGTCTTTGGGTCTTTATCGCCGGGCTCCTCTTTAACTCCGCATACGATATTGTGCTCCCCCATGTGAAGTGCCGCAAAAACCATACGCCTTTCTTCCCATGTGATCCAGGACTTGACGCTCATGATGCCTGTGTTTAATACCGATTTGCCCGCCCTTTCGATCCTGTGATCAAGCTGCGTCACTCTGTAGCAATATAGATCATTCATGGCCGTTTTTTGCTGAAAAAGCGAGGTCATGGCGCTGTGTGCCGCGACCCTTTCCATGCTGAGCATAGATGGCCTTATCTCCTCTTCATATAGCCTTCTGCCGTCAGGGTTTCCCGGCCTATTGCTCTTTGCTTTTTCAAGAAGCGAAAGAAATTCCTCCTCAAGAGCTATTCCAGAGACCTCTTGCGCTAGTTCAAGGGCCCTTGCCGCAAACTGTATCACCTGGATTGTTTCGATACCCGCCAGATCATCAAAGAACCAGCCGCAGCTTGTGTACATAAGCATCGCATTTCTCTGCATCTCAAGTAATTTCAGAGCGGTTACCGTTTTTTCCCCGGTGCCAGCCAGGTGCTCCGCCATAAAAGCCTCTACATTCTTTTCCGATCTATCGAGGACGACCCTGACAAAGGCATCTCGCGCCTTCCAAGGGTCATTGAATAGGGAAGCACCTTTCTTTTCAAAGATCTCCGCCATGGAGTCTCTGAGATGATCAAGTGCCTGTCTTAAAGGAGCCCGCCAGACCTGATTCCATGCCTGTTCTCCTCCTACTCTGCAGCCGCAGTCGCTCCTCCATCTTTCTATTCCGTGCGCGCAGCTCCATGAGGTGTTTTCATTGATTTCAACTTCATCCGAGGGGAGGCTTGCTTCCAGAAATTCACCGTAGTTGGTAAGCTCCGCAAGCATCGTGGAGGGGATATATCTGAGCGCGTAGGAAAGGGCCATATCGCCGAAGCGGTGATGGTGACCGTAAGTCTCACCGTCTGTGGCTATGTGGCTTAACTGAGGCCTCTTGGAATCCTCCGATAGCCCTTCGGCAAGTCTTAAGGCAAAGTTCTCTCCGTTGTTCAAAAGCTTCTCGAAGGCCACTGCCCTTGATAGAGGCCCATTATAGAAAAAAACGGCTATGGATCGGCCGGATGAGAGCTTCAAGACATAAGGCCGGCTGGTATCAATGCTGCCTCCCCGCACATCAAGCCATTTACCTGAGGCAAACGCTCTTACCCTTCTTGCCTGATGAGGCGCAAGGATCGTAAACTTAATGCCTTGCTCCGCCATAATATCGAGGCTTTCAAGATCAACCGCGGTTTCCGGAAGCCACATCCCTTCAGGCATCCTTTTAAAACGATATTTGAAATCCTCTATGCCCCACAATACTTGTGTTTTCTTGTCTCGGGCAGATGCCAGCGGCATAATAATGTGATTATAGGCCTGGGCAATGGCGCTTCCGTGTCCTGAAAACTTCTCTCTGCTCTTTTTGTCCGCCTCCAGCACCGCCCCATAAACCTCCGGGGCCTTATGCTCCAGCCAGGAAAGAAGTGTAGGGCCGAAATTAAAGCTGATCATCGCATAGTTATTGACCATCTCCTCTATCAAGCCCTTCTCATTTAGTATCCTTGATGAAGCATTAGCCGTATAGCATTCGGCCGTAACCCTCTCATTCCAGTCATGATAGGGAGTGGCCGAGGGCTGCATCTGTATCGCCTCGAGCCACGGGTTTTCCCTGGGAGGCTGATAGAAGTGCCCATGAATGCAAACAAAGCGTTTGTTCATAGCAGAGACCCCGATTTCAAGAAGACGGCTCCCAGCGGCGGCAGCGTAAGAGATATGCTTTGATCCCTCCCGTGACAGGAAACCGCTTCAGACATCACAGCCCCGAGGTTCCCTACTCCGCTTCCTCCGTAATCCGCTGCGTCGCTGTTTAAGATCTCTTTCCATGCCCCGCTTCTAGGAACCCCTATCCGATATCCGTAGCGGGGAACCGGAGTGAAATTGAAAACCCCAAGGACTACCTCCCCGTCACCCTTGCCTTTTCTTAATAGACTCAGCACGCTTTGAACCGAATCGCTGCAGTCAACCCATTCAAAACACGAGGGCTGAAACTCACACTCATGCAATATTTTTTCCCCGCGATAAAGCCTGTTAAGGTCACACACCCATCTCCTCACCCCCGAATGATAGGGCGATTCCAATAGATGCCACTCAAGGCTTTCCTCATGATTCCACTCTCTTGCCTGGCCGAATTCCATGCCCATAAAAAGCAATTTCTTCCCGGGCTGGGCATACATGTATCCAAACATCAATCTCAGATTGGCGAATCTCTGCCACTCATCCCCCGGCATTTTTCCCAGCAGGGAGCCTTTACCGTGAACGACCTCGTCATGTGAAAGGGGAAGGAGGAAGTTTTCATGAAATGCGTAAAGCATCCTGAAGGTAAGAGATCTGTGATGGTATTTCCTGTGGACAGGGTCTCTTGCGAAATAAAAAAGCGTATCATGCATCCATCCCATATCCCACTTTAAGCCGAATCCAAGCCCTCCCACGTAGGTCGGCCTGGAAACCATCGGCCATGATGTTGACTCCTCCGCGATGGTCAGGGCGTGGGGATAGTCTTTGTATATCTCTTCGTTCAGGGTGCGCAGAAGGCTTATCGCCTCAAGGTTTTCCCTTCCTCCATATTCATTGGGGATCCATTCTCCCTCCTTTCTGGAGTAATCGAGATAAAGCATGGAGGCAACCGCATCCACCCTTATTCCATCGGCATGGTATAAATCCATCCAGAAAAGGGCGCTGCTTATGAGAAAACTCCTCACCTCATTTCTGCTGTAATTAAAGATGAGGCTGTTCCAATCAGGATGTATTCCTTTTCTGGGGTCGGCATGTTCATAGAGGTGGGTGCCGTCAAAGTAACCCAGGCCATACTCATCGCTCGGAAAATGTGAAGGCACCCAGTCAAGTATGACTCCGATGCCTTCCCCGTGGAGGCAATCAATAAGCCGCATAAAGTCCTGGGGACTTCCGTATCTGCTTGTGGGCGCGAAATAGCCTGTTGTCTGGTATCCCCAGGAACCGTAAAAGGGATGTTCCATGACAGGAAGAAACTCCACATGGGTGAAACCTGAATCCTTTACATAGGAAGGAAGCTTTTCCGCGAGTTCAAGATATGTAAGCGGCCTTGCGCCATCCTCAACCTTTCTTATCCAGGAGCCAATGTGCACCTCATAGACTGCTACTGGAGAGTCTGCTGCGTTTCTTCGCCCTCCCGCCCCAAGCCATTCCTGATCCTTCCAATCATAGGAAAGATCCCATACGATCGAGGCCGTCTGAGGTGACTCTTCGGCGAAGAACGCGAATGGATCGGCCTTGTCCGCCTTGTATCCTCTAAAGCGGGAGGCCACATGGTATTTATAATGGTCACCAGAGGAAGCTCCGGGAACGAAGACCTCCCAGATGCCGGAAGAGGCAACCGGCTTCAAGGCGATATCATTTTTGCGCCATGAGTTGAAATCTCCCATGACGTAAACCGCCTCAGCGTCGGGCGCCCATACCGCGAAGAAGACCCCCGCAACCCCATCGAGGCTTCCCGCATGGGAACCGAGCTTTTGATAAAGGCGGAAGTGCCTTCCCTGATTGAAAAGGTACAGGTCGTCTTCAGTCAGGAGGTATCCCGGAGACCCGGAGCGCTTTAGTTCCTCAACCTTGTCATCCATATTTCGTCATTAACTCCTCAGTCATGGCCGCTGAGTTCTCTATAGACCTTGAGATAGCTCTCGGCCGAGCGATTCCATGAAAAGTCCTCTTTCATACCATTTTCAATAATGGTTTCCCTTGCCTTTTTGTCCCCATAAGTTCGGAAGGCCTTTACGATAGCCTCTGAAAAGGCGCCGGCCTCGTAAGCATCGAAGGTAAATCCCGTTCCCCTTCCGCTTGAGGGATCAAACTCAGATACTGTATCCTTGAGTCCCCCGGTGCGCCTTACAACAGGGATGGAGCCGTACTTCATCGCGTACATCTGGGTTAGCCCGCAAGGCTCATAGCGCGAAGGCATAAGAAAGATGTCGCAGCCTGCCATGATAAGGTGTGCAAGCCTCTCGTCCACCTCAAAGCGCACAGAAATCCTCCCCGGGTATTTCTGCATTGCTCTCTTAAGGGCATCTTCAAGCGATGGTTCCCCCTTACCGAGGACCACAAGCCCTCCACCCCTTCCAATGATCTTTTCCACAACGGAAACAACAAGATCAACTCCCTTGTTATGGTCAAGTCTAGAGATCATCCCAAGGACTGGCGCCTCCTGATCTATCTCACTGAGACCCATTTCCCTGGTAAGCGCCTGCCTGCATAAGGCCTTCCCGTCTAGGTTCATGAGGCTGTATTTAGAAGGCAGATAAGGGTCATCCGACGGATTCCATAACCTGTAGTCAACACCGTTAAGTATCCCGTAAAGCCTATCCCTCCTGCGAAAGATTACCCCCTCCATGCCCCTTCCGTGCTCCGGCTGCTGAATCTCCCGCGAATATGTCGGGCTCACGGTTGTAACCGCATCGCAATAGACGATGCCTGCCTTGAGCAGGCTTATGTTGCCCCAGTATTCAAGACCCTGGGGATGATAGAACTGCCCCTCGGAAAGCCCCGTGAGCCCCATCTTATGGGAGGGAAAAAGCCCCTGAAATCCCATGTTATGGATGGTGAAAATGCTAGATGTGGATGCAAAGAAGGAATCCCCGGCAAAGGGCCCTTTCAAGAGGGCAGGCACAAGGCCTGTCTGCCAGTCATTACAATGGATGATATCCGGCCGAAAACCGATTGATTTTGCGGCGATAAGCGAAGACCATGAGAAAAACGCGAATCTTTCAAGATTGTCGTAATAATCTCCCCTGGACCCTCTGTAGAGATTGGGCCGGTCATATAGGTCTTCCCTTTCAACAAAAAGTATCTTAACTCCATTTGCGCTTTCGGCGGATAGAAGGCCGAATGAAAGCTCTTCGGCACCCAAGGGAACCCGGATATCATCAATAACTGGGCTGTATTTGCCTCCGCCATCCCTTACCGAGCGGTAAGAAGGGCTAATCACCGCAATCTCTGCGCCCGCATCATTTAGCGCTGAGGGTAAGGCCCCGGCCACATCTCCCAGCCCCCCTGTCTTGGAATAGGGAAAGACCTCGGAGCTGAGAAAAAGCACCTTCATCGGATTAAAGCCGCTTTGCGGTATTTATCCTCCCAGACCTTCAGGAGGTATTCTTTGTCATCTTCAAACTTCGTTGCCTGCTCTTCCACCAGGCCTTCGGCTTCAAGACTGGTCATATCCCAGCTCTGGCGGACAAATGAGGCCACCCGCGCATAATAAAGCGGAGTCATCAGATCAAGCAGTTTATTACGGTTTACCTTCCACGCATGAAAGGTAGCCGCGAGTTCATAGACGATCCTGATCCATGCCTCGGTTGAGATATGGAAATTGGAAGACCCCATGGAGAAGGTCTTTTCTATCTCCGCAAAACATTCAGCGGAGAAGATATCCTTCCATAGCACCGAGAACTGATCAAAACCGGTCTTAAAGTGCTCTATCATTCCATCCAGGTTCACCCTTACAGGCTCTGGCTCAACGGCACCCTCGTAGCCGAATACCTCAAGAGGCTCACTTGCCTTTATCTGCTTCCAGTATTCCTCGTTTTTCTCCATAAGGGAGAATATAGTCCATAAGACCTGGCGAAACATAGGCCCAAGGTGTTGCCCGGGGTCCTTGGCATCGTGAATTTTCACCCCGAGGTTGGATTGGCATATCTTAAAATTCCGTGTTATGGCGCTTGTGGTCATCCAGATGTCTATCCCGTATCTGGCTACATCCGTCTCCCACACATCCTGATCCGCATAGTAGCTTGCCACGTCCCGGGAGAAGGCGAAATCGCCTCCTATCGGCTGCCTGACCCTCTTGCCGTATAAAGCCCTTGTAAGGTTGTAAACGATATTATTGGTGATTGTTCCATCATACTTATGGCGCATATAGACGGGAGAGACGAACTGATAGCCTTTTTCGAGCACAGGAGACAAAAGGAACTTCACCCAGTCCGGGGTTATGCTTCTTAAATCCGAATCCACAACCGCGCAGGCCTTCACCTTGAGCCTTTGAGCCGCCTCGAAGACGGATCTCAAGGCCGTACCTTTGCCTCCCGGGCCTCTATAGATGGAGATTATCTTTTCCTGCCAGGGTTTGATCTCAAACTCCTTGCTCACCTCTCGCGTGTCGTCCGTTGAGCCTCCATCCGCTATCATAATGACGCTTCTCTTATCTTTATAATGGTCGGCGAGACCGTGACTGACCATCTGGACGACGTGCTCAATAGTCTTTTCATTGTTAAAGCATGGGATTCCCACAATGATATCCGCGGACTCTATCTCTTCAACCCTTTTTGCAGTGTAGCTCCTGAGTGCCGTGTTATAGTGGGTCATAAGGTATTTTCTCCTCCCTGTGGCAATGTTTGCTCATCCTCTACCATTTCCGTCATCTTTTTCTTATTTATTATTGCAATGGGCATAGGCTCTGTAACGCTTCCGGTATAAATGCTCAGGTGCGGGAATGGAATTTCTATCCCTTCACGATCAAAGGCCGCTTTTATCTCCTCATGCATCGAGGTTCTTAAATCTAAAAAGTTTTCCTTTTTTACCCACACGGAAAACTGTAGATCAAGGGAGGAATCCCCAAAGCCCAGAAAATAAAAACGCGGCTTCGGCTCCTCAAGACAGAGAGGGTTTTTGTCAGCCACACTCAGCAGCACCCTGCGCACCTTTCCTATATCTTCCTTATAGGCAACTCCGACCTTGAGGTCCACTCTTCGGATAGGGAACTTGGTAAGATTGGTCACCTCTGACTTTATCATGGTCTCATTGGGAATCCTCACGTGAAGGTTGTCAAGGGTGCGCAGTTTAACAGATAGCAGGTCAATAGAAAGTACCTCTCCCGTAGTGTCTTCCACCTTTATGAAGTCCCCTATCTGAAATGATCTCTCCCCTATCAGGAAGATACCGCTTATAAGATTGGATGCGGAGGTCTGTGACGCAAATCCTATCGCAACCGTGAAGACACCGGCCGCTCCAAGCAGCGCCCCCAGACTGAAACCCATCTCTCTAAGGGCTGATACCACAAAGAGACTCAGCAGCAGATAGTAAATGACCTTTCTGAGAAGCATACCCTGCTGTGCGTCCAGATACCTTCTGACGGCCCTCATTATGGATGCGCTGACAAGCCTGGAAACCGCGAATCCTATTATAACAAGTATCAGGGCCTTAAAAATATTTACCGCAAGATCGCTCCTGGTGAAGGCAATTAGTCTGGCAATAATCTCGTCCACGCATCTGCTCCTTGTAAAGGCCTAACCGAAAATGGAACTAAGTGCCTTTACCATCATGTTTTTTTCCATGCGCTCCCTCGGGCCGCAGACTAATTCGGCCCCATGCGCATAGGCCGCGGGGCCTTCCATAATTCTTATATCGGCGCTAAGGGAGCCTGATCTTCTTTCAAATACGATCTGTTCGGTCCATAGGCTACCATCCGGGGCCGCGAAGAGGGATAGATTTGTAACCGGTAGATTAATCCTCTCAAGCAAAAGGGAATCAGAGGCATGGTTTATTATCCTGACAGGGGTAAGGGCCCTGTGGGATCTCAACGTCAAATCCTCGGGAGATAGAAAACAATTTGTCCTGCTGGCATAGCAAAACTCCCCCTCCATCGGAGACGGGCCGAACCACGTGTCGGAGGGCCTTATTATTGGGAACTCATCCATGCGCCTTAAAGGATTAAGCGACCAAAATACAGCCCAAAGTGGAGAACTTGCAAATATGGTCGCCTCCTGGTTTGGCAGAACATAGAAAGGCGTAAAGGGCCTTGTCACCACAAAGCGGTCGGCCAGGGCAGGCAGTAGGCGCAGGTTTTCATTAGTCTCGATAAAGCAATATCTCTTAAATCTTACAGGTGAAAGATTTCCTCCGTATGGAATCTCCACTGAAAAGTCTGGTAAAGCATCCGGAAGGCCGGTTTCGTCATGGCTCACACGCCACTCCTTTTCAGTCCGTGTGACAATGATATCAGTAGAGCCTACACGCCATCTCCCTGCTTCACCTAATGTCAGCCTGTAATCGCCCCACCATCCGCCGCGTCCTGCGCTAATGGCGCTCTGAGCGCCAGCGGCTATGCCTCTTGAATCGGGATAATCCATGACCCCCTTCTTTTTTCTATTTATGTGAAACCATATCTTGGTCAACCCGGCCTGGACCGGTATCCAGTCTTTTTTCCGTCATACGCCGGAATGGCTACTTTTTCCCCTCCCCCTCGACGGGGGAGGGAGAAGTGGGGGTGATTTTCATCCTTCATTGTGCCCCATTCGGGCATGAGGGTTTATATGAAAATGCCCCTTCTCTTTACCGTCGAGACGCCGGGATGCGCCGGCAGTATTCCCTCCCCCTTTACCGTCTAAACGTGGGGATGAGGCATCATTATTCCCTCCCCCTCGACGGGGGAGGGCGGGGTGGGGATGATTTTCATGCTTCGTTGTGCCCCTTTCAGGGCATGACCGTTAGTGAGAGCGTCAGTCTTTGCCCCATTCAGCATAGCCAATGCCGTAAGCATCGGATTAATGCCTACAGACTGTATGATCTCACAGAGATTTTACGCCCGTCTGAATTTGACGTGTGTGATGCTGACTGCCCTCATCCTGCGGACCGCCCGCCTTACCTATTATACGAACTTATAGCATATCAGGCCCCATTCTTCAAGCGCAAGAGGCCGCTTGACCGCCCCCTCACCTTCTTTGCTTGCCCTTGACACCTATTGTAGATGACACCTATAATCCGGCAGTTTTTGTAGTAAAGGCTTTTATTGTTCGTTTTGAGACATACTCAATTATCTGAAAGGGGTCTTGCTATCCCGAGAGTTTTCCAATGAAAGACACCGTCGCATTCATAATGGCAGGAGGTAGGGGGGAGAGGCTCATGCCCCTCACTCACGACCGTTCAAAACCTGCAGTTCCATTCGGGGGTATCTACAGGCTCATTGATTTTACCCTGAGTAACTGCGTCAACTCATCCATCTATAAGATAATCGTGCTCCCTCAATATAAATCGCAGTCTCTGGTGGACCACCTTGAGAGCGGCTGGAACATCTTCAGCAACAAGATAGGCCATTTTCTGAAAAATGTCCCGCCGCAGCAGAGAGTAGGAAACGACTGGTACAGAGGCACGGCTGACTCCATCCGCCAAAACCTCTATCTTATTGAAAGGTACAACCCGCAAGACATTATCATCCTATCGGGCGACCATATATACAAGATGGATTACAGCCTCTTTATCCGCTATCACCATGAAAAACAGGCCGACGTAACCCTATCGCTGCTTGAGGTGGATACATCCTTGGCGAGCCAGTTCGGGATCGCCTCCGTAAGCGATGATTTCCGTATAACGGAATTCAGGGAAAAACCCAAGGATAATTTCAGTACCGTGCCCGGAGACCCCGGTCACGTCCTTGCCTCAATGGGCATTTATGTCTTCAGGGCAGAAACCCTGCTTGAAATACTTAAATCCGGAGATGAAGACGACTTCGGGAAAGACATAATACCGAAACTCCTCCCCACCCACAATATCTATGCCTATCCCTACAGGAGGAGCAACGCCATATCGGATTACATCTACGTCACGACAGAGACTGGAGAGCGTAACATCAGGCTTGAGCCAAGGACCAGGGATTCCGGATACTGGCGCGATGTAGGAAATCTCGATTCTTATTGGAATGCAAACATGGATCTTACCGGTGTTGATCCCTATTTTAACCTCTACGGCAGCAGATGGCCGATAAACACATTCCAGGAGGCCGCTCCACCCGCAAAGTTCATCTTCAGCCAGGAGGAGGGGCCGAACCCGAGGGTCGGAAAGGCGCTCGACTCCCTGGTAGCCCCCGGCTGCATCGTGAGCGGAACCGTGAGGAGTTCCGTTCTTTCATACAATGTCGTAGTGAGGAGCTGGGCCACGGTTGACGAATCGGTCATCCTTGACAGGGTGGTGGTAGGAAGGCACTGCACCATCAAAAAGGCCATCATTGATAAGAATAACATCATTCCTCCCGGCACTGAAATAGGGTGTAATCCCTCAAAGGACAGGGAGCGTTTCACCGTGACCCAGAGGGGTATAGTAGTTGTCCCTAAAGGTTTTTTCTGCTGATGTGGGAAAAGGAGCTGGATATCGCGAGCCGGGCCGCAAAAGAGGCAGGCGCATTTCTCAGAGGAACCTTCGGAAAGCTTATAAGAGTTGATAAGAAGGGCAGGATTGATCTTGTCTCCGAGGCAGATATTGAATCCGAGAGAATCATACTCGGATTTTTGCGGGAGTCGTTTCCACAAGACGAAGTACTGACGGAGGAAGCCGGGCTTTCAGGACCGAAGGCAAGCAGAATATGGATGGTTGATCCTCTTGACGGAACCGTAAACTACGTGCATGGATTTCCGTTTTACGCCGTAAGCATAGCCCTGAGGGAAGGGGATGAGACCGTCGTAGGAGTGGTATATGATCCTTTCTCGAATGAATTTTTCGAGGCGGTGAAGGGAGAGGGGGCATTTCTCAACAAAGGGCCGATAAGAGTAACCTCCACGGCCGGCCTTCAGGAAGCACTTCTTGCTACCGGCTTTCCTTACTCCATCCGCGAGAAATTTCAGCCTGTAATGAAGAGATTTGAAAAGATGGTTTACAATGCCCAGGGGGTGAGAAGACCGGGCTCTGCGGCTCTGGACCTGTGTTATGTGGCGGCCGGCAGACTTGACGGTTTCTGGGAGGAAGGACTCAAGCCGTGGGACACGGCTGCCGGAGCCCTCATAGTAACCGAGGCTGGTGGGATTATCTCGTGCTTTGACGGCTCCCGCCACAGCCCCTATTCAGCAGACATTATTGCCTCAAATCCGCTCATCTACCGGTATCTTGTCTCCCTAATCGCAGAGTAGGGCCCAGACATCCGTAAAGTTACTTTGAAAATAGCTTTTCAGGGTAAATATCCTTGCCGCTTCAACCTCACTTATCCCTTTTTCCGGGCCTGCCTGTCAGAGGTTAGAAGCTCTTCAATCCTGCCTCCGTCCAGGCCCGCAATCTTGACCCTTTTAAGCCTAGCCTTTTCTCCCGAAATTATCTGAACCGCACTCTTCCTTATGCCAAGTCTTTTTGACAGCATGGATATAAGTGCCTCGTTCGCCCTTCCTTCCAGGGCAGGGGCGGTCAATTTTGCCTTCCAAACCCCTTCGGCATCCCTGGTTATTTCCTCAAGCGAAGAGCGAGGCACCACCCTTACGGATATCACCGTCCCCTCCGAGGGTTTGAGCCTTTTCACGAGCGCTCAACCAAGCCTCATAGCAAATTCCGCCAGGCTCTTTACCAGAAATGACTGCAAAAAAATTATCGCGAGGAGCGCAATTATGGGGGAGAAATCCATTCCTCCAAGGTTGATGGGGATGAGCCTCCTTATCCTTCCCAGTACCGGCTCGGTCGCCCTTATGAGAAATCTCACTATGGGATTATAAGGATCGGGGCTCACCCAGGATATTACAGCCCTTGCTATAATAATCCACATGTAGAGTGTAAGGGCTATGTCCACAACCCTTGCGAGTGCAGCAATAAAATTGGAAAATAGAAACATGGTTCATCCTTTTTGTCCGTCTCCTGCCCCCCCGGTCTTAAAAGGGACAAGATGGTATATTGCTTTTAAAAAGACTGTCACTGGCCCTAACAGCAGCTTTGTCGGTCTCGCGACACCGGGCCTTCATCATTTAATATGTGTATTCACAATCACCCCCGCAAGGCTGTTCGGTCAATCCCTAGTGCGCTATCCACAGGCTCATAGCTCTTATCATATCAAACGGGGCCGCCCGGTTCCAGTAGGGATTACCTCGCAGGCGGTTATGATGCCGTGACAACTGCATGAAGTGCAGATAAGAAGCTTCTCTTCAGCGCCTTCGGCTACGGAGTCGGCGAGCGCTCTCAGGTCGCCGGCACTGTAGCCGCCAAGCCCGGGAGCAAGTTGTCTGCTTCTCAATACCAGGACACCGAAACCTTTCACATCAAGCCTCCCCAGAAGCCCATAAAGTGGAAGTTCCCGTTTCTCCCCTGTTACCGTGCAATATTCGGGCTCCGGGCAGTTGTCGGGGCACATGAAATCGGCATAGCTCACAAGAAGGGACCCCTCAGAGGCATTCCACCAATGAGCCATATTATCAGATACACATTCAGGGACTGCTATTTTATTAAGAACAAAAGATTCCGAGAGATTATTCTTGAGCCATTCGAACGCCAGATGCACAGGAACCGCAGGGACTATTGTCAACCCGGGGGGAAGCCTTGAAAAATGCTCGGAGAGAAACTCTACAGCCCCCGATCGGAATACCTCAGCCCCGGTCAATATCCCCTCAGCAAGAGAGGCAGAATCCATGTCAATCATCAGGACTTCTTTTCCGCCCGCCCGCAGTATACGCGCGGCCCTGAGACCGAAGTGCCCAGCCCCTATAACAAGGACTGCATTTTCCTGCGACACTCTTTCAAGAATGTTCCCGATGGAGTCTATCTTATCACCTCCCAATAATCAGATGATTCGTTACGCCAGAGCTGTTTTTGGGGTCACTGAAAAACAGGGTCAAGACGCAGACCTGACCCAGATTCCGGCCTTAACTGAAATGAGGAGTAATTTATGTTAAAATAGAAGGTCATAGCGGCCTACGCCGCTATCCGGTTCTTGTTCCGGCCTTCCCCGCACTGACGGCCTGGATTCAGGATCGAGTCCGTAATGACATGCGGCATTTTCATCTTTCGTTGTGCCCCATTCGTGCATGGCGGTTTATATGAAAATGCCCCTTCCCTTTATTCCTCCCCTATCCCTCTTCCTTTACCGTCGAAACGTCGGGATGCGGCGGCATATTTCCTCCCCCTCGACGGGGGAGGGATGGGTGGGGGTGATTTTCATTTTTCGTTGTGCCCCAACAGGGCATGACCGTTAGTTGGCTTCCGTTCTTCAAATCCCTTGAGATAGTAGATGAATCCACGGATGCCGGCACATGTTCGCCCGGCCTGTTCGTAAACCTATTTGAATTTATCGAGCGATATGTTTTCTTCATCCAAGCAAACATTGGGTTCGCTTTGGATTTAACTGCAAGATCGCTTTGCGGATATCAAAAACCGGATGAACTCCGCATTCGTCTCAAAATCGATTCCCTCTAAAATATCGTGCATTGATGATCCGGGTGCATCTTGTGGTAGTCTCTTCAGCCCGTAGCCCTTTGTAAATCCAGGCTTTTTTTGTTAAACTGTACACTTTCCGGGGCAATATATGTGCCGGCTGCCAGGCATCAATATCCTCAAACCGCTCAATCTTCATCGCTCTCTAACCTTAAAACCTGAACCCCTGAACTTTGAATCTGAGTAGTTACAAAATAAATTCGTGTCGGAGAAGGCCGTAAGCCGGGTTCTGTCTCCAATCGGGGTTACCCCCGAACGGATGACGACCATTCCTCTAGTCCAACCGTTACCGGCTGGATCAAGCAACCTACCCGGAGGCACGGACGGACCATCCTTAACGCCTCCCTATTCGGTCTTGCTCCGGATGGGGTTTACCTAGCTCCCGCCGTCACCGGCGGGACTGGTGAGCTCTTACCTCGCCTTTTCACCCTTACCTGCTTTGGCAGGCGGTTTACTTTCTGTGGCACTTTCCTTCCCGTCGCCGGGACTGGGCGTTACCCAGCATCCTGTCCTGCGGAGCCCGGACTTTCCTCCCCCCTGTCGTTCAAGGCAGGGCAGCGGCCGTCCGTCCTACTCCGACACGCCTGAATCCGGGATTTCTTCCTCTTTTTTAAGCCTGCCGTCATCACCCCAGTATATGATCCTCCTGCAACTGGGGCATTCCATCAGTTTCTCACCCCTGATAAGCTCATTAAACCGCTGAGGCGGGATTGCCATATGACAACTCTGGCAGACGCCTTTTACGACGGGGCTTACAGCTATTCCCGCCTTTCTGGATAATAAAAGATTATAGTGACCGAGGATGTCCTTTTCAATCACAGCGGTAAACTGCACCCTCTTTGCCGCAAGCTCTGAAAGCTCTGCCTTTATCGTTTCAATATCCGCCATTACCTCCCTACGTTCCTTTTCAAAGGAGGCCTTCAGCTCTTTCTTCCTATCATTATTGATCTCCTTTTTTGGCAGCACCTGCTCAAGTCTTTCAAGTGTCACCAGCAGCTTCTCTTCAAGCTGACCTTTATTAAATTTAACATCATCAATTTCCTTAAGCGCAGCCTTATATTCTTTATTAGATTTGATTTGGCTTAGTTTATCATTACTTTTTTCAATTTGCCTATCGAGATCGGCTATCTCTTGCTCAAAAAGCTTTTTCTCTTTAAGACAGGAATCTATCTCGCCAAGTTCCTCGTCCAGTTCATGTTCTACAACCTCAAGATCCTCCTCAAGACCATTGATTTTTGAAGGTCCCATCTCCATCTTCCTCTCAAGGTCTCTGATTTCCGAGTCGCATTTCTGAAGTTCTATAAGGCAACTTATTACACCGATAAAGTCTTTTTCCGGCACACTCATCCTCCCACGGGCAGTAGCCCATATATATAAGGAAAACAGCGCCCACAGTCCGAGCGCTTCTTCCGTCAAGCAGAAAGATTGAATACGGGAGATATCTGTGCGTCAAAAAAGCCCACACTTATCTCCCACTCTCTTGATTCCAACATTGCCTGGAATCGCCAGGCTACCACCCTCAAGGCTGCCTTTTCCGTATGGAAATGCCCGGCATCAATGACGCAAATGCCGTCTCTCCACGCCGCAAGGGCGTGATGATAACCTACATCTCCAGTCACAAGGCAATCCGCATCCACCGAACGGGCCCTTCCGACAAAGCTGCCTCCCGATCCACCCACTACCGCAACCCTATTGATTGAGGCATCCGCCGATCCGATAATACTTAACGATTTACAGGCAAGTCTTTGCCCGACATATCTCGCAAAATCAGCAAGGGTTAGGGTCTTTTCGAGCGTCCCTACCCTTCCGATACCCTCTCTCTCTCCTCCCTCATATTCTTCCAATACAACGGGATCCCGCAGCTCTAGGATCTCAGCGAGCGCGTCGTTGATACCATACCTGGCGCGATCTAGATTGGTATGCGCGGAAATCAAAGAAATACCCTTTTCAAGGGCGAAGGACACCACCTCGCCTGGAAAAGAGTCAACACTAACGCTCTTTAGAGGAGAAAAGATGAGGGGATGATGAGTTATAAGGACTTCTGCCCCGGCCCCGGAGGCCTGATTAACGGCCTCGATGCAGGGGTCAAGTGAGAACATTATCTTTGTTACCTCTCCCTTGAGGCTTCCAACCTGCAAGCCGCTATTGTCCCACTTCTCAGCGAGACGCCTAGGGGCTACTTCCTCCAGCAGAGATAAGATGTCTTTAACTCTTACGGTCATCTCCATCGAAAGCAGGCGAGAAAAATGCGAGAGGGCGCACCCATTATCTGTGCGCCCTCTTTAACTATATCCTGCCTGAAGTCTTTATAGTTGTATTTATTCACAATATTCTTTTCGGCCTTAGAAAGGCCACTGTGTTGGTGGGCCCACCTGGATTCGAACCAGGGACCGACCGGTTATGAGCCGGTGGCTCTTCCAGCTGAGCTATGGGCCCGCCTTGAATCAATCTTGTAAACATGCCATAAAAACACAATTTGTCAAGGAAAAACATTAATCATCCGTTAGAACTCGGCAAAGCTCCTTAACTGCTTGCTCCTGCTGGGGTGTCTGAGCTTCCTTAAGGCCTTTGCCTCGATCTGCCTTATTCGTTCTCTGGTGACATTGAAATCCTTGCCGACCTCCTCAAGGGTATGGTCCGCCTTTTCTCCTATGCCGAACCTCATCCGGAGTACCTTCTCTTCTCTCGGCGTGAGGGTGTTAAGAACCTTACGGGTCTGTTCGCCAAGGCTGTAGTTGATAACCGCGTCCCCTGGGGAGATTATACGCTTGTCTTCTATGAAGTCTCCCAGATGGCTGTCCTCTTCCTCTCCGATGGGTGTTTCCAGGCTGATAGGCTCTTTAGCGATTTTTAACACCTTCCTGATTTTTTCAAGCGGAAATTCCATCTTCTCCGCTATCTCCTCCGGAGTCGGCTCCCTGCCGTGCTCCTGCACCAGGTAGCGTGATGTTCGTATGAGCTTATTGATCGTCTCTATCATGTGCACCGGGATACGGATAGTCCTCGCCTGGTCTGCTATAGCCCTCGTGATGGCCTGTCTTATCCACCAGGTGGCATAGGTGCTGAACTTATATCCTCTTTGATATTCAAACTTATCAACGGCCTTCATTAAGCCTATATTGCCTTCCTGAATGAGATCAAGAAATTGCAGCCCTCTGTTCGTATATTTCTTGGCTATACTTACGACCAGCCTGAGGTTTGCCTCAATCAGTTCACTCTTTGCCCTTTTTGCCTTCACCAGGGCGTCCTCGACCTTCTTGAGCTTCGCCTTAAGCTGTTTCGGTGTCCTGTTGGTGCGCTGCCTGGCGGAGTCTATCATCATAGTGGCCCGTTCAACCCGGGTCTTGAGTTCGATAAGTTCGCTTTTGCGCATAGCGATAGGCTGTATGATTTCATCGTCAGAGCAGGCCTCGGGTATTCGGCAGAAGCATTTTCTCAGGTAAGAGATGGGCTTTCCTCCTGCCTGAAGCATACACTCGGTAAGCTGCCTTTCGGCCTCTTCCACATCCGTTATGAATGACCTAAGCTTCTTGAGCATCGCGTCGAGCTGGCTTTTTTCAAGCTTAACGGAGTTAACCAGTTCCATTATCTTGGCCTGATCGCCCCGCATCTCGCCTGTCAATGTCTTTTTCCGATCCTCTGGGATGGCCCCGTCCGCAATCTGTTTCCTTTTTAGGCAGAACTCATCGTAGAGCCCCTGTATCTCCTCAATAATCTTGAGCAGGCCATCTCTCTTCTCGGCAACGGCTACCGGGTTATCCTCTTCGTCAATATCATTTGTGAGGTCCTTAAGCTTGCTCCTTCCTTCCCTGAGATCCCTTCCCAGCTCGAGTACATGTTCGATTCCGAGCGAGCAGTTAAGCAATGCCGATAACGCATCCTTTTCTCCCGCCTCTATCCTCTTGGCGATCTTTACTTCACCTTCCCTTGTCAGCAGAGACACGCATCCCATCTCTTTCAGATACATCTTTACCGGATCAGTAGCTCGGTATGATCCATCGCTCACATCAACGGCATAGTCCTCCCTGTCCTCGAAAGCATCGTCATCTTTCTTGAGGCTCTTTGCTTTCTCCGCATCCTCTTTGCCGGCCTCGTCAACGACCATGATGTCCAATTCTTCAAACATCATCAAAAGGTCGTCAAGCTCACCCTCCGATGACGCAAAGTCGTCAGGAAGATCGTCATTCAGCTCTTCGTATGTGATGTAACCTTTATCCTTACCTATGTTTATAAGTCTCTTGAGGTTCCCAACGTCGGGTCTCTTGCCCATGCCTTTACCTCCTGGAACAAACAAATCTATTTCTTATTGGAGCGCCCCTTAAGTTTAAGGAGTGCGTTGAGTTCGGAGATATCTCCTTTTTCCTTGGCCTGTCTGATAAGCTCTTTCAGCTCCGTCTGTCTGTGTCTCTCTCGAAACTCCGACACTGCCTGTTCGAGCCCTTCTTCCGTGTAAATGCTGGGATGGAGCAGTATCTCCCTTAGTCTTCTGCGAGCCTCATCCGTTATCAGATACTCCCCAAGCCCTTCCGGTACTACACTTCCATCTGTTTCATAAGATCGAAAAAAAGCCTCAATCAACTCCACTGTCACCGGAGCCGAGGTCATGAGTCCCCAGTTGCATCCCTTCAGTTGCAGGAATGAGCCGGGATGATGCACCATCAGATTTAATATCTGAAGATCAGATCCATAGTCATCGGCTGAGCGCATCCACTCAAGCGAATCACCCGGCCCGAACTTATCCTCCCCCAGTGCACCAGGTGTCTGCTCCCTCAGCCTCCTCCATATAAGCGTCTCCGGTATATCAAGCCTCTGTGCAATCCGCCTTACGTAGAGAGCGGATATGGTTTCATCCGAAACGCTCTTCAGCATGAAGGCTATTTCATTCAAAAGCAGGGCTTTCTCCTCGGGAAGCCCCGATATCATTTTACTCTTGAGATCGAGTATAAAATCAAAAAGCGCCGGAGCCTCTGAGACCAACTCCAAAAACTTCGTTCGACCCAATGCCTTTACAAAGCTATCAGGGTCTTCGCCCTCAGGCAGGGCGATAGCCCTGGCACTCATTCCTTCATTTAAAAAAAGGGGAAGGCTCTTAACTGCCGCTGCCCTGCCTGCTTCATCAGAATCAAATACTACGTATGCCTCAGCGGCAAATCCCTTGAGGCGTCTTACATGCCCGGGCGTAAGAGCAGTGCCCAGCACCGCTACCACTTCCCTAATGCCATGGCTGCGAAGTGCCAGGCAATCCATATAACCCTCAACAATGATCACTCTCCCTGTCTCGCGCACGGCACTGACTGCTTCATGCAATCCATAAAGCAACTCGCCCTTGTGGAACAGCAGTGTTTCAGGAGAGTTCAGATACTTGGGAAGGCTGTCATCCATACACCTGCCGCCGAAACCCACTACCTGCCCGGTAAGATCGAAGATAGGGAAAATCACCCTTCCCCTGAATCTGTCGTAATAACCGTTGGCCTTGGATATCAGGAGACCGGCCTGCTCGGCCAGACCAGGGTCTATACCCTTGTCTTGCAGATGGGAGAGAAGCCCGTCCCACCTGTTAACGGCATAGCCCAATCTGAATTCGGCCATCGTTGCAGGATCCAGGCCTCTTCCTTCCAGATATGCCCTTGCAACCGATCCTTCTAATCCATTTCTCAAGTTAGACGAAAAATAGGCTGATGCAGCCTCGGCTACAGACAAAAGCTTTGCTCTCAGATCTCTTTTTTTTCTATCCGCCTCCGAGAAGGGGCGCTCAGGGAGGTCAACGCCGTATATTCTTGCAAGCTCCCTGAAGGCCTCCTGGAAAGAAACTCCATGATATTCCATCCAGAAATCAAATACATTGCCTCCCTTTTTACAACCGAAACAGTGAAAAAACTGTCTCTCAGGGCTCACATTAAAGGAGGGGGACTTTTCGCTATGAAAAGGGCACAATCCGGTATAATTTCTTCCACTTTTCTTTAGCTTAACAAATTTACCAACAAGGCCGACAAGATCAGCCCTTCTCTGAATCTCCTCCTTTGTTTCCTGAAAGGATGCCATAAATATACACCTAAGGGAGCATGCCTTTAGGGCATACCTACTAAAATATTAATCTCCGGGACGATATCAAGCGATTAGAAATAATCTTTCAGACAACGGGAAAGTGGTGAACCGTCCTGACCGCAGCCCGGAATATCAGTTCATTCTTCAAAAGGATATAGGGTGCGTCGTCAAGTAACTGAAATGGATAGATAAAACCTCAAGCCTTAATTTCTTGATCAGGTTCGCACCGCATTCGGAATCAGGCTCCGCATGCGCTGCAACTATATGTGATGACTTATTGATTTCTAACGGCATCATTTTATGGACCCTTCACATATAAAAGGATTGGGTGGGCTCTTACCATCAAAAACAAACTTTTAATATATATAAAATACTAACCCCCTGTCAATAGTTTTTTTGTTAAAAGAAAAGCTTCGAGCCTCAAACGCTGCATGAGGATTGAGAGGCGGATTTAAATGCCAGGAGTTGACGGAAAAACAGTTATTGAGCGTTGGCTCTGTCAATCCGAAGGCGGCTTTTCCTTTTCGCGAGTTCTCAATTCCTCCGAGGCAGATTTAAAATCAAGAGACCCGTCATATAGTGCCCGACCCGTTATTGCGCCGACAATACCGGAGCCTGATACAGCGCGGAGTGCAAGGACGTCTTTCAGATTTGATATGCCTCCGGATGCGATGACCGGCAGGCAAACCTCTTCAGCAAAGGCAGCAGTTGACTCTATGTTGGGACCGCTTCTCATACCGTCACGCGAGATATCCGTATAAACCACGGTGGCCACTGGAAGGCCCGAGAACCTTCCCACAAGCTCTACCGGGGAGACAGACACATCCTCGGTCCATCCCTCCACAGACACTTTTCCCCCTCTGGCGTCAACGCCCAGTATTATCTTGCCGGGAAAGAGCGAACATGCCCTTTCCACAAAGGAAGGGTCTTTGTAAGCCGCCGTGCCGATGATCACAAATGCCACACCGAGGTCCAGATAGGCCTTCAAAACCGACATATCTCGCACCCCGCCACCAAGTTCAACGGGAATCGGAACAGCCTCCACTATTTTTCTTATTACCTTGCCGTTTATAGGAGCGCCCTTTACGGCACCGTCAAGATCAACGACGTGAAGTCTTTCAGCGCCCTCTCCGTACCACCTTTCCGCAATGGCTTCCGGCTGGTTGGAAAAGACTGTTTCTTCATCCATGCGGCCCTGTCTAAGCCTTACGCAGCGGCCTCCTTTAAGATCAATCGCGGGTATAAGTATCATAGGTTCCGGTCTATCTCATCCATAAGTGACGGTTCGTCCCCGGCATAGCTACTCAGCCCCTTGAGTATCCTCTCCAGTCCGATATCGGCAAGCTCCCGGGCGCTCATCCATTTACCCCTGGCCTTCAAGAAGGTTCCTAAATCAAAGAGGTCCTCACTCAGATATCTCTGGGTCTTATCAAATTTATCTCTCCAGATAACCGATCCATCCGCAGTAGAAATGAGCTGAAGGTCAAATGCAACGGAGGCTGCGCGGTTTACCCCGTATTGCTTGCCTTCTCTCTCCTGCCATCTGAAGACCAGGCCTGTCAGCACGGCCTCAGCCTCAAGTCTCTTTCCAATCCCAATAAAAAGCTTGTCCTGAGGCATGGAAAGGCCGGCAGCCGTTTGCAGCAGCCCTGCAAGAACCCCATTAGTCTGCTCCGGGGAATAAAGATTAAAACGCTCCATTGAAACCAGCCGCTCAAAGAGCATTCCGCTCATTAGATCAGTGACTTCTCTTACAACCGGCTCTGCTTCGAAAACAAAACCTGTCAGAGGACTCCTCATTGTTCTTGAATCATCGCCTAGGCCTATTGCCGAGCTGAAACCCACTACTGCGATACTTTTTGGAAGAACCAAAGTCTCCGACTGCCTGTCCATATCCTTTCCCGACATACCCAGGCACCCTGCCAGGGAAAAGATAAGCACGGCAAGCGCCGGAGATAACATGTTCCGCAGCGCGGTAACGGCGAGTAAACGGCTTTTCATATAACTCCTTTGGTAGAGGGAACCTTTTCTCCCAGGCGCGGCTCCCTCATGGATGCCTTGTCAAGTGCCCTGGCAAAGGCCTTGAAAACCGCTTCTGATGCGTGATGTGGATCGTCGCCGAATAGGAGGTCAGCATGCATTGTAATTCCGCCTTTTGTCGCGACGGCCCTGAAGAACTCCTTCATGAGAGCGACATCGAATGTGCCGGCCATTGATCTTGAAAGCCCAACCCTATAGGCAAGATAGGGCCTGTTCGAAAGATCAATTATTACCCTTGCCAGGGCCTCATCCATGGGGATAGTGGCCTCGCCGTATCGAACAATGCCCTTTCGCTCTCCCAGGCAATCCCTGAGCGCTGATCCCAGGCAAATCCCTAAGTCTTCCACTGTATGATGAAAGTCAACACTGATATCCCCCTTACATCTGATTTCAAGATCAAAGAGACCATGAGCTGAAAAAAGGTTCAGCATATGATCCATGAAAGGTAGCCCCGTGGAAATATCCGATCTGCCATCACCGTCCAAATTGAAGCGAAGAGCTATCTCCGTCTCCCTTGTAACCCTCGTGATTTTTGCCTCTCGGTCCATAGAGCCTGAACCCCCTCCCCTCTAATTTCAGATTTGGTTATGATGTCACTTTAATGATGTAGCACTGGGACATTTTGATATTAAGCTTCGTTAAGGCGTAACGTATGATCTCAAAAATCCGGAGTAGTACCGTGGGCAGTGTGCCTGAAGGCGCGCCTACAGGAGCGGATTTCTGACCTGCCTGGCCTTATCTGCGCAAAGTCATCCCCCGATTTATTGAGACGATGCAGCGTAGCATATTTAATGCCATCAGCAAGGCTCCCAAGAGATATCACCTCATCAGATACCGTCAGAATTACCGTATCTACTCTGATACTAGGATCATGTCGCCTTAAACTAGCAGCTATGCCCGGGTAAGGCACAACGAAGCATGAAAATGCTGCATGTCAAAAGCCGGCTTGATCCGGAATCCACGCGCACTCATTCCGGCGAAGGCCGGAACAAGGACTGCATAACGGCCTACGTCGCTATGACCATCTAGTGTCCGTCCGTAAATGGCTATTTTCACCAATTTAGGCGTTGGACTCAAATTTTAATCCTCGAAATACCCCAATTTATTCCTGTGGTTAAAATTATCGCCCGCCCTGAACTCGACAAAACTATCTCGTTTGCGGATGTGCACTAATTACACATATAAAGCTAAATAAAGTAACTGGGTGGTGACCGTGCTGGCGGGAGTAGCCCCCACATTTAATAATAACTAATTAGATATACAGACAATTATTAGTTACAAAACTCTAGATACCGTCAAAAATACCGTCATTAAATTTTGCTGAGACCGCGCTTAACAAACTGCTCAGAATCATATGAATTTTTAGCACAAAAAATATTTTAATTGCAAGGGAAATTGCCAAAAGGCCGCAGAGAAGATATCCTTCTTGCCGATACGTTGTCCTAATCGGACGACGGCTAAACTTGGCTTCGGCCAGGTATGGGCATAAAACAAAAAAGCCCCCAACCTGCGTCTGCCAGAGGCATTCGCGGGCCGGGGGTTTGTATAATTATGTTTCTTGCAAATCTTTCTCTTCGGGCCGTGGAAATCCCCTTTTTTGGGGATCACCAAAAAAAACCTGCCCACGTTCCCTTAGACCAAATTCTCCGTCCGGATGACCGGGGTGATAGCCAGCCATCCAGAATAATGTGAAGTGACACCGGCTTTTGTCGTCACTTTTACTGTGATATTCAATACGCATTTTTTGCTCTTAGCGGCCTCCTCACAATTGCTGCTTGGAGTGTTTCTGTCCGACAGTACTCCATATCGTCTGAACACTCCATACAGACCGGAGTTCCGTTGTCCCCATAAAAATCAGGGCCTATGATCGCTGTCTTGCCGCATTCCGGGCATCTCCAGACGTGCCTGATTTTTTTGTCATCTATCTTTTTCCATGTTGTCATAATTATCTCCTTTTATAGCTCTTTACGTGTTTTCCACACCTTTGTCTCTGGGACTTTATTCTTAAGCAAATCGTAGAGACACTTTCCTGAAGATAATTTCTGTCTTCTTGTATTTCTAGACAGCTTGTATTGCCCCGTTGATGTCCAACTGTTTGCCCTTGATCGGTCAAACTGTCCCCAAATCGATTTAGCGTTATTTTCATGGAGAGTCCATGTGCTAAGTAAATAGGAAATTATCAGCCATCGCGGAACCTTGAGAACTTCAGCAATTGAAATAAGTGTGGCCTGCATAGATAATGGCAGACGCAAATAGCTATATTTGTCGCTGTAATGTGTCTCATAATATTTTTGTCCAATCAATACTACTGTCATCGTCAAATTTTTTGTGACTTTGGTTAGTTCGGCTCTACTCCACTCCCAGAATGCGTTGGAATTTTTTGGCATTCTTACACATATTCCCTTGGAAATTTTGACGACGACGTTATTTATTGTTGGTTTAATTGGGATTGGAATCCAGAATCCCCATTTGCCTCGATGTTTGCACATTTCAAATGTAATCATATTGCCCCTCTAGATGGTAATTGTTGTTGGTTTGATCCAGGAAACCGCAAAAGCAGCTCCCTGGATGGCCTTGTCAGCACTTGGTCCAGCCACAGGTAGGACAGGTGATACAGCCCTTCGGCAGCATACATTGCCGATCCGGAGTCAGGGCATGAGATGCCTCCTCCTGCTGATTCGGGTAGTATGTTGTTGCCGGTCTTATTTGGACTTGGAAATTGCTCGTCCAAATTCGACAGCGATACAGCCATAGCCTGGTAAGTATCTCTTTGTCCAAGCAGGACAGAGATAGATTTACCTACTCCAGCCGCGCAGGACCTGACCTCGACACCATTACCTTTGGCAAAGGCTCGCGTGCAGGCACGGCAGTCAATCTGCTGGAGTCTCCTGGCCGCTTCTTCGGCCTTAACCCCTGCCCTCAGACAAAGGCTAGTCAGGACACCTACTGCCTGAGCATTTGCCTCGCAGCCGCCTCCAACTGTCCGCAGAAAAACTTCCAGAGGACCTTCCTTGTCAAAGGCAACTTCGCAGTAAAGCTTTCCGCAGACTGTCTGTTGTCTTATAACGCCTGCCTGCGTGATCCTGGGTCTGGGTTAGATTGAGCCTCTTGAGAGTCCGTTTTCCTGTTTGGACTTAGGCACTGGTAAGTTGTCCTGTTTGGACTTTTTACTGAGAGCCTGAAACTTTCTGGACCCGTCACGATAGACGGTCAGGCCTTTGAGTCCCAGCTCGTGTGCCTTTAGGATCAGATTCCAGATGTCCTCTTTAGTTGCGTTGTTGGGCAGGTTGATTGTCTTGGATACCGCGGCGTCCACATATTGCTGAAAGGCGGCCTGGACAGCGAGATGCTCATCAGGACTCACCTCGTGGGCTGTTACAAAGTAGTCCGGCAGTTCAGCATTGCCGCTTACAGCCTGGTATTCTTCGACTATCGGAGCCTTCACAGTTATTTCGCCATCCATGAGCCTTTTTCTGTACTCGAAGGCGAAGTGAGGCTCGATCCCCGATGAGCTACCTGCAAGCAGACTTAAAGTTCCGGTCGGGGCGCACGTAACAAGTGCTCCGTTCCGGCGCTTCTGAACGTCTTCAGGCGCAGCTTCATAAGTCGGAGCAAAGCCCTTCTGTCGGCCAAGCTCAATACTTGCTTGATTTGCATCGCCATAGATGTATGCCATGATCTGGCCTGCCATGGTAGCTGACTCAGGGCTTCCGTATCGAAGGCCCAGCTTCAGTAGCAGGTCTGCAAAACCCATTACGCCGATGCCTATTTGCCTGGTTCTCAAAGCAGTCTCCTTGATCTCCGGCAACGGACAGTGGTTGAGGTCTATTATGTTGTCCAGAAAACGCATGAGATGCCTCGTTACGTGGGCCAACTGGCCCCAGTTTACATCAGCTTTGTCCGTCCATGGGTTGGTGACGAACTTGCTGACATTTATGGACGCCAGTGTGCAGGACCCGTAAGGGACAAGGGGCAATTCACCGCAGTTGGCACTAAGGATAGCGTCATCATTGCCACAGCAAATAAAATATCTGTGAGTGTCGTCCACAGTGCCGTTATAGACATCTTCCCGCTCAGTCAACATCTCGACTTTAGCTACCTTGTGGTTGACCACTGCTTCGCGATTGTCAGGACGATGCCAGCCAAGCCTTTTCATCACTGTATATTTGCTGCATTCCAACTTGTCTGCTATCGTTCTGTAGGGCAACCCTTGGTTGCGTAGTTGTCGAATCTCCTGGTCGTCAAGGTCTTTTCGATAACGGCCATTGTTGGGTCCGGAAAAATCAAGTCCGTACAGCGGATTGCGCTCGTCCCATACTTTATACATAGAATTAAGAATCCCTAGCATTTTACTTGCGTTGTGAGCTTCAGCGGTCATTATCTTCAGATTTTCCGGCAAATTGTTATCCTTTTGGCCGTTAAGGTGATGAACGTGTTCAAAAGGATAGTTGGGTCGTCGGCCCAAGTTCCAGGATATGACCAAATGGTGCTCAAGCGGTGTATCCTTACCGTTGGTAAGACGCAGGTATCCTTTTTGGTTGGCCCGAGTGCGGTAGACAGATGCAAGGGAATCACCTGGCCGTAGATCAATGGCCTGCACCTTTCTGCCTTCCCTTAACCCAAATTCATGACTTTTCCCCAGAAAATGGCCTAAATCGGGTTTGCCAAAAACTATGACATGTGTAATTGCAATGGGTTAAGATTATATATAGGCTAAAATGTCATTTGTAGTGCCAGAAAGTAATAGATTTGTATTGACAGTGGCTTTTTTTGTGGTAGGATGGCCCCATGTTTATTCGGGCATCCATTCAGAAAAAGAAAAATCGGAGAGAGTATAAGACCTTCAAGCTCGTCGAATCCTTCCGCACGGAGAGAGGACCACGACAGCGAAGCGTATTAAATCTGGGCGCTGACTTTGATCTTCCTGAAGCACAGTGGAAGGACTTGGCCAATCGGATC
>MNYJ01000052.1 GCA_001874005.1 Desulfobacteraceae bacterium CG2_30_51_40
TGCGTCATTGTGCAGGGCATGGCGGTTTATATGAAAATGCAACCAATGTATTGAATATGTTCATCTTTCGTTGTGCCCCAACAGGGCATGAGGGTTAGTTAGTGTCCATCCGGAAATGAGATAGTTTCGTCGAGTTCAAGGCGGGCGATAATTTTAACCACAGGAATACATAGACGTATTTCGAGGATTAAAATTTGAGCCCAACGCCGAAATCGGTGAAAATAGCCATTTACGGGTGGGCACTAGTTAGTTGGGGAGCCAAGTGCCATACCCAGTTAAGAAGGATACAAATAGCAGAGGGACAACCGGGGACGTTTCCGGGAGACTACAGAACGGAAATCCGGTGTTTGAATGGCCGGGAGGCGGTTTGGCGGTTTACGCGGAACCAGAACATGGAGCAGCTTATGGATGAAAGAAAGCCCATCGTGGCGGTTCTAATGGGAAGTGCATCTGATGCAGCGGCTATGAAGGGATGCATTGAGACTCTAATGGCAATGAATATACCCTGCGAGGTGAAGATACTTTCAGCCCACAGAACTCCGGAGCTTACGGGTCAATATGCCGAATCCTCCGCAGGGCGTGGCATAGAGGTGATAATTTCCGGCGCAGGATGGGCCGCGCATCTTGCGGGGGCGATTGCCGCAAGGACGCTCTTGCCTGTAATAGGAGTACCCCTTGATTCATCGCCGCTTTCAGGAATGGACGCGCTCCTTTCAACGGTCCAGATGCCGCCCGGTATTCCTGTGGCGACAGTGGCGGTTGGAAGCGGAGGCGCTAAGAACGCAGCTGTCCTGGCAGCCCAGATTCTTGCCTTGAAATACAGCGAAATAGCCTCCGCGCTAAAAGAATACAGGGAAAAAATAAGACGGCAGGCGGAGGAAAAGGTTGATGGTTGGGAAAACGTCTGAAAAGGAAATATCCTCCTGTAATGGAGGCCCTGACGGATGAGGGAAAAAAGGGGGCGGTGCTCCGCGCGGCCTCAGTTCTAAGGCAGGGAGGGCTGGTCGTATTTCCGACAGAATCTTTTTACGGGCTGGGGGCGGACCCGTTCAACGAAAATGCGGTTCGCCGCCTTTTCAAGGTCAAGGGAAGGGCTCCTGATCGCCCACTGCTGCTGATAATACCAGATAAGGATTGCGTAAGGCGCTACGCTCTCCATGTCAACGAGACGGCAGTGAAGCTTATGGATTCATTCTGGCCCGGAGGACTGACCCTTGTATTTGAGGCAGGCCCAGAAGTCCCGGATATTGTTACCGCTCAAACCGGCAGAATAGGCCTTAGGGTGTCCTCTGATGCTATTGCCGGAGGCCTCTGCACTTCATTCGGTGGGGCGATTACGGGAACCAGCGCCAATCCGTCCGGTACAGCTCCTTTTGACGAAGCACTTGAGGCTGCGGATTCTCTTAAAAACGAGGTGGAACTAGTCATTGACGGTGGAAGATGCCCGGGAGTGAAGCCCTCGTCGGTCGTTGACGTAAGCCGTACCCCGCCGGTGTTGATCAGGGAAGGGATGATTTCCAAAGATAAGATCGGACTTGTAACGGAGATCATTACTTTATATGAAAATAGATAGTCATAGCGGCATAGGCCGCTATCCGGGCACATTACCTGTGCGGCTGAAGCCGCACCTACCCCGGATTTTTGAGATCATAAGATGGTTTTATATGAAAATACCCCTGCCTCTTATCCCTTCCTCTTTACTATAAAAGCGTAGGGATGGGGAGGCATTATTCCCCCCCCTTCGACGGGGTAGGGAAGGGTGGGGGTTATTTTCATTTTTCGTTGTGCCCTATACGGGCATAGGGGTTCGTAAAAAGTCCAGAATTGCCTATTTCCCTCATTCCGGCGAAAGCCGGAATCCGGAAATATCAGCTAGTTCTGGACCAAGGCTTTCGTCTGGGTAACGCTACTAGGTATAAGATTTATGCACGCTGGCACAAAGAGGATCGAGAGCAATTTCGAATATCTCAGGAAGCTCTTCATCATGCCCGATTCGCCTGACAAGTTCATCGAATTCGGGATAGAACTTCTTGAGATGATTCATGTGTTTTTTCAGAAAGAGGCCGGAATACACAGTAGCATCACCCTTCCTCAATTAAGCGGCATTTTTGATCAAACGGCGATACCCGAAAGCCCGATGCTCATAAAGGACGTACTTTCAGAGATCAAGAGCAAGATAATAGATCATTCGGTCAAGGTCGGAAGTCCGTGCTACATAGGGCACATGACAAGCGCCATACCGTATTTCATGATCCTGATCGAGATGATTATTGCGGCCCTCAACCAGAACCAGGTGAAGATAGAAACCGCAAAGGCATCCAGTTTTGTTGAAAGAGAGCTTTTGGCATGGTTGCACAGGCTGGTGTTCAACCGGAGGGATTCTTTCTATGAAAGGCATATTCACAATCCCGGGGTCGCGTTGGGGAATGTGACAAGCGATGGCACGATAGGAAATCTCACCGCCCTGTTCGTGGCCAGGGAGAAGGCCTTACCTCCTGATGACGGGTTTGCGGGGGCTCGTGCCGAGGGTATGGCTAAGGCGCTGCAGCATTACGGAGTCAAGAGGGCGGTCGTGATTGTGTCGGCGAGGGGTCATTACTCAATAAGAAAGGCGGCCAACATACTCGGCATAGGAGAGGAAAACGTTATCACCATATCCGTTGACAGCGGAAACAGAATGGATATCAGAAAACTGCGCAAGAGGCTCAGAGTTCTGGATCCTAGATATGGAGGAGACAGCAGGGTAATAGCCATTGTGGGGATAGCCGGCACCACAGAGACCGGAAACATTGACAGGCTGGACGTCATGGAGGAGATAGCGCACGAGGCCGGAGTTCATTTTCATGTGGACGCCTCTTGGGGGGGGCCTGCGCTCCTGGCTGAGGAGTACAGGGGTCTCTTTAGGGGTATCGAGAAGGCGGACTCAGTTACAATTGACGCCCACAAGCTTCTTTACTGCCCGATGAGCATGGGCATGGTTCTTTTCAGAAGCGAAAAGGACCTTAATGCCATAAAGCACTCATCCCAGTACATCATAAGAAGGAACTCGGTTGATACAGGGCGGTTTACCGTTGAAGGCTCAAGATCCTTTACCTGTTTGAAGCCTTGGGCTTCTTTGAAGATAATAGGCAGAGAAGGCTATGGCCTGCTTTTCAGACAGGCAAGGAGGAATACCGACATCTTCAAAAAGATTCTTGAGAAGTACGGTAACTTCGAGTGCCTCAATCATCCTGAGCTTTTCATCTTGACGTATCGTTTCATACCTGTGGATGTGAAGGAAAGGCTTCTTTGCTGGAACAGGGAGGCCGCGGCATCGGCCGAAAAGCGTAAAACCTTTGAAAAGGGCATCGCCAGGGTAAACAGACTCATGAATGCCTTCACCGTGAAATTGCACAAGGAACTCAGAAGAGACGACAGCACATTCGTCTCGCGTACCACCCTTGAATCAACACGCTACAGGCCCCACCACATCGTTGTCCTGAGGGCGGTACTCATAAATCCCCTCACAACCGGCCAATACCTTGAGGAGATAGCTGCGACACAGAACCGCATCGCCCTTCAGCTATGGCAGGAATTCGCCCCTGCTTACGGCCGGATGGCGGAGGAGGTGGGAGGCTCTATCCCATATCAGATGCTTGAATCCTGCCGAATACTCTGAAAGATAATTAGACAATTCAATATAATACAAAAAATGGCAAGAAAGCGTTAGTTACAGATGAGATAATTTGTCAATACATTGTCAATAAAATATTAGGGAAGGAAGGAGTCGAAAAGGGCCATAAATGGATAGTTGCTTGGCAGGATATGCACCAAGTGTTGTCACGTGTTCTCCTGGTGTCGGAAGCAGGCCAAAAGACAGCAGGTGCCATTCGTTAGGGTATGGCAAACCTCGACGCGCATATCCTCAGAATCTTCTTTTGACATGCCGCAGTTGATTGACAGGTTATTGACAAGGTGTTTGGTCTTGGAGGAAAGCCGGGGTCTTTTTTAGACCCACGGCTCGAAGTTGGAAAGGAATCCAATTCTAAGAACTATATTTTGTTGCCTGTTTTTCCGAATTGGTCAAATAACCTTGCAGTCGTTTTAGAGTTTCAAGTGTCACTTTTTCGGTCTCACCTGATTACTCGATCAATAAGATTTCTCCTCAGTAGGAGGCGGAGACAAAGATGCCAGGAGGAGAAAGACACCCCAGGGCCTCCGCTGAAGGAATTTGCTCTCATTTCGTAGCTCTTTTCATAAGGTTTATTGTTATAAATATCTTAATCTATAATTGCGTCGTTATTAAGAAAAAAATCAAGCGATAACGAGCGCTTTTCATGTCTGGAAAAAAAATGAAAGGTAAGGAGGTTACAAAAATCGCGAGTCCGGAAAGGACAAGAAGAAGGGTTATCAGGGACAATCAGAAATCCGGTCCCCAGGGGAAAAATAGTAGATGTCACTCAGGAAGAACCAATACGAGGTTTTTTCACGAAGCCTTACGACCAGGAAGATGAGTAAGGCAATAGGCAGAAATTATAGGTAAGGGTGAGGCTGCCTTTAGTCCGCGGCCTCGCCCCGGCATCATCGAGGTGGTCAGAATTGGGTTATCAGACTTGGAAGGGTCTCAGTTGACATACAGGTCAGAAGACATTCTGCAATGAGGAATACCCGATTGAGGCCATAATCAACCAATCTCAAGATGATCCGCAGCTTGATTTCTTTTTCCTTTTGCTCAAGGTTCCGTCTTTCATCGAACTTCCAATCTCATTAAGTCTCCTCAGAAAAGCAACGGCAAGACCGTTATTAAACCATGACAGCAGATGCCCCTCAACCCACATTCAACACCCCTTTGCAGGTGCGAAGGGGTAATTTTGGGGCCACTTTTTTTTCTGGACTCTGCTCATAGAATGTGATAAAGGGGTTGGCCATGAAGGTGCCAACTCTCATTCAAAGCCGTCTGATGACCGATGGGGACATTGGTTTTGTTCGGGAACTGATTGAACAAAACCCTTCCTGGAGCAGGTATCGGTTGAGCCGGGAACTTGCAGAACGTTGGAATTGGCAAAATGCCAAGGGCAAGCTCAAGGACATTGCCTGTCGAAGTCTCCTGCGAAAGCTTGACAAAAAAGGCCTCATCCATTTGCCGGCTCCAAGGATGCTCTCACCCAACCGTTTCCGGCATATGCCGATAGAGCCGGTGGAGCACGATAGAACCCCCATCACGGAGCCGCTCGCAAACCTTCAGCCATTGCAACTGCTTGATCTTTCTTCCGAGGCACTGAAAGCCTTGTTTGCCTGGCTGCTGGCCTGCTACCACTACCTAAGCTTCACCCAGCCGGTGGGTGAAAACATGTCCTATCTGGTTGGGGACAGAAACGGCCGGCCGCTTGCCTGCCTATTGTTCGGTTCCGCCGCATGGAGCTGTGCGCCCAGGGATCGCTACATCGGTTGGACTGCTGCACAGCGCCAAAGCAAGCTCCATCTTGTCACCAACAACCATCGGTTTCTCATCCTGCCGTGGGTGGAAGTTTTCTCTCTTGCCAGCCATGTGCTGGCAATCATCGCAAGGCGGTTGAGCCAGGATTGGCAGATGCGTTATGGTCACCCCATCTTGCTCATGGACAACATTTGTCGATCGGCGCTTCCATGGCACTTGCTACAAGGCGGCAAACTGGCAGCTGCTGGGCCGGACAACGGGCCGCACCAGAAACGGCTCATCCCAGCCGATCGTTCCGGTAAAGGATGTCTATGTCTATCCTCTGCACAAACAAGCACGGAGGATGCTGCTGCAATGAACGTCTCGGAACTACTGAAACAGGCAAGCCGGCTTGACGTCCATCAGGTCAACTTTTTCCCCATTATCCGTGCCTACATGCAACGGCTCGCTCTGGTTGAGCTTATCAACCATATGGTTGGGGGACAAATGGCGGTCAAACCCGGCCTGATCGTCGCGGGCATGATTCAGGATACCCTCTCCGGGCGTACGCCACTGTATCACCTGGAGCGGTTCTTTGAAGATCAAGATATCGAGATGATGCTGGGTGAATCTGTGCCTATCTCCGTTTTTGGCGATCATAACGTCGGCCGGGTACTTGATCGAATAGCCGAAATCGGCGCAAGCAAAATCTTCGGCGAGATAGCCCGAAGGGCCGCTGTCATCTTCGATCTCGATACCCGTTGCGGTCATTGGGATTCCACCTCGGTTAGCCTCTGGGGTGAATATGACCAATTGTTTTCGGAAGACTCCCTCAAGATCACTTACGGCTACAGCAAGGACCATCGCCCCGATCTCAAACAGTTCATGATCAGCATGCTGTGTGTGGAACATAACATCCCCATCCTGGGTGAAACCCATGACGGCAACAGCTCTGATAAAACCCTCAACAACAAGCTGCTGACCCGGATCAGCAAAAACCTGGCCCAAAACGGTCTGGGCGAAGGCGCCTTTACCTATGTTGCCGACTCGGCCATGGTAACGAAGGAAAACCTCGCCTTCTTCGATCCGATCAAGGATAAGGCTCCGCTCTACTTTGTCACGAGACTGCCTCACACCTATAGCCAAGCGGATCAGGCGATCCAAGAAGCCATCAGCAAAGATGAGTGGCAACCCATCGGGGTACTTTCCCGCTCAAGCTCCTCTCCAAATAGGCCAAGCGCTTCCTACAAGGCTTTCGAGACCACCGTCGAGCTCTACGGCCGACCCTTTCGTGCCCTTGTCATCCACTCGAGCGCACACGACAAGCGCCGTCAAAAACGCATCGACAGGCTAATCGCCGACAGCCGCAAAGACTTGATGAAACTCCTTGCCAAAAGAGGAAACGACTCCTTCTTCTGTCAGGCCGATGCCGAAGCCGAATGTGCCGCCCTGCGCTCTTTCTCCACACCCTTCCATGGACTGGAACCCAGAGTCGAAGAGCAGGTCGGCTATACCCCAGGTAGGCCAAGAAAAGACGGCAGCCGTTCAATTGCCAAACGCAGATGGCAGGTCTTTACCGATGTGATCGAGCGAGCCGAAGCAATCGAACAAAAACGTACCGAAGCCGGTTGTTTCATCCTGATCACCAACCGCCCCTCGGAAGGTCCCGATGCCCAAAGCGCCGATGACCTACTGCGTACCTATAAGGCCCAGGACGGTATCGAGCGCAACTTCAGTTTCCTCAAAGATCCCTTGATCGTCAACAACATCTTCCTCAAAAAACCCCAGCGCATCGAGGCCCTTGGACTCGTCCTGCTGCTATCGCTTCTCATCTGGAACCTCATCCAACGCCAGATGCGCATGTACCTCAATAAAACCAACTCTACCATCGAAGGGCTAGATCGCCGCAAGACCAGCCGCCCAACAACCTATGCGATGCTCACCCATTTCCGTTCCGTCCAGATCATCCGATATGGCAACGTCCGAATGCTCAAGAAACCACTCAAACCGGTTCAACTCGACTACCTCAAGGCGCTCGGCCTTACTGATAATATCTTTACATCCACCAAACCGCCTCCCCTCCCGGAAAAATCCTCCGGATAACGGCTCAAAAGGGTGTGGAATGTGGGCCTCAACAAAGCGGTCGCATCTTATGTGGCCCGTAAGTATCTTGCACATCTGGAGCAGGGTAGCATCCTTGTAATGGGGAGTTCTCGTTTCTATTGCTTTCGCCCGGCCGCTGTATTTGATCCAGTCAAAGTCAAACATCACTCCTTCCCGGTAGCATGAATCCATAAAGTCATAGACGGCATGATGATATTCTACCGGGTACAAAACCACGGCATCACCTTCCACCTCGCACTTGCTTTCACCAGGCCTGAAGTTAGGATCCTCAAAGATTGACAAGAACCTGACCAGGTTCATTATGTTTTCCTTCTTAGGAAGTGGGTCGCCCAGTTTCTTTACTTTTTCCATCTGTCGCTCCAAAAGTTTCTGGATTGGTTTAGGCCGCACCGTGGATCACTTGCCGCGGAAACAGTTTCAAGATTAAGCTCAGGAGCTTCCATTTTTCAACAGCAACCCAACGTTGTGTTTCGGTATAGGATTTCAGAGCATGTTTTCCAAGAAAAAATTATCAATGGGGTTCTTGATTGGAGTTCAAATAGGATAGTTTAGTCCAAACGCTCATGACAGAAATATTTTGTCGCCCCCGCTAATGAAAATCCTCCTCCGGCTCTACACTCTTCGAGGTCAAGGATTTCCCTCCCCCCGTGCGGGGGAGGGTCGGGGTGGGGGGTGTATTTTCACGGTAAATCAACCCAAAAGCGATTACTCGTATTGGTTGTGCGGTTAGCTCTTCAAACCGGGTGGATCGCTCGACCTTGTAATTACTTCCCACCGCTCCTCGATTTCGAAAAAAAATAGAGAGTGACTTCTGGCTCTCGAAAAACCATCCGGTTATCTCCGCCTTCTGGATCCTGTGAACGGCAAGAAGCGGGTAGATCCTCTTCATCATCAAATGGTATGACGACCTACTCGGTATCGAAGCTGCCGCACTTAGCGCACCGGTCATAGATCTCGCCATCGAATCGGTGCCCGCAGACCCGGCATTTCATCTACTTCTTGTCACTCCCGGTAATCTCATCCTGGGCGTCGTCGCTCAGGAACAGGTAGGCGCTGG
>MNYJ01000183.1 GCA_001874005.1 Desulfobacteraceae bacterium CG2_30_51_40
GTCCACGTGCGCATAGTGCCTGTTCTTAGTCTCATACTTTACGTGCGCAGTCGCTATCGTTATCCCCCTCGCCTTCTCCTCAGGGGCCTTGTCTATCTGGTCAAACGGCACATACTCAGCAAAACCCTTCTTCGCTAAATGCTTCGTTATAGCCGCCGTCAGCGTCGTCTTCCCATGGTCTATATGCCCTATCGTCCCCACATTTACGTGCGGCTTCTTCCTCTCAAATTTCTTCTTACCCATCTCACTCCCTCCTCAAAAATGCATACCGGTGTGTTTCTAAGGCCACCCGTACATTGTCGGCTTTAATCACAACAATGAAGTGGAGCCCACGACCGGGATCGAACCGGTGACCTCATCCTTACCAAGGATGTGCTCTACCGACTGAGCTACGTGGGCACAGCTTATAACAGATACCTACCAGGACACGCCTTCGCATGGTTTGTCCGCCGCGTAAGCTCCCCACCTAAGCAGGTGAGAGATGCCAAAAGATTACCACCTGAAGATCAAAAAAATTGGAGCGGGAAACGGGATTCGAACCCGCGACCCTCAGCTTGGAAGGCTGACGCTCTAGCCAACTGAGCTATTCCCGCGCTTTGACCTGTCGGTCGCTCTCCCGGAATGAAAGGCTAAACCCGATTTCATGAATAGGCACGCAACGATCAAAGCCATTTTATGGTGGAGAGGGGAGGATTCGAACCTCCGAAGGCCACGCCGGCAGATTTACAGTCTGCTCCCTTTGACCGCTCGGGAACCTCTCCATAAAAATTCGCTTTCACCAATGCCATTTCTTCCTTTTGTTTTCTTCCCTGCTGCTATATAATCCGCCAAATGGAGCCAGCGAAGGGAATTGAACCCCCGACCCACTGATTACAAGTCAGTTGCTCTACCAACTGAGCTACGCTGGCCTTGGATTAAGACGTAAAACGTAATTTTAATACAAAAATTTACCGGAGACAATATCTGTCGGAGCTTGTTTTGGGGATAATATAGGCTTCATTCACTATTAAAAATATATATCTTAATCCATGTTCGTCATTTCGAGCTGTTTCTTTCACAATCTCCATTTTTCGTTCCATAGCTTGTGTTCATCCGTAAATGAAATAGTTTTGTCGAGTTCAAGGCGGGCGATAATTTTTAAACGCAGGAATACATGGAGGTATTTCGAGGAGTAAAATTTGAGCCCAACTCTCAAATCGGTGAAAATAGCCATTTCCTGATGGGCACTAGCTTGATTGACGATCAGCAACTCAATGTTTCTACGGACTCTTTTTTTTCCGGAGCCTCTTTTGCCATAAACTTCTTGAACTATTCTATCGCTTGTGATAAGTGGACGGTTCAAGGATTGGGGATACAATGTCTAAAACTATAATGTTCGTTAGGAGGTAATTTATGGCAGCACTGGCAGGGGGACTGGCGGCATTGATACTTGGTGTCATAGGGGTAGTAATCTGGTGGTCACACTTTCTGAGCCTTCTGATGGGCGGAGTTCCCATAATGCTAATTTTAGGGGGAGCGCTGGCAGCCTATCTGGGTTTTGAAGAATTGAAGGACAAAAAGTCCTCAGAAAAATTTGACGATTCCAAGAACCTCAAAGATGAAGTTGATGCCCTGAGAAAAGAAATTAAAGACCTAAAGATCAATAAAGAGGGCCAAGAAAAGTCAGAGTAGCCTTCTACAGCAAATCCATTCAGGTTTCCTTATGAATCGGGCCCCGTCCAAAGGGGCCCGTAACACTGGATTCAGCAGTAATTACAATCTCACAGCCGCCCCCTTAGCTTTTGCCTTATCAGGTGGCAGCGAAGGCAATAGGGGGTTTTTCATCTCATCCTGCGTCTAATAGCAAAAATATCCTGGTTTCAACTACTGTACAATCAAGATTGGGAATTCTTTCTGAAGAATTATATTGCTGGATTGGAATACAATTGGAAAAAGGAAAATCGCAAATAAAAAAGGCTACGTTTTTCAACGTAACCTATTGATTTTATTTGGCGTCCCCAACCGGATTTGAACCGGTGTTGCCGGCGTGAAAGGCCGGTGTCCTGGACCAGGCTAGACGATGGGGACAAAGCGCGGGCATCTATTAAGGAGAGTATCACAGCAAATTTCGCCGGCTCACCCCGACCAAAGACCCCGCCTTGATGATTATGGTGGGCCGTGCGAGAATCGAACTCACGACCAACGGATTAAAAGTCCGCTGCTCTACCGAACTGAGCTAACGGCCCGAAAGTTTTTTTGTATAACACGCCGTATCGAAGATGTCAAAAGATTTTTAACGGTCCATGAGATATTTCCGGATAAGAGCAATTTCATCCGAATCAGGCGGATAGGGATAGTTCCACTGCCTCTCACCCGGGAGACAATTACCGAAAGGCCTGTTGCAGGCGACTCTTCCATCACCTCCGGTACACCCTGTAGTCAAAAAGGGAGCGCCCCCGGAAATCGCTTCTTCTACCGCAGCAGGCTCAATCCCGAAATCCAGGATACGACCCGTTCTGTCAAAACGCATAGCTGAATAATCGGACATGCCCTCCTCTATCATGTATCTCGAAAGTTGTATTCTGAGATAGACAGGCCAAGGCGGCTGCGGCCTTTTGCCGAGCGCAGATCCCTCCTCCGCAAAGAATGAGAAAAGATGGCTTACCACCCCGTCTCTATACAACCGGGACATGAGATTTACCATATCCTCCTCGGTTTCTCCCATGCCCACCATGAGATGCGCCCCTACGTTTTTCACCCCGAAAATTTCGACCGCCTTGTGGAGAATTTCCCAGTAATGCATCCACTTATGAGGGCCTCCCACACCCTTTCCCCTGTATCTATCGAAAAGCTCCTCAGTAGCAAGATCAAGGGCGATCCCCACCTTGTCAACCCCGACTTTCTTCATCTCAACGAGGTCATCCGCCGCCATTACGGTAGGACTTAGGAGAACGGATACAGGCAAAGAGGTCTCCCGGAGAAAAATTTCCGCCAACTTCATCGTATGCGCAGTGCACTTGCCGTTTGTTATCATAGAGATGCAACTTCTTCGCACATAAGGCGGGGCAACCTTCATCGCCTTTACAAGTTCATCAGTATTGACAACCGGCCAGGCAACATGGATAAAACTCTTCTCCTGATAGGTCCCGGGCCGTCTCTTTGCAAGCCCGCAGTAAGCGCAATTGGCGCTGCATCCTTCCTTGTAATGAACAAGGATATTAACGCAACGGTTAACCGCTCCCTTATGCATCCATCCTCTTGACAGTCCAAGTGAAATTGCCGTTGCATAGCTTATTTTCACAAATTCGGGGCTCTGCCCGCCGTTGTTTCTTTCCATTGTCCACCTTTTATATGAAAATAACCACATCCTTTCCCTCTTCTTTCGAAGGTCAAGGATATGGGAAAGGAGAAGATTTTAATTATTCGATGTGCCCAGATAGGGCATGAGGGTTAGTCGTACAAAGCGCAGATATCTCTAGAGCCTCACCTGGCCCTCCTTAGCCTTGAGGATGGCATCCACAAGCGCATCCATACTCACGCCGTGGATAGCCCCCTCTTTCCAAACAGCTTCGAGGTTGGCTATGATGCTCTCCTTATGCGCAGAAGTCCATTTAAGGGTGTTTTCAAGTAGATTTATGTATTCAGTGGTTGAAAAGAAATCACCTGTAATCATGAGGTTTTCTATTGATGATCCGGACAGGGATAGATAGACCTCCAGCAGCCCCCCCGGTGTCTTTAGTTGGCCTACCCCCATTCTTGTCCTGGGATGCCTGTTTGAAAATATCCACTCCGTTTTTGTGTAACGGTTTTTTATAAATCCCTCCAAGGCCTCAAGCTCCTTTTCATTAGGCCGATCAGGGCGGAATGATATCTTGAACTCATTTTCAAAAGAGGCCTGTATGGCGTCCATAACCTCACTCATAGGAACGGCGCGGCCGGCAAGCTCATTTATGGTGGTCATCCTTTGGCTGAAGCAATTATAGCCCTTGTCCTGCAACTTGATAACGGGAGCATTCATTATGTCAGTCATAAGATCAACGTCAAAGTCAACCAATAGACTCGTATGGAAAAGAAGCGCCCTGCCCTCCTCAGATGCCGCTGAAAGTCCTGCGAGTTTTCTACCTCCAACTTCGATATCGTTCTTTGGACGAAACCCGGCATTGACCCCAAGGGTCTCCATAGAGCTTATCAGCACTGATGCAAGCGACTCAAATACACCCCCGATACCTTTTTTCAGTCCGGGGTAGTCCACATTTATCCCGAGCCCCAGCGCGACCACAGTGGGGCCCATTATAACGGTACCACCTCCCGTGCTCCGCCTGTTATATTCGATACCTCTGGCCCGGCAGCGATCCAGACGCAGAGCCGCCTCGATATCCTGGTATTTCCCGACAATCGCAGACGGCACAAAATTATACAAATGCAGGATCGGAGGGGAGGACTGGTTGACTACCGCCCAGGGGAGCGTATCGTCCAGCGCAAGCCCCTCGGCGGTCGGCACCGAAACACCCTCATGCCTGAAAAGACGCCACTGTTCACCCATGATCAGGTCTATCTCTTTCCTATTTTGCCTTTGCCTTTTCTTCCTCAGACCTTTTGATCTCCGCCTCAACAAAGGCTACCAGAGCCTGCCCCTGCATCAGATTCGCCAGCTCCGATTCGAGATCGCTCGCCTCGATCTTCAATATCCATCCTTTGCCGTATGGATCCTGGTTGATGAGCCCTGTGTCGTCGTCGAGGTCCTCGTTGGTCTCGACTATCTCCCCGGAAACCGGGCTTACAAGTTTTCCGATCCACTTCCTTGACTGGATCTTTCCACAGACCTCACCCTGGCTCACATCATCTCCCTCATCGGGAAGGTCCACAAATACTATGTCTCCAGCCTCCTTCTGAAAAAGGTCCGTCATTCCAACCGTGACTTTGGTCCCTTCAACCCTGGCCCAGCTATTCTCCTTGTGATAATAAAGTTCGTCGGGCATGTTATAGCCCTTGATATCAGCCATCAGCATGATCCTCCTATTTATTTGATATGAGTGAAGCACCCTGTTGCTCTCATAGCAACTCCGGGGCCTCAAATCAAGTCCGTTGAACAAATCGGGCTTTGACGGCCCGGGCGTGCATGGGCAACCCCTCCGCCTCAGCGAGCGTGACCACTGTGTTTTTCAGATGGGCGAGCCCGCTCTTGCTCAGATATTGGAAGGTAGGTTTCTTAATGAAATCGTCCATAGAGAGCCCCGAGAACATCCTCGCACACCGGCCTGTAGGAAGGACGTGATTCGTCCCTGAGGCATAGTCCCCTGCCGGAACCGGCGAATATGGTCCCAGAAATATTGAACCGGCGTGTCTTATGCGGTTCAAGGTCATAAAGGGGTCTTCGGTCATGATCTGAAGATGCTCTGAAGCAAAATCATTAGTAAAATCTATAGCTTCATCTATATTATCGGCTATCAAAACCCATGAGTGTCTTGACAGAGACGAATTAAATATCTCCTTGCGCGGCAGATCGGGATATTCGCGTTCAATTAAGGCGCACACCTGTGAGGCTATGTCGGAAGATGTGGTGACAAGAACAGCGGCAGAATCGGGATCATGCTCTGCCTGGGAAAGAAAGTCCGCGGCTATAAAACCGGCGTTTGCAGATTCGTCTGCAAGGATCAATGCCTCGCTCGGCCCGGCCGGGGAGTCTATATCTACCTGGCCGTAAACAATCATCTTGGCCGCAGTCACATACTTGTTTCCAGGACCCACTATCTTATCAACACGCGGAATGGTTCCGGTCCCGAATGCCATAGCAGCTATGCCCCACGGGCCTCCGACCTTGAATACCCTGTCACAGCCTGCTATATCCGCTGCCACAAGCGTGACCGGATTTACAGTCATATCCTTTCCGGCAGGGGTCGTCGCCACGATATCCAGCACTCCGGCCTCCCTGGCCGGGATCACAGTCATTAGAATTGTGCTGGGATAGGCGGCTCTGCCACCGGGTATATAGCAGCCCACACGATCAATAGGCCTTGTGAGGCGGCCGGCCATTATACCCTCCCTGATCTCGACCGACCACATCTCCCTCTCTTTCTGGGCGCGATGGAAAAAAGAGATATTCCTGGCGGCTGTTTTGAGGGCTTCCACCACCTCCGGGCTGACCTCATCATAAGCATTCCTTATCTCCCGGGCGTCAACCTCAAGATCGGCGATTGAAACATCTGTCTTAAACTCTCCGGACATTTTAAGCAGTACTTCATCCTTCCCCAGTTTCACATCCATAACAATATCTCTTACATGCTCATATACTGAGGAAATATCATCCATTGAGCGATTCATGATCGCCTCAAGCTCTTTGGAATCAAGTTCAGCGATCCTCTTGGGTTCAATTATCATTTTTGATAACCTTTCTTTGACTTGTAATAGTCCCTTAGGGCATCAGAGGTGCTGTTGAAGGCCAGGCCATCCCATGGGATTTCTTCCTCTGAAAACCATGCGGCCTCCTGAGTTTCATCACCCGCCGACAGATCCCCTGCGATGTAGGTTGACACATATACAATAACTACATGGATGTTTCCAGGGTAGGAGTAAACACCAAGCAGCCTTTGAGGCTCCACAACAAGGCCGCATTCCTCTTTTGCTTCCCGCGCTGCCGCATCCTTTACAGTTTCACCCCTGTCAACATAGCCGCCCGGAAGCACCCACCTTGATCTCTGCGGCTCCAAATCCCTTTTGAGCAGGACAACCCTCTCATCCCTGTCGATCATAGAGCAGGCGACTACCTTTGGATCCTTGTAGGCAACAACTCCGCAAACGCTGCAAACCGACCTCTCCGGTTCATTGATCTTTAGCTTCTTAAGAAGCATGTTTCCGCCGCATTGAGGGCAGAAATTTACAGAAACCTCATGGCAACCCACTGTATATACATTCCTCCAATAGGCAAGCCCCTTATACCTAGTGTCCATCCGGAAATGAGATAGTTTCGTAGAGTTCAAGGCGGGCGATAATTTTAACCACAGGAATACATTGACGTATTTCGAGGATTAAAATTTGAGCCCAACGCCGAAATCGGTGAAAATAGCCATTTCCGGATGGACACTACCTATGGCTAAACGAGCTTAGCCTGCATCTGCGCAAATAAACAGCCTTTCGTCTTCATCTCGAAGAAGGCGAAGTCCGCGAAATCTCCTTACCTCCGGTAAGCCAGACATAATCGCAAAGATCAGGAGGGATTGTTGCGCCCCCGCTCATCCTGAAAGGAAATACCGTAAGTATCTCACCCCCCGCCCTCCTCCTCAACCTCTCGGGTATTCCGAACCTGTGGGCGATGTGGCCGTTACCGCAAAATATGATCATAAGCCCCTGTTTTTCCTTAATATAATTTGCGGCCCGCTCTGCCATAGTATCCTCCCAAACGCACTGAGCCTCATAAAAGAAGTCAAAGCGACCCGGGTGAAAGGAGGGGTGTCTGTTAAAAACCTTCTCAAGGTAACGCCTGTGGCGATCGTTTCCGAGGTCTATATCCGATGCTATCATGCGCCTTTCTTCCTCATTCAGGCTTTTGATGCCCGACCTGCCCACCTTCGAAACGATCCTCCTGGGTGCGTTAAGGGCGACAAGCCCTTCAGCCTTTCCGCGGGCAGCCTGGAAAATGGGCCTGTAGAGGTAGAAAGAATAACCCCAGTTCTTTTCCCAGTTTCCTCTGCTGAGAAAAACATCTTCAGATATCCTTTCTGCCACGAAATCGTCTGCCGCCTTTTGGCTCGTGGCATCAAGATATTCAACTCCCACGTGAACGTGAGCCGTTGCCCCGAGAAGGGCAAGAAGGATCTGAGTCTGGATCAGGTGATGTTCAGGATCATCATGCACCTCTCCTACAAATATAAATCTTGCCTTTGATAGTTCCTGTTGAAGCTGAGAAAAAGAAACAAGGCGCCCGCTCTTCAAATGGACGATCTGGCCGGGCCGGTTTGCCTCAGTGAGCCTGAAACCATCCTGAACAAGACTGGGCGCCTGCGGGGCCGGCAGAAAAGAGGAGCAGGCTGAGAGCCCAAAAGCTATTAGAAGGAGAAAATGCATGAACTTTTACCAATGATGCCTATTTTTTGAGTCAGTTGACTATTTCTTTATCTATCATTTAACCTCAGAGTAGGCAACCTGCAATTAAAGGAAGGGCACACCGAACAAGAAGAGTTATGATGGAACCTTATTCAGCCCAGTTCAGTATCGACCAGGAAGGCATTTCCCGTCTGATCCCCGAGGAACCCGGGGTCTATCTTTTTTCAGACGAAAAAGGGCGGGTGCTTTATGTAGGAAAGGCAAAGTCTCTCAAGAAAAGGCTTTTGTCCTATCTAAGACCCCATGGCAGCCCTTCTCCGAAGACAACGCTCATGCTAAGCAGAGCAAAGGGACTGGACACAATAATAACTTCCTCCGAGAAAGAAGCCTTCCTTCTGGAAAGCAATCTGATAAAAAAGCATCTCCCTCGATATAACGTGGTACTGAGGGATGACAAACGTTACCCCTGTCTCGTTCTGGACATAAAAAATCCATTTCCGAGGCTTAGGGTGACAAGAAAGATGAAAAAGGACGGCAGAATCTATTTCGGCCCCTTTTCCTCCGCCATGGCGGTGCGTGAGACCCTGCGGGCAGTTGACAGAATATTTCTTCTGAGAAAATGCAAGGGGGATGCGGTCAAGAGGAGGCTCAGACCCTGCATCAATTATCAGATAGGCAGATGTCTCGGGCCTTGCTCTCATGAGATAGGAAGCGAGATATATAAAGAGGTGGTTGAAAAGGTAAGGCTTTTCCTTGAAGGCAAGAACAATGAACTTCTTAAACGGCTGCAATCAGAGATGGCCGGGGCATCAGAGGACCTGGACTTCGAAAAGGCGGCGAGGCTCAGGGACCAGATAAACGCGGTTCGCAAGACCGCTGAAAAGCAAAATGTGACGTCTCCCAGGATGCTTGACCTGGACATTGTAGGACTTGCCTCAGAGGGTGCTCTTTTCCAGTTGGTGATCCTCTTTGTGAGGAAGGGAGCCCTCACAGGCAGCCGCAACTACAGGTGGAGAAGTCAGGGCGGCTCTGAAGAAGAGGTCATGGAATCCTTTTTGAAGCAATACTATGAAGGCTCCCCCTTCATACCCCCCGAAATCCTGGTCTCCATTAAACTGGAGGAAGCAGGTTCAATCGCGTCATGGTTTTCCGATCTGGCCGAAAAGAGGATAAATATACGCCAGCCCAAGAGGGGAGAAGGGAAAAGGCTGGTTTCCATAGCAGTGGCCAATGCCCGGAGTCTGTTGAGATCAGTCCCGGAGGAGACCGAGCAGGATATAATATCCGACCTGCAGGAGCTTCTGAGGCTCAGCGCCAGGCCGGGCATTATAGAGGCCGTTGACATATCATCTCTGAGCGGCAGAGAGGCAGTAGGAGCAATAGTTGCCTTTTCGGAGGGTAAACCGCTGGTTTCCCGTTATCGCAGCTACAAGATCAGGGAGACGGAAGGCCCCGACGATTACGGCATGATGGCTGAGGTCATAAGACGAAGGATAAAGGAGGGCGACCTTCCTGATCTTATAATTGTGGATGGGGGAAGGGGGCATCTTGAGACCGTGAGTCGTGTGGTCAAGGATTTGATTCAGGAATCGCCGCCCGCGCTTGCAGCCATAGCAAAACCGGACCCATCCAGAGGCGAAGAGATTGAAAAGATATATGTCCCGGGGAGAAGAAATCCTATAACCCCGGGCCGTGACAGCACCGCTTTAAAACTACTTATAAGGATAAGAGATGAAGTGCACAGAAGGGCGATATCATTTCATAGACAGGTAAGGGGAAAGAAATTTAAGGGCTCGGAACTTGATCTCATAGAAGGGCTTGGCCCGAAGAGAAGGAATATTCTTCTTTCAGCCTTTAGAGACGCCTCCTCCGTACTTGAGGCAGGGGAAGAAGAGCTTGCCTCCATTGCCGGGATAGGTATTGAAACGGCAAGAAGGATATGCCTATACAGAAGGGCAAAAAGTGATGCTAGCCCGGAATAGCTTGATTTTTCCTGTGCGAAGTTCTTTAATACGCCACCAAGAAAAGCAAAAATACAATGATTGGATATTGAAATGATTAAGAATTTCATTAAGAGCATATTCGGGAGTCAAAACGACAGGGAACTTAAGAGAATGGCTCCCATTGTAAACAGGATCAATCAGCTTGAGCCTGAATGCCAGGTCCTTTCACCCTCAGAACTCAGGGAAAGGACCGAACGGTTCAAGGAGAGGATAAGAAACGGCCAGCCTCTCGATGAACTTCTGCCTGAGGCTTTCGCCGCTGTCAGGGCGACTTCGGTACGGGAACTTGGGATGCGCCACTTCGACGTTCAACTTATCGGAGGTCTGGTGCTGCATGAAGGCAAAATCGCGGAGATGAAAACAGGCGAGGGAAAGACGCTCGCCGCTACCCTCCCTATATATCTGAACGCCCTTACCGGACGTGGTGTTCACCTTATAACGGTAAACGATTATCTCGCGACCAGGGACGCCGAGTGGATGGGGGCCATATACAAGGCCCTTGGGCTGAGTGTGGGCGTGATAGTCCACGGCATGGATGATCGCGAGAGGAAAGAGGCCTACGGCTGCGACATAACCTATGGCACCAATAACGAATTCGGTTTCGATTATCTAAGAGACAACATGAAGTTCCACACCGAGGAACTGGTTCAGAGGGACTTCCATTACGCAATCGTAGATGAGGTGGACAGCATCCTCATTGATGAGGCCAGGACGCCTCTCATCATAAGCGGTCCCGTGCTTCACAGCGAAAACAAGATTTACATGGAAGTTAAACCGACCGTAATAAACCTCAAGAAGAAACAAGAGGGAGTTATCCGGTCGGTCTTGAGGGAGGCCAAGGACCGTCTTGATAAAGGGCTTGAGGACGACAAGACAATTGAACTGCTCCTTCAGGTAAAGAGAGGGGATCCTAAGAACCATGGTTTTCTCGAAATGGTCGCCCATAACCCCAGCCTCAAGAAAGAAATTGACAGATTGGAGAGCATGCTGAGGGCTCAAAAGCTCCTCCCTGATATTGATCAGGATCTCTTCTGTACCATAGATGAAAGAGGAAATCTGGTTGAACTGACCGAAAAGGGGCTTAAACATCTTGGAGACTCCCTGGGCGATTTTGTCCCCATGGATCTTGACGAGATAAGCCACAATATAAGGGAGGATGAAAGTCTCAGCCCCGAAGAAAAGGCTGAGCGCCTGAAAGAGGCCGAGGAACATTATGCAAGGACATCTGAAATACTGCATACAACCCATCAGCTTATCAAGGCCTTCTGGCTTTTTGAAAAGGATGTCCATTACGTAATCAAAGACGATCAGGTACTGATCGTAGATGAGTTTACCGGCCGTATGATGCCCGGAAGGCGTTGGAGCGACGGTCTGCATCAGGCCGTAGAGGCCAAGGAGGGCGTCAAAGTCGCCGAAGAGAACCAGACACTTGCCACTATCACATTCCAGAACTACTTTCGCATGTACGAAAAGCTTGCAGGCATGACGGGTACGGCTGACACCGAGGCAGCCGAATTCAAAAACATCTACAACCTCGACGTAACGGTCGTTCCTACCCATAAGAAAATGATCAGAGTGGACCATCCTGACGTCATCTACAAGACGGAGAGGGAGAAATTCACAGCCGTCCTTGAAGAAATAAAAGAGCTTTACGAGAAGGGCCAGCCTGTCCTTGTGGGAACCATCTCAGTAGAAAAATCCGAGATGCTCAGCAAAATGCTTAAGCGCTCGGGTATTCCACATTCTGTCCTGAACGCGAAGCATCACCAAAAAGAGGCTGAGATAATAGCGATGGCAGGTCAGGCCAAGACTCTCACCATTTCTACAAACATGGCAGGAAGAGGCACGGACATCGTACTCGGAGAGGGGGTAAGGGAGGTCGGGGGGCTCCATGTTCTTGGAACTGAACGGCATGAAAGCCGCAGGATTGACAATCAGTTGAGAGGCCGCTCAGGCAGGCAGGGCGATCCCGGGTCTTCCAGGTTCTATCTTTCGCTCGAAGACGATCTCCTGAGGATTTTCGGCTCAGAAAGGATCTCTTCAGTGATGGATAAGCTGGGGATGAAGGAAGGAGAGCCTATCGAACACAGTCTTATCTCACGGGGCATAGAAAATGCCCAGAAAAAGGTTGAGGCCCACAATTTCGACATGCGAAAGCATCTCCTCGAATATGACGATGTCATGAACAAGCAGAGGGAGATCGTCTATGCCTTGAGGCGGCGGATCCTTGAAGGAGAAGGCATCAGAGAGGTCGTTGAAGGCATGATAGACGAAAAGCTGGAAACCCTTATCGCCAAGCACATAGACCCCAAAGAACACCCTGACGACTGGAATATCTCAGGTCTGAAGGAGGCAATCCTGCGCCTTATGGGCTTTGTCCTCAGGGTGGAAGAAGGTAAAGACACTCAGGGAGAGACTCTGAGGCCTGAGGCCCTTGTTGAAATAGCAGCTCAACAGGCCAGGGAGGTTTATGGTGAAAAGGAAAAGCTCTTCGGAAGCGATAATTTTGTTCAGATAGCTCAGATTATAATGCTTCAGATTATAGACAACCAATGGGTAGCGCATCTTCAAGACATGGAACAAGTCAAGGAAGGCATAGGGCTTAGGGGATACGGGCAGCTTGATCCCCTGCGCGAGTATAAAAAGGAGGGATTCGAACTCTTTGAAGGTCTCATGGAAAGGATCAAGGAAGAGACCTTAGGCACTGTTATGAGGATACAGCCGGCTCGAAGAACCCCTGAGATACCTGAACACAGCAGGAGGCCGATACGCCTCAACCGGGGAGACGAGGGATCCAAACCTGCCACCATCAGAAGAACAACCAAGAAGGTGGGAAGAAACGATCCATGCCCCTGCGGCAGCGGCAAGAAATACAAGAAATGCTGCGGGGCAAACGGCTGACCAACCCTATACGGATGCCTGAAAGCCTTTTAAAAAAGGCCGCTGACCGGATAAATAAAAATCATTGAGCGGGGTTATTTATAAATAATTATGAAAAATGAAATTAAGTTACCTCAAGGTTTCAAGGCATCTGCCATTGAGTCAGGTCTGAAGAAACACGGCGGACTTGACATGGCCCTTGTTTACTCCGACCTGCCGGCCGCTGCTGCCGGGGTATTTACCACCAACAAGGTAAAGGCGGCCCCTGTGCTGGTGACGAGGGAAAACATCAAGGGCGGAAAGGCCCGCGCTATAGTTGCAAACGCGGGCAACGCAAATGCATGCACCGGGCAAGAGGGTCTGAGAAACGCCCGTATGACTGCGGAGCTGATCGCGGGGGCACTGGGAATCGGAAAAGGTGAGATAATGGTCGCATCAACCGGTGTGATAGGCCAGCAGATGAACATGGATATTGTCTCAAAGGCGGTTCCCGAGCTGATTAAAAACCTGTCAAGTAAGGGTCTTATGGATGCCGCAAGGGCCGTCATGACAACGGATTCTTTTCCAAAGCTTTCCATGCGCGAATCGGTTGCAGGGGGAAAGCCCTTCAGGATAACAGGCTTTGCAAAAGGCGCCGGAATGATCATGCCTGACATGGCTACCATGCTCTGTTTCATAGTCTCCGACATCAATCCGGAAGGGATGGAACTAAACAGGATACTTAAGGAAAACGCAGACAAGACCTTCAACAGAATTACCGTTGACGGCGACACCAGCACCAACGACACGGTGCTTCTCCTGGTTAACGGCGCCTCTTCTGCGTTGCCTGTATCAAAGGAGGAGGCCGTTGTCTTCAGTGATCTTCTGGCGCAGGTGATGGATGAACTCTGCACAATGATAGTAAAGGATGGAGAAGGAGCCTCGAAACTTGTGAGGATCACCATCAATGGGGCAAGGGATCCCATGGACGCGGATAGGGCAGTCCGCACGGTGGGAAATTCAAGTCTGGTCAAGACGGCCTTCTATGGTCAGGACCCCAACTGGGGCAGGATAATGGCTGCGCTTGGAAGAAGCGGCATTCACATGACTGAGAGCAAGGTTGATATCTGGATAGACAGCGTAAAGATAGTCGAGGGCGGTATGGGAAAGGGCCTGGAGGCTGAGAGGCTCGCAGGTGAGAGGATGCACAACAGGGAATTTACCTTAACCATTGATCTAAACGAGGGCGGTTTTTCCGAAAGGCTCCTTGCAAGCGACCTTACCCACGAATATGTATCCATCAACGCGAGCTACAGGACCTGATTTATAGACATTCCGATCTTTCACGCAATAAGGAGATGTATATGCAGGCAGTAGTAATGGCAGGCGGCGCCGGCACGAGATTCTGGCCTGTGAGCAGGAGGGCCAAACCTAAGCAATTTCTTCAAATTACGGGCCGACAACCTCTCTTGGTTCAAACGGTCGAGAGGCTTTCTCCTCTGGTTGAGGAGCATAGTATCGTGGTAGTGCTCGGCGAAGAGCACCTGGATGAAGCCGCAGGTCTCCTCATCGGCAAGGATATCCATCTGCTGGCGGAGCCGGTAGGCAGGAACACTGCGGCCTGTATCGGGCTTGGGGCCCTTTATCTGGGACATCTCGGGCTAACGGGCCCTGTTGCGTTCCTTCCGGCCGATCATTACATAGGCGATGTGCCGGGCTTCTTAAGAACACTTGAAGCCGCAGCGCGCCTTGCGGAGGACGGTTCGATAGTGACTCTCGGGATCGTCCCTTCAAGGCCCGAGACAGGATACGGGTACATAAAGAGAGAAGGCGGCCCCACAGATATCAATGGAGAGTCGGCCTTTCAAGTCGCCGAGTTTGTCGAAAAGCCGGATTTGGCCGCTGCGGAAAGATATCTCGCAGAAGGGACTTACTACTGGAACGGCGGAATCTTTGTTGCCAGGCAGGATGTTATACTCAGTGAGATAGAAGAGCACCTCCCCTTACTGTCACAGGGGCTAAAGGAGATAGGCGCTTCGATTCAGACCGATTCCTTTGACGAAACCATCAGCAGGATTTACCAGGGACTCCCGTCCATATCCTTCGATTACGGAATTATGGAAAACACCCGCAGGGATGTGAAGGTCGTTGAATCACGATTCGGATGGAGTGATGTAGGCTCCTGGCTATCGCTCTATGAACTCAGGGCATCCGAACATGATCTTGAGGGAAACCTCAAGGAGGGAAACCCCATTTTAGTGGATTGCAAAAAGAGCTTTATCGCCCAGAGGGGAAAGAGAAAGGTCGCATGCCTCGGTCTTGAAGACTGCCTTGTAATAGATACTGCAGATGCCCTTCTTGTTGCCGACATCAGGAGGTCACAGGACATTAAAGGCATAGTAGAGCTACTCAAAGGAGCTGGAGAAGGGAACCTTTTATGAAAGACCACATCTTCAGGGAATATGACATTAG
>MNYJ01000106.1 GCA_001874005.1 Desulfobacteraceae bacterium CG2_30_51_40
AAATAAAATGACGCATGTCTTTTCAAAATGGTGATGAATGGAAAAGAAAATCGCCAAAAATAACAGCAAAGTTATCGCAAAGAAGACATGATGTGAAATCCGCTTGTTATCAGTTTTTGCATAGATTAGCCCAATAACAAGAATCCCGATAAACAAGAGAACTAATCCATAGATACCCATAAACAGAATCCTTACTCAAATTGCGTTGGGTTTTTTCGGCTGCCTTCTGGTAAATTTCTCCAACAGAGCGTAGCTTTTAAATTAATGATGAAAATAGTAATAGTAAGATAAATCACGTTTACTAAAATCCCAAGCATCTTTCTTGAAGAAAATGAAAGGATTCCTTCAACCATAAAGCCCCAGGATTTTATAGTGATTCTCATGGGCTTGGGCGGCAAAATTTACGTGTCATGAAGTTTGAAATGGGTTATCATTGCCATAGACAATTGCGGAGGAGCCACATGTGGGATAACTTATCAATGATCTGAAGTGTTATCCGAGGAGGGCGGAAGATGAAAGTCCTGATAGTTGATGACAATGAGGAGAGCCGGTATATGCTGGAGAGCCTGCTTACAGGATGCGGGCATGCGGTGCAATCAGCGGAAAACGGCAAGAAGGCGATTGAAATACTCAAATCAGGCGGCTTCAATCTGATCATCAGCGATATCCTCATGCCCGTGATGGACGGCTTTCAGTTGTGTCGAACAGTCAAGACAGACGAAGATCTGCGGACCATTCCCTTTATATTTTACACCGCCACATATACGGGTCCCCAGGACGAGTCCTTCGCTCTGAAGATAGGAGCGAACCGTTTCATAATAAAACCTTGTGATCCGGATGTGTTCTTAAAGGCTGTGGATGAGGTGATGGAGGAGGCTGAAGATCGAAAAGGAGGCCTGATACCGGAGCCTGTAGAGGAAAAGGAAGTACTCAAGCTCTATAATGAGCGAATTGTAAGAAAGCTTGAGAAAAAGATGCTGGAGGCCGAACGCGAAATCCTAGCGCGCCGATCCGCTGAAAAGGAACTCCTGAAAAGCCGGGAAAGGCTGATTGAGGCCCAGCGGATTGCAAAAATGGGGGATTTCAAGTGGGACATTGAAACAGGAGAAGTCACCTTGTCGGATGGATTGTTTGATCTTCTCGGATATGAGATATCCGAGCATATTGACTACGCAAGAGTTAATGCGGAAATACATCATCCTGATGATTTGGCGTTTATTACGCAATGGCATAAGGAGAGCATGTCATCGGGGAGGATAAATCATGGACCCAGGGAATACAGGCTTATAAAAAAGGATGGAGAAACTATATATGGTCAGGTCTTTATCTCCATCAGATACGAAAATTCAAGACCTGTGGAAATGCTCGGCACCGTACAAGACATAACTGAGCGAAGGCTGGCAGAGGATGCGCTTAAAAAAAGCGAAGAAAGATATAGGGTGCTCGTTGAAAATGCGGGCGAAGTCATCATGGTTGCGCAGGATGGGATAACCAGATTTGTCAATCACACGGTTTTCAGTCGTCTGGGCTACAGGCCCGAAGAAATGGTTGGCCGGCCATTTGCGGATTACATCAATCCTGAGGATAGAGATGCAGTAGCCGAAAGGCATGCTAAGAGATCGAAGGGAGATGATGTCCCGAGCGTTTATCCTTTCAGGGTAGTCAATAAGGCGGGGCAAACCAGGTGGGTTGAGATCAATTCGGTCTTGACCGAGTGGGAAGGAAGTCCTGCAACTCTCAACTTCCTTGAGGACATCACCGAGAGCAAGGACGCCCGGGAAGAGCAGGAAAGGCTGCAAGCCCAGTTATATCAGGCACAGAAATTGGAGTCCATCGGCAGATTGGCCGGTGGGGTGGCGCACGATTTCAACAACATGCTGAGCGTAATCCTTGGCTTCGGGGATATCGTCCTTAGCAAACTTGATCCACTGGATCCCTTGAGTGAAGATGTTAAAGAGATTGTCAATGCGGGAAAGCGCTCGGCTGCTCTCACAAGGCAGTTGCTTGCCTTCAGCCGGAAACAGACTCTCCAGCCTGAGATCGTCAACATAAACGCCGTTCTTAAGAGCATGGAGAAGATGGTTCGGCGGATTATAGGAGAAGATATCTTGCTGGAACTTTCCCTTTTTGAGAATCTGTGTCAGGCGATGGTTGATCCGGGGCAGATCGAGCAGGTCGTAATGAACCTGGCTGTCAATGCAAGGGATGCTATGCCGCATGGGGGAAGTCTCATCATTGAGACGGCAAATGTGGAGATTGATGAGGCCTATGCCGAGACTCACAAAGGCGCAGAGCCGGGAAAGTATGTAATGCTTGCCGTTACTGACAACGGGTGTGGTATGGACGAGCAGACCTTATCGCAGATCTTCGAGCCGTTTTTCACTACAAAGGAGAAGGGGAAAGGAACCGGGCTGGGGCTATCCACGGTTTACGGCATTGTAAAACAGTCAGGTGGTGATGTGAGGGTTTATTCCGAGCCCGGAAAGGGCACCACATTCAAGATCTATTTCCCGCAGACCTCAGTCAAAAAAGAGCAGGACAAGCCCCAGGCCGATAGGATAAAGAGCGGAGGGTGCGGCGAACACATTTTGGTGGTGGAGGATGAGGATGGCCTGAGAAGGCTTATTAATACACTCCTTTCAGGGATGGGTTATAAAGTGACGGTTGCCGCAAACGGCGTGGAGGCCCTCTTACTGATAGATGAGAAAAAACTCAGGCCCGACCTTGTAATTACCGATGTGGTTATGCCGGGACTTAGCGGTGCGATGCTTGTCGAGCGCCTCCGGATGCGCCTTCCCGGTCTCAAGGTGCTCTATATGTCAGGGTACGCCGATGACACTATCGCCCATCACGGTATTTTGTTCCCTGGCGCGCCTTTTATGAAAAAACCTTTTACAGGCATGGAGCTATCAGAAAAAGTGAGGTCGGTATTAGGAGTACCTGCAAGGAATCAATAACGGTCCCCGTTGCCGTCATCTGAAGGTTCAATGCTTAAGCCATTCTACTCTGATATGACTTCTTGCTCTGAGATCCATAATCATATAAATTTTGCGATCTCACCCAGAAAACTTTCAGGATTGATGGGCTTTTCGATATATCCGTTGCAGCCTGCCTCAAACGCCTTCTCCCTGTCCCCGGTCATTGCAAAGGAGGTTACTGCGACTATGTTGATGCTGCTCCGGGCTTCAGAAGCCCGGATTCTTCGGGTGACCTCCAGGCCGTCCATGTCCGGGAGCTGAATGTCCATCAATATGAGATCCGGTTTTTCTCGCACAGCCATTATAAAGGCCTGAGCCCCGGTTTTCGCCATGACTATGTTGTAGCCGCCTTGCTCCAGCATGTACTGCATGAGATAGCGGTTCTGCTCGTTATCCTCGACTATCAATATCTTTTTCATGACTTTCCCCCCGGATATACCAAAGGCAGAGAGAGGGTGAATTTGCTTCCTTTGCCTGGCTCGCTCTTAGCCGTAATCTCTCCGCCCAGAAGGGCAGCTATCCGACGCGACAGATATAGCCCGAGTCCCGTACCCTCTACCATCGGCCTGCTTTGGATATGGATGCGGCTGAACGCCTCGAAGAGTCGTTCCATGTCCTTCTCCGTCATGCCCACTCCGGTGTCGCTGACACTAATCTCAACCCTTCTTTCGCTCTTAGTGACGAATACCGCAACTGAACCCGCTTCTGTAAACTTGACCGCGTTTCCGACAAGGTTGACCAGTATCTGATTCACCCGCCTCCGGTCGCTCGTTACATGTAATTCTTCATCCGCTTGAAATTTCAGGCTCAAGCCTTTTGATGAAAGAGCGACGGCAAAGGATTCCTTAACCTCCAGGATCAGGGGACGAAGATCGAATACCTCTATGCCAAGGTCTGCCTTTCCCGCCTCGATCTTGCTTACGTCAATAACGTCATTGATCAAGGCCAGTAGGTGGTTGGCGCTGTTTTTTACCATGCCGAGCTGTTTACGCTGCACATCGGAGATCGGCCCCGACATCCCCATCAGGATTATGCCTGTGAAACCTATGATCGAGTTGAGGGGGGTCCTGAGTTCGTGGCTCATTGAGGCGATAAACATGGATTTGAGTCGGTCCAATTCCTGAAGGCGGAGGTTGGCCTGTTCCAGCTCTTTTGTTCTTTCGCGCACAAGGTCTTCAAGGTGATCACGGTATTTTCCGAGTTCCTCTTCCGTCCTCTTTCGTTGGGTGATATCCGCCACAATGACCTGGACGGCAGGCTTACCCTGATAAATCAAAGGGGTTGCCATTACTTCAACATTGATAGGTGATCCATCCAACCTCAGGTAAACGTCTTCGGACGGGTAAAGACCCTTCTCCCCCGCGAGCATGCGCAGGATTCTATCCTGGGCCTGCTTGATTCCATCAGGATGAATGATCTGCTGAATCGGTTTTCCTGCAATCTGTTCCTTGGAGGTCGCCCCCAAGAGATGCGCACCAAAAGGATTGGCGAAGACAATCTTACCCTCGGCATGCACGGCGATGCCTACGGGGGCGGTCTCCAGTAACGCTCGATAACGCGCCTCGCTTTCCTGCAGAGCATTGCGCGTACGTCGGCGATCGCTCACGTCTATTCCGACACCAATCAGGCAAGGCCTTCCGTCTATCTTTATCGTCAATCCGGTGAAGTAGAAGGGCGTCCGCGTGCCGTCTTTGGCCACGAATTCGGCTTCCACTTCCGATACACCCTTTATAAAGACCTCACTGATCCTTGCTTCAAGGATATTCCTCTCCTCCCCCACAAAGAAATCAAGCGGACTCATAACTGCTATCTCAGCGCCGGTATAGCCGGAAACCTGTTCAAAGTTTTTATTCCATCGCAGAAATCTCCTGTTCTCGTCGTACATATAAAAAATTCCCGGGAGACTATCAATGACCATGGATGAAAAATCTCGTTCTTTTCGAACAGTTGCTTCCGCCTGCTTTCTCTCCGTAAGATCAATGAAGGTCCCAAAGAAATCTTCGCCCAGGATGATGCCCGAGATTTCAACTGTGCGTTGCTCCCCGCTCTTGCAAGTGACCATATATTCATGCGGCTCAATATCTTTGCCTTCTTCTGCCGCCCGCCTAAGAGCATCATTCCATGTTTCCTTTACCCACCGGCGATAATCAGGGTCCGGGTAGGCGCAGGACCACCACTCAGTAAGCGTTGGAACATCATCATGCGTATATCCGAACACCCTGATAAACCGTTCGTTTCTGAAGATGATGCTTCCATCTTTGTCCACATGAAATATGGGCAGCGGCGCCATTTCAAGAAACCTCCGGAGCCTGTTTTCAATCTCAGCCCTTGCCTCCTCCTGCCTCCTTCGTTCGGTCATATCCCTGATTATCATGCTTGTTTTAAGGTTTCCGTCAGCGTCCTTGAAGACGGAGGAGGAAATCTCTCCAGGAAAGGAGGCGCCGTCTTTGCGCAGAAAGTTCAGCTCACCCCTGAAACGACCGGTCCGAGCGCGTTCCTCCAAAGCAGGCATCAGACGGGGGTCTGTCAAGTCCACCACCCCGTCCCTGCCTAGTTGTCTGAGTTCCTCCATGGTGTAACCAAATACCCTGCACGCTTCGGGATTGGCCTCAAGTATTCCGCCGTCCGGCGCTGTCAGGAAAACGGCGTCAATGCTTTGCTCAAAAAAGGAGCGGTAGCGCTCTTCGCTTTCCCGTAGATAGTTCTCGAATCGCTTCTGCTTGTCAGCCGAATCGTAGAGGAGCCTTCTTACAAGTGATATTTCGTTAATATTAGAGAAGCGCGCTCCCGGTTCCGGAGTCTTAGCCAGAGACGCTACGGCCCTTCCCAGACGGCGGCCGGTCAGCATGCCTCCCAGGAGACTTATCAGAGTGACGCCTAGAATGGCTATAGCTAGAGCTGCCGCCGCGTCAATCAGCGGCTTGCGATAGATGACCCTTGGAATCTCAAGAACCACTGACCATGGAGATATTGCCGACCTTAAGAGAAAGCGGCCGGAGCTATCCGCGTCAGTCTCAGGGTTATAGTCAGGCGGGTCATGCCTTGCGATTGCTTCTTTCTTTCCGTCCAGGAGGGCGAGCGACCAGCCTGGAGGCAATGCTATATTGTCAAGGCGATCCTGGAACCGGCGGGTCTCAAAGATGGTGAGAAAAAGAAAGGCCGTCTTTCCTGCACGCTTGACCGGCACAGCGATAGCGACCAGCGGCTCTTTTGCTATCGGCCCGAAGAAGACATCGCCGACTGCAGGTTTCCCAGTTTCCAAAACAGTTGTCACTGCGGCATGGCCCTTTGGGCGAGGCAGCATGGGCAGTTTGTCTCCGAAGGGCACACGTGTGTTAAACAACATGCGCATCTCAGTGTCAGCCAGAATCACGTGGCTTCCGAAACCCTGGTGAAAGCCCTGCGCTTCTTTATAGAGATCGTTCCAGCGCAAAGGATCGTCCAGCATAGGCGAAGCGGCCAGCATTTGCAGGGCGCTGATACGCGAGTCTAAGTGCTGGTCAACTAAAGCGGCGAAACTTTTCAGAAGGTTGGCGGCTTCGATGTCTCTTTCGGCCTGCTTATCAGCAACACTTTTGACAGATAAAAAGATAGCCAGCAGAACCAGTGGCCCTACACATAGCAAAATCAACCTTGCCAGCAAGCTTCTTAGTGACATACGCCCCTCTCCGCTAACGCCATTTTGGTCCGGTGGCTTACAAGAGATGCGAATATGTGGTTATGTTGCATAATGGGGAAACCCTGCTGGATTCCCGTTTCCGGATCGAGGGCAGGGACAGCCTTCGCGGGAATGACAAAATATGCCAAATACCAGTCATTACGGCGTATCCCGGATCGGAGTCCGGGACAGGCGCCGGAATTTAGAAACATCCTGTGAAAAGCAGTCTCCCCAATTATTGAGAAGATACTATCAAATTTACTGAAAAGCGTCAAACGAACTACCGGCCACTATGTGTTTTTTGCGTCCGGTACAGAACGGAAATAGTGAGGTGAATCTTGGATGCAGAATGCTCCGCCAGGAAAGATTGACGTTTTTAAGACACCGACAACACGCCTGTATTTCTAATACCTTAGAGGTCATTGCAAGATTGGGTGGTTGATGTTTTTATTGACTATCAGGCAGCCATTGACCGCCATGTGGTTGTGGTGCTAACACTCATTATAAAATCGCTGGCTCCAAAAAAGAAAAATCAGGTTTAGAGATTAAAGCAATTTTAGGGCGGCGCTTAGTATTGAGGATAAGGGAGAAAGGTTGTGAGCGAAGATAAGGTTTCCTATGAAGAACTGAGGGATCGCCTGGCTAGGGCTGAGGCTGCTCTGGATTTCCTGCACCCGGGGGAGGGTGATGGGCTGATAGGAGGGGCTGGAGACATGCCATTGCGCTTGAAATCTCTGATCGAGGAGAAGGAGCGGCTTTCAAGGGAGTGGCAACAGACCTTCGACAACGTGAAAGACGCTGTATGGATACTGGACGCTGAACAGCGCATCGTGCGCGCCAATCGAACCGCCGAAGAAATTTTTAACTGCCCGGCGGATGAAATGACCGGCAAACTCTGCTGCGAGGTAGTGCATGGCACCCATGAGCCAATCTTAGGATGCCCAATGCGGAGGATGGGAAAGAGCCTGCGGCGCGAACGCATGGAACTCCACTACAAAGAACGATGGTTTGAAGTGACAGTGGACCCCATTAAGGATGGCGAACATAACTTAGTCGGCGCGGTCCACATTGTGTCGGATATCACCGAGCGTAAACAAATGCAGGATGTGCTCCTGGAGAGTGAAACGCGAAACCGCCTCATCGCTAATCTGATCTCCGACTATGCCTATATCTTCCGCGTCAATGAACAGGGCCTACTCACGGGCGAGTGGATTACGGAATCCTTTACCAAGGTCTTCGGCCTGACCTTAGAGGAGATTGACGCACGAGGGGGATGGGTTAGTATGGTCTATCTGGAGGACTTGCCTCCGGCCCTTGCCCATGCCCGGAAGGTCGCCGGAGGACGGGCAGACATATGCGAGATGCGATGGCTCACCGCCGGCGGTGAGGTACGTTGGATTCGGGATTACGCCCAACCCGTCTTCGATGAATCGGGGAAAAGAGTCGTTCGCATTTACGGGGCCTCCCAGGACATAACCGATCGCAAGAGGGCCGAGGCTGAGCGCGACCGGTTGATCGAGGCAATCGAGCAGGCCGGCGAGATCATCATCATGACCGACCCCCAGGGGACCATCAAGTATGTCAATCCGGCCTTCGAGACTGTAACCGGCTACACGCGGAAGGAAGCCCTGGGACAGAACCCGCGCATGCTCAAAAGCGGTAAACAGGAACGGGCTTTTTACCGGGATATGTGGGAAACCATCACCAAAGGCCTGATCTGGCAGGGCCGCATGGTCAACAGGCGCAAGGACGGGAGTATTTACACAGAGGAATCAACCATTTCTCCTGTCAAGGACGCTTCCGGGAGAATCCTACATTACGTGGCTGTCAAGCGGGACATCACAGAACGTCTATTGGATTCCGAAGAAAAGGCCAAACTGCAGGAGCAATTGCAGCAAGCCCAGAAACTGGAATCCATAGGCCGGCTTGCTGGTGGCGTTGCCCACGACTTTAACAATATGCTGAGCATAATCCTGGGCTATGGGGATATACTTCTCAATAAACTCCATCCTCAGGATCCAATGAGAGATGCGGTATTTGAAATAGTGGAAGCAGGGAAGCGCTCGGCCGCCCTTACAAGGCAGTTGCTTGCCTTCAGCCGAAAGCAGACCTTGAGCCCTGAGGTGCTGAGTCTCAATAAGGTAATAAAGAATCTCGAGAAGATGCTGAGGCGCCTGATCGGTGAAGACATCCGGATGGAATTGAGGCTTTCGAATGATCTTTCAATGACCCTGGCCGACCCCGGGCAGATAGAGCAGGTGATAATGAATCTTTCGGTTAATGCCAGGGACGCCATGCCTGGAGGCGGGAGGCTTGTTATTGAGACCGGCGACGCGGATCTTGATGAGGCCTACGTGAAGGAACACCCTGACTCTCAGGCGGGAAGGCAGGTTATGCTTTCGATAAGCGATACCGGATGCGGCATGAGTGACGAAGTCCTTTCAAAGATATTCGAGCCCTTCTTTACGACAAAGGAGCAGGGAAAGGGAACAGGCCTGGGTCTTGCGACCGTTTACGGGATAGTGAGGCAATCAGGCGGTCACATCAGCGTCCAGTCTGAGCCCGGAAAGGGATCGGTATTCAGGATATATCTTCCGCCTACGACTGCCGTGATGGAGGCCAAGGGGCCGGAAACGGCCGCTGAAGAGGTCAAGGGAGAAGGTCAGCAGATACTGCTCGTTGAGGATGAGCCGTCTCTCAGAAAACTTTGCCAGGCCGTTCTTTCGAAAAAAGGCTATAAGGTCGTCTCAGCCGCAAACGGAGGCGAAGCCTTGATGCTTATTGAGGAAAAGGGTCTGCGACCCGATCTGCTTGTGACCGATGTGATCCTCCCCGGGTTCAGCGGAATGGTTTTGGCGGAGCGGCTGTTGAAGAGTCGGCCGGAACTCAAGGTGCTCTTTATGTCGGGTTATACGGATGAAACCGTGGCGCGTCACGGCGTGCTCAAGCCGGGGACGCCTTTTATTAATAAGCCTTTCGACATAAGAAACTTCACCGAAAAGGTGAGGCAGGTATTGAGCGGAAGGTGATTGTCAATCTGATCTTTCTTTCAGTTCATACCGGCTGCCGGCCCAAGGCATGTCACGATCGGGGGCATGTTTCTTGAACCCTCTCTTTTGAGCAACCCTTATTTTGTCCCCTGCCGGGAAATGCCGGCCAGCACATGGGCGGCCAACCAAGAGCTGAATCCCAGAAGGACTGTCTTCTTCATCTTGAGATGGAGTTTCACTCTTGCATGTATCACTCTTCTATGCCAATAAATGGCTCGTGAAAGGGAGGAAAAGATGACTGAATGCGGCTGTGAAATGGATGAAGTCGCCCGGTTGGAGAGGCGAACTCTGTGGGCGCTTCTTGCGATAAATGGTTTCATGTTCTTTGGAGAGGGGATGGTCGGCTGGTTGGCTGAGTCGGCCGGTCTTCTGGCAGATAGCCTCGATATGCTTGCCGACGCCTCGGTTTATGCAATTGCCTTGTATGCGGTCGGACGACATAGGCTCTTTCAGGCAAGTGGGGCCGGGGTGAGCGGTGTGCTGCAGATCGGGCTCGGCCTGGGTGTGATGTTTGAGGTTATGAGGCGATGGGTTTACGGAAGCGAGCCTGTAAGTGAGCTGATGATGATAGTCGGGTGTATTGCCCTTGCTGCCAACGTGTCTTGTCTTGTTCTTATCGCAAAACATAGAAGGGGTGGAGTTCACATGAGGGCATCCTGGATATTTTCTGCAAACGACGTCATTGCCAATATAGGCGTAATAATCTCAGGAGGTCTTGTTATGTATCTCGGGAGCCGCCTGCCGGATCTTATAGTCGGAGCCATTGTTTCCATCATAGTGCTGCGGGGTGGATTTCAGATAATGCATGAGGCAAAGGAAGCCAGATCGGCTTATTGCAAATAATCATTTTCGAATTTCCAGGACAAACACCGAATATTCAACTACGGCGCTGCCTGCTACAGCTTTATATGAAAATACATAGCCATAGCGGCGCAGGCCGGTGATTTATACCTGGATTCCGGATCAAGTCCGGAATGACATACGGCATTTTCGTGTTTCGTTGTGTCCCGACAGGGCATGAGCGTTTATATGAAAAAGCCCCTTCCCTTTACTGTCGAAACGTCGGGATGGGGCGGCATTATTCCCTCCCCCTGGACGGGGGAGGGAGGGGTGGGGGTGATTTTCATCTTTCGTTGTGCCCCATCTGGGCATGGCCGTTAGACGGAATATTCTGGAAAATTTAAGGTCAGGTAAAGACCTATATGCACAACTAGCAGTAACGGCTATAAAAAGCGGGCGGTTACAAGGCTTCAAACCGGCGGTTGCAGAAAACGCGGTCAAAAGAAATGTAGTTTCGGAGGGGCTATATGGAAAAAGGGCAAGAAAAAAAGCATGCAGGTGGTTGTGGTACTATCTCGGCGCCCACTGGCAAGGGGATATCCCTGGATGCTGTTTCTATACGGACTATATTCAGGGCATCACCCATCGGCGTATTTATTGTCCAGGGCGGGAGGTTTCAATTTGCAAACGAGGAATTCCAGCGTACAACCGGCCATACGGAGGATGAACTAATTGGAAGGGACGCTTCTGCGCTGGTTCACCCCGAGGACTGGGAAAAAGTGAGAAAAAACGCGATAAAAATGCTTAAAGGTGAGCGCAATTCTCCCTATCAATACCGGGTGATTGACAAGGCCGGAGAGATAAAGTGGATTGTCGAATCGGTCAGTTCGATTTCTTATCAAAATGGGCCGGCGACCCTTGGCTATTTCATGGATATCACCGAACGTGAGCATGCAAATGCGGCCCTTGCCCTGTCTGAGGAAAAATTCCGCAAGGCCTTTCGATCAAGCCCCGACTGGATAGTCATTACTACACTTGAGGACGGATATTATGTTGATGTGAATGAGGCGTTCAATGATACAACCGGATACCGGCGTAACGAGGTCATCGGCCGAACGTCGGTGGAACTAGGCATCTGGGTTGACCCCGGGCAGAGAAAGGAAATGGTAGAGATTCTCCGCGAACAGGGAAGGATCAGAAATCTGGAGGCCAAATTTCGAATGAAATCAGGAGAGATAAGGCATGTCCTTTGGTCGGCTGAAGCAATAGAATATGGAGAGGAAAAGTGCCTTATAGCGGTAACACGAGACATAACCGAGAGAAAGATCGCTGAAGAGGAGCGGTTGGAGAAGGAAAAACTTCGCGGGATTCTTGAAATTGCCTGTACAACCTCCCATGAGTTGAACCAGCCGCTTCAATATATCTACTATCTGCTGGAGGAAATCCTGGAAAAACTCCCTGGAGAAAAGGCCGTCGAGAAGCTGAAACAGCAATGCGACCGTATGAGAAGGGTAATGTCAAAGCTGGAAAATATCACTACTTATAGCTTGACAGATTATGTAAATGGGGAAAAAATGATAAATATCGGTGTGTCCGGCAGCCCTGAAAGGTAGAGCCCAAACTCCCTGATCTCGCATGATTGAAACAGCCCAAGTGATTTGCCGTCAACGTTCCTAACCGCTTTCCGGCCCAAGATCTTCTGTGGATTCTTGGAGGTTCATATGAAGAATGGCAAAACGATACTCATCATAGATGATGATGAGGACTTTGCTTCCGCCCTCAGGAAGATACTCGCGACAGCGGGATATCACATATTAACCGCAGGTGACGCGAAGGAGGGTATGAATGTTCTCGAGACCACCCACCCGGATCTAATTTTACTTGATGTCATGATGGAGCAATATGACGATGGATTCACCATGTGTTCAGCTATCAAGCATGATGACCGTCTCAAGGATATCCCGGTCATTATCGTGACGGCGGTAACCGAGGTGACCGGCTTGAAGTTTGATCCGGCTACCGATGGGGAATACCTGGAGGCCGAGGCCCTGCTTCGGAAGCCTATCAAACCCGATGAATTGTTGGGCAAGATAGCTGAATTGATCTGAATTGGAGCCGGTGACACCCTAGGGGTTTGGGGGGAGATTGGGAATGAACGACAGGTTGAAGGATGCGGCAGGCAAGAGGGAGAAATTCCCTTTTCTTGAAGGCAGCCGGGTTCTCGTGGTTGACGATGACGATATGATAAGGGATGCGTGCTCGCTGTCACTCAGTAAAGAAGGCTGCGTCGTCGAGACCGCTGAGGACGGCGAAACCGGATTGGCAATGCTTGAGGCGTTTAATCCTGATCTCGTATTGGTGGACCTGAAGATGCCCGGCATGAGCGGGCTGGAAGTACTCGAAGAGATACAGAAAAGGGCTCCTGATGTGGTCAGTATCGTCCTGACGGGCTTTGCTACTATTGCCATTGCCGTGGATGCCATGAAGAAGGGGGCCTATGATTTTGTTACAAAACCATCCACCCCTGACGAAATCCGCATTATAGTGGCCCGCGGGCTTGAAAAGAGGCGCCTTATTATGGAAAGCAAGGCGCTTAAGATCGCCCAGGAGAAAATCAGGCGGAACATGATATCGCTGGTCTCCCATGAGCTGAGGGCGCCCCTTGCAGCTACCGTCCAGTTTCTGGAGATAATCATAGGGGGCATGGCGGGCAAGGTCTCTGAAGAGGCTATGGAGATGATAGGCCGATCCAGCCAGCGTCTGAGGGAAATGCTGGACCTGGTCGGAAGGTGGCTCAACCTTGCCACATTTGATCCTCTAAGGATTGCGGATTATTTTAAGCCTGTTGACCTATCAGATATCGTGGGAGAATGCGTGAAGGCCATGGGCCATGTTGCCGGAGAAAAGGGCATAGAGATCATTCTTGAAAGGCCTGAGAACTTGCATACTATGGAAGGGAGCAGGGAAGCGCTTCAGGAGGTATTTAACAATCTGATAGGCAATGCCATAAAGTATAACCGGGAGGGCGGCTGGGTTAAGGTGCGGGTTTTCGAGGACGGGGACGATATATGTGCCGAGGTGCGTGATAACGGTAAAGGGATCGCGGAAGAACATATTTCGAGGATCTTCGATGAATTCTATCGGGTTGACGGCCGGCGCAATGCCCCCATAAAAGGCTCCGGGCTCGGACTGTCCATTGTGCAGACGCTTGTAAAGGCCCATTGGGGAACGGTTGCCGTAGAAAGTGAGCTGGGTAAGGGCAGCTCTTTTACAGTCAGATTTCCCAGAGAGGGCAAGGTACCTCGTGCTTCTAAGTCTGCGAGAAGGAGTCTTCTAACATAGTAGTACCGGTTTTGGCCGGCTGAAGGGGAGGCATTTGGAGGTGGGAGCGGAAAATCTAAAGGCGGCACCTGTTGATTTGATGTTCCAGCCGCATCCGGCAAGGATAGTGAGGGTCCTTCCCCAAATGGAAGGGCACAGGCTTTTCCAACTCCGTTTTGTGGATGATGATGCGATGCTGCTGTTTTCGCATGGCCCGGGGCAGTTTGTCGAGGTCGGTATTCCGGGAGTGGGAGAAGCCCCCATATCCTTATCATCCCCACCCACGCGCCAGGGCATTGTTGAGATATGTGTCAGGGAAGCGGGCCTGGTCACAAGCGCCCTGTTTCGGATGAACAAAGGGGACCAGGTAGCGTTGCGTGGTCCTTTTGGAAGAGGTTTCTCAACTGACCTCTTTAAGGGACATGACTTGCTCCTGGTGGCCGGGGGGCTCGGTCTGGCGCCGCTGCGCTCGCTTCTGTGGACAATACTGGATAACCGTTCTGAGTACGGGAAGCTGGTTTTGATGTATGGCTCAAGAAGCCCGGATGATGTGCTGTTCAAATATGAACTCCTGAGCTTGATGAATAGAGCCGATATGCAGTATCTATTGAGCGTTGATAAAGATGATGAGGGTATCTGGCGGCAGTATGTGGGGGTGGTGACGGGTCTGTTTGAAAAGGTGGAGCTTGACCCTGGTAACACATATTGCGCCCTCTGCGGACCTCCGATCATGTATCGCTTCGTCATCCGGGAGATACTAAAAAAGAAGATTTCCCCAAAACGTATCTTTGTCTCGCTGGAACGGATGATGAAGTGCGGAGTAGGCAAATGCGGGCACTGTGCCATCGGGCAATATTACTGCTGCACCGATGGCCCGGTCTTCAATTATGATGAGATAAGGGATGTAAAGGAGGCGCTATGATCCCCGGCGCACTTGTTGTCTGCCCCTTTTGCGGATGCGGATGCGTCTTCCATCTGGCAGTGAGAGACGGAAGGGCGGTGGGGATAACGCCGATCAATAGCCACCCGGTAAGTAGAGGATCCCTGTGCATCAAAGGTTGGAAGGCACACGAATTTATTAATCACCCGGCACGGCTGAGGTCCCCGCTCATCAGGGAACACGGCATTGTTCGGGAAGCATCGTGGGATGAGGCCCTCGACCTTGTGGCCAAGAGGCTCTGCGAAATCAAGGAGAAGCACGGGGGCAATGCGCTGGGATTTTTTTCTTCAGCTAAGGTGACCAATGAAGAGAATTATTTGTTCATGAAGATGGCGCGGGCGGCATTTGGGAGCAATAACATTGACCATTGCGCCCGTCTCTGACACTCCTCAACGGTGGCCGGTCTGGCCGCCTCTTTCGGCAGCGGGGCAATGACCAACTCGATTCCTGAAATGGATGATGCTGATGCCTTCTTTGTGATTGGTTCCAATACCACGGAGCAACATCCTCTAGTCGCTGCCAGAATCATTGAGGCAATGCGCCTGAAAAACGCGAAGCTAGTCGTTGCCGATCCGAGGAGGATCGGCCTTGCCAAGCTTGCCGATATCCACTTGATGCATCGTGTGGGCACGGATGTGGCCCTTCTGAACGGGATGATGCATGTCATCCTTGAAAAGGGATGGGAAAACAAGGCATTCATAGCGGAGAGGACGGAAAACTTCGATTCTTTGAGGGAAGTTGTAAAACGCTACCCGCCTGAAAAGACGGCCGCGATTACCGGCGTTGATCCTGGAACCCTTTCAGAAGCAGCGGAATTGTATGCGAAATCGGCAAAGACCATGCTTTTTTATGCGATGGGAATCACTCAGCACACCACGGGAACAGACAACGTCAAGACCTTGGCCAATCTTGCCATGCTCACGGGGCATATAGGGTTTCCTTCAACCGGGGTAAATCCTCTCAGAGGGCAGAACAATGTCCAGGGAGCCTGTGATATGGGTGCACTTCCGGATGTATTCTCGGGCTATCAGCGCGTAAGCGATGATGATGTTATACGGAAGTTTGAGAGGGCCTGGGGGGTTGGGGGACTTTCCAGGGAACCCGGGCTCACGGTCACGGAGATCCTGCATGAGGCCGGAACAGGCGGCATAAAGGGTCTCTACATCATGGGTGAGAATCCCGCCGTCAGTGATCCTGAGGCGAGGGCGGTGGAAAGGTGTTTGAGAAAAGTAGAATTCTTGGTGGTTCAGGACATCTTTATGACTGAAACGGCAAAATTTGCTCATGTTATTCTGCCGGCTGTGAGCTTTGCGGAAAAGACGGGAACATTTACAAATACAGAAAGGAGAGTGCAGCTCTCAAGACAGGCCATGAAACCGCTTAAAGGCTGCCTGGATGAATGGAAGATCATCTGCGGGGTGGCGACCAGGGCTGGATACAGGATGGGATATGATAGCCCCGAGGAGATTCTGAGGGAGATTAACGAGGTTACGCCGTCGTACCGGGGTATCACCTGGAAGAGGCTCGAGACTGTCTGGGGCATTGCATGGCCCTGTCCAAATGAAGATCATCCAGGGACGCCGTTTCTTCACAAAGAGCGATTTGTCAGAGGTTTGGGGCACTTTGATCCCAGGGAATATATGGCGGCCTTTGAGGTCCCTGACGAACAATACCCTTTTCTCCTGACTACGGGAAGGGTGGGGGCCCAATATCACACAGGAACGATGACAAGGAAGATTCCTTTGTTGGAAAGGGAAGCCCCGGGCGCGGTTCTCGAAATAAGCCCTGAAGATGCTGTCGCTTTAAGGGTGCGGGAAGGGAGCATGGTGGGTTTGGAGTCAAGGAGAGGAGAACTCCGTCTGCCGGTCCATCTGAATCCAGATATACCTAAAGGCACCGTGTTCGGAACCTTCCACTTCAGCGAAAAAAACATGAATGCGCTGACAATCTGTGCCCTTGATCCCGTTGCAAAGATTCCCGAGTACAAAAGCTGTGCAGTCAGTGTAAGGAGGCTCTGATGAAGACACTGGCGAAAGAGATGCTAGAGGGTCTTCTCAGGGATATAAGCAGGAAGGCACTTGTCTATTGCCCCCAGCGAAACGAAAGGGGGGACCTTCTTCTTCTGCCCCTGGGCGAGGGGACAACCGATGGATGCATCGGCAAGACTCCTATTTCCGCTAAGATATGCCTGTTTCCCCAGATAGAGGATGTGGTCATGTTTGCCGGAGATGGAATTTCAAAGGTAACGGATGGGAGAGAAACGGTTGTATTCGGAGTAAGACCCTGCGACATGAGGGGGATTGTTTTTATGGACAGGTTTATGTCGAGAGACAACCTGGTTGATCCCCACTACTTCGCAAGGAGGGAGGCGATGACATGCATGGTGGTCGCCTGCAATGAACCACCGAGCGAGACATGTTTCTGCACGGCAACGGGCAAGAGGCCTTTCCTTACGGCGACCCACTATGATGTCCAGTTTTTCGATGCGGGAGATTATTTTATCGCCCTGGCAGGCAGTAAGAAAGGAAACCGCATTCTTGAGGATCGCCATTTCAAGGCGGCTGCCGAAAAGGACATTGAGAAGGTTAAACGGATAAAGGAGAATTCATCGGCCGCAGGGATGGCTGCGGGAGAACTGGAAGATGCCATTAAAAAACTGGCCGAGGACAGGGTTGATGGCCTTTTCTGGGAGAAATTGGCGCTCCGGTGCATTAAGTGCGGAGGATGTGCCTATGTATGCCCTACCTGCACCTGCTATAATGTGCAGGATTATCCCTTTGAGTTTGGGTACAGGCGATGCAGAAGCTGGGATTCATGCCTGTTTTCCGGATTTACCAGAGAGACAAGCGGGCATAATCCAAGGGCGACACAGGGCGCCAGGCTGGCTCGAAGATACGAGCACAAGCTCAAGTATGACTTGATGAAATACCATGAGATAGGATGCGTAGGGTGCGGGCGGTGTTCGGATGTGTGCCCCGTCGGGCTGGGTGCGATTGAGATTGTTCGTGAAATAGCCCTCATGCCCTGAAATGGGCACAACGAAAGATGAAAATCACCCCCACCCCTCGTCGAGGGGGAGGGATAAAGGGAAGGGGCATTTTCATATAACAGGCACTGTCGTAAGGAATTGACCGGCTGGTGGAGATGAGTTGTGTCCGTCTTAGCAATGCCGGAGAGTGAAAGGAGGGAGGACAATGGGAGAAAAGGGCAGGAAGATTCTTGTCATTGACGATGATCCTGATTTCGTGAAATCCACAGGGATGGTACTTAGATCCGGCGGCTATGAGGTGGTGGAGGCGTTCAGCGGAAAAGAAGGATTGGAAAAATCCAGAGCTGAGAAGCCGGATCTATATATCATAGACCTCATGATGGAGACTTACAGTGAAGGGTCTAACGTGGTAAAGGCCCTGATCGAAGATGAAGAGACAAAGACAAAGCCTAGGATCATGATAACTTCGGTGGACCTGCAAGGCCCATGGGACAGTTATCCTGAGGATGACTGGATGCCGTGTGATTTTGTCCTCCAAAAACCTGTTTTGCCCAATGAGCTGTTAGGATATGTCAAAGACGCACTAAGCAAAAAATAACAAGGTGTTCGGTGCTGTCCAGGCCCGTGCAGTTGCTGATTACCCGCAATTATGCCTTGAGGTATCATTTCAATAAATCGGGGGGATGGCTTTTCGCAGATGACAGGGCAAGCAGACCGGAAATCAGCTCCTGTAGGTGCGCCTTCAGGTGCAGGGTACGTGTGCTGCTGAAGCCGGAGCTGCTTCTGCACACCGGGATCCGGGTTGCGGGCATAGCCCGCCTTAGATTATGGACTCCCGTAGCCTCTTATTTACTGCCGTGGCAGCACATTCGCCGTAACTTCCGCTATGGTCTGAACTGCATTAAGGAGCCGAGTGCTTGCCATTGCGGTTCCCATCGTAAACGCCATGACCTCCAGGGAATCCATATCTTCCTGTGAGGGCCTCCAGGTCTCGCCGTGGTACAGGCGCAAGACGCCCAGAACGTCTCCTGCAAATATGATTGGCACGGATACTATTGAGACTATTCCCTCTTCCCTGGCCTTTTCGGGGTACTGAACGGATTTTTCCTTGCTAACATCTTCACAGAAAAAGGGCTTCCCTTTGAGATTATCTGCGAAGCTCTTGTCCGCGGAAAGAGTTCCTTTGGTAAGATAGGAAGGACTCAGGCCGAAGGTTGCAAGCATCTCCAGCTCTTTAAAGTCTGGATTAAGGAAGAATATCGCACACCCCTTTACGGCCAGATCGGCAACCAGAAGCTGAACAATACCATTTGCCATGTCGTCGAGGCTTTCTGATTCGGAAGCCACCCTGATGGCCTTCTTCATCGTCTCCATATCTATCTTATTCGGCACGCTCATTGAATACCTCCATCCGAAACAATCCGGGTTTCACCTAGGTGGGAATGCAAACCGTAACGTCTTTGACCGTGGAGAGTATCTTGTCATGGACGCTCTTGGCGAAAAGCCTGCTTACCTTACCGGGGGTAGGTGTAAGTACTACGATGTTGTATCGCCCCTTGATGACGGCATCTATTATTTCCTCTGCTATGGTTTTTTCCCTTTTCTTAAAGACGATATCAATCTGGTCAGCGGAAAAGCCCCTGGTTGTAAGATATTGCTTTGCTATCTCAAGGCCTTCCCTCTTTCTCTTAAGTTCTTCGGACAAAAGCAGAAGGCCTCCTTTCATCTTGGATAGTTCCGGATTAGATGTAAGATCAATCAAAGGGGCAGGAGGATAGGCATTAAAGATGCTAACGGCCGCATCCCGCCTTCCCGCGAGCATGTTGACGATAAAGTCAAACGCCTTAAAGTCATGCACCGAAAAGTTGTAAGGAACCAAGACCTTAACCGTCGCCATATCTTCCTCCTTTCATTACTGGTTGATAAGAGCTACAAAAGCACAACCCTTTGAGGACAAAAAGCCATGGTTAAGAAAGGCTCCCTCTGCACAGAGCGCCGTTCAATCAGGCGCTAAATGAACCCTGAGGGAACTCATTTTATATTATATTAAAGCTATAGGAAAAATATAACGCCTGTCAACTGTAAACATTTTCCCGGCCGCAGGCCTTGAGAACCTGTCTCATGAAAACCTCGTTTCAAGCTGATGGAACTCCTTGGAACTGATGAGCTTCTATCTCGCAGCAAAGGGTTTGAGTTTGTAAACCAACCGATGAGTGCTTAAGATGAAACGTCAGGCTTTATTGGGGGTTTATGTGAAAATGCCCCTTCCCCTTTGCCCCTCCCCCTCGACGGGGGAGGGAGGGGTGGGGGTGATTTTCATCCTTTGTTGTGCCCCTTTCAGGGCATGACCATTAGTGAGGGGGAGATTATTAATGGTTAGAGAACAGGGGACGGTAGAGGAGATAAAGGGCGATAACGCCTTTATCAGGATAGAACGTACATCTGCATGTGCCGCGTGCGAGTCAAAGGCATCGTGCCATATAGAAGCCGGAAAGCCTATTCTTGTAGAGGCGGGAAACGATATCAATGCGGGTGAAGGGGACAGGGTGGAGGTCAGCATGCCTACGGCGTCTGTAATGAAGATATCCGCCTTTGTTTATATTGTTCCGGTAGCGGGACTTATCTTGGGCGCTTTCCTCGGGGGAGGGCTCACATACCTTATCCCAATGGGGGATAACGCATCCCGCGTAATCGGCGGGGTCCTGGGCCTGGGGCTCAGCCTTGCAGTCGTGATTTACTTTGACCGCTTGGTTCGCTCCAGGCCCGAATATCATCCGAAGATGACAAGGATCATCAGGAAGGCTGCCGAGACCCCTCCATCCGGCGATAACAGATAAGCCCGCATTTAAGACATCTTGAGGCCTCTGCCTTTGCCTGCTCCTCCGTGAGACCAAGTTCTATCTCGGCATTCGGATTTTCACGCCGCTCCGCGTCTTTCAATTCCGGCATCTTTGCGCGGGGTATATTTTCAAGAGGCTGCAGTTCCCGGACATTCAAGATGTCCATGCCTTTTCTTACCATATTGATGGGCGGCTCAATGTCTCTTCCTGTAAGAAAACGATTTACCGATACTGCGGCCCTTCTTCCCGCGCCTATGGCCTCCACAACTGCCTTATAATCTCCCACCGCCTCACCGGGCCTGAATATTCCTATATCCTGACTTGCAAACGGGCTCGCGTAAGGTGGAAGGCTCTGCCAGTTCACGGTGTCCTTTGTCTGGTCATCACCTTCAGTTTCCCTTGGGACATAGATAAGTTCAGGAAAGCGACCCGCCCCCACGAGCAGGAGATCAACCGCCAGAAGATCCCCCAGTTTATCTGCGGTTCCTTCACTTGAAATACGTGCTATCTCAACGTGGGTAAGGCTGTCTTCCTGCCCCATAATACGCGTTACCGCCCTGTTGAAATGCAATTTGATTCCGGCCGCCTCAGCCGCCTCAATCCGTTCCCTTGGCGCGGAAGATTCCGGGCCGGAACCCCGGAAAACCATGTGAACGCTTGAAGCGCCATTCTCCTTGGAGGCAAGGGCCGCATTGAAAGAGGCCGCGCCGCCACCAAGGATCATGACGTTCTTGCCGGCAGCCGTACCGGCCTGCCCCTTCATAATAAAATCAAGTAGCAGGCGGACTCCGGGCATCACCTTGTCTCTATCTGCGGCGGACATCTGAGTGTCCCAGCCTCCGACGGCCACGAGAACTGTTCTGAATCCATTACGCAGGAGGGAGGCTATGGTAAAGTCCCGTCCAAGCCTCTGACCCATCTTTGCCTCAACCCCGGCCTCAAGAATCCCGTCAATTTCGTAGTCGAGCACCTTCTGGGGGAGCCTGTTTTCCGCAATACCTGTCCGGAGAAGGCCGCCCAGCCGCAAAGAGCCTTCAAACAAGGTGACGTCATGTCCCATGCGGTTTAAAAAATAAGACGCGGTCAGGCCCTCGGCTCCGCCTCCAACAACTGCTACCTTCTTACCGGAGGGAGGGGCAAGAGGAATCTGGACACGGCTCCCGCTCTGCATCTCATAGTCTGCTGCGAAACGCTTCAGGTAATTGATCGCAACAGGTTCATCAACCATATTCCTCCTGCATTCATCTTCGCAGGGATGGACGCATATCCTTCCACACACTAGCGGAAGCGGATTGGTCTGCTTTATGACCCTGAGCGCCCCGGTAAAGTCTCCCTCCTTGATCTTACTGATATATATGGGTATCTCGATACCTGCGGGGCACGCCCTCTGACACGGGGCAGTGCATTCATCCGTCTTGTACTCCCTCTCGATCTTTCTCGTGCCTGAGGTAAGGGTGATGATGTGTTTGGGGCAAACCCTCTCGCAGGTTCCGCACCCGGTGCACTTATCCGTGTTTACTACAGGAAGATTGTCGGGCCCCATTGAAAGGGCACCGAAAGGGCATGCCCTTGCGCATGTCCCGAGCCCCAGGCATCCGATAGGGCATACCTTGGAGCCCCCGTGCAGGAGAGCGGCTGCCCTGCAATCCATAATGCCTTCGTAGATGAATTTCCTGTCCGCATCCTGGTACCCGTAAGTGCAGCCGGGCCTGGCGAAATCCGGCTCTTTGGCCTCCAGCGAAACGCCGAGGATTCTAGCAATATCGGCTGCTACATCCGGGCCTCCTGCCACGCATGAACTTGCGGTTGATTTGCCGGCGACTATGGCCTCCGCGTTTGCCCCGCATCCTGCAAATCCGCATCCGCCGCAGTTGGCGCCTGGAAGCGCGGCCGACACCGCCTCTATCTTAGGATCCACGTACACATAGAATATCTTCGAAGCCAATGCGAGACCCAGACCGCATACGGCGCCCAGCCCGCCCATAATCAAAATCCCCGTTAACATGAAGTTCCTCCTGATTCAACAACTACCTTCCCTCCCCCGTCGAGGGGTAGGAGCAAAGGGAAGGGGCATTTTCATATAAAAACGTTAATGCCATTTATAAACCGGTCGCTGCTTATGCCATTCCCTTGAAGGCGAAGAACGCCAGCGACATCATACCCGCGGTTACAAGGCCGATGGAGGTGTCCTGAAGGGGCTTGGGCACCCTGGCAAGCAGTATCCTCTCCCTGACTCCGGCAAACAGGATCAGGGCGAGCCCGAATCCGGCCGCGTAGCTGAACGATGAAACAAGACACTCTATGAAGCTATATTCTTCCTTGATGTTTATCAGGCAGACACCCATGACTGCGCAGTTTGTGGTAATAAGCGGAAGAAAGATTCCCAGCCCGGCATAGAGCGCAGGGATGCTCTTCTTGAGAAACAATTCAACAAACTGCACGAGGGCCGCTATGACAAGTATGAATGACATGGTCCTCAAGAACTCGTATCCGAATGGTTTCAATACAAAATACTCAGTTACCCAGGTTATAGCCCCTGCCATAACAAGAACGAATATAACAGCCATTCCCATTCCTACGGCAGTTTCCATTCTCTTGGAAGTTCCCAGAAAGGGGCAATTGCCAAGATACTGCATCAGAAGGATGTTGTTTACGAATATGCAGCTTATAAAAAGCAGTATGTAGTCTCCCATTATGTAGTCCCCCTACTTCTTCCCGATTACATTCATAACACAGAGCATAAGGCCTAGGCACATGAAAGCCCCGGGGGCCTCCACCATGAATCGGAACGGCTCGAAACCAGGTCCGAAGACTGCCATCTTGTAAAACGTTCCATTACCCAGGATCTCTCTTATTGCCGATAGGGCGCTCAGGGCAAGTGTGTATCCGATTCCCATCCCCAATCCGTCAGCCAGGGAGGCTATCACGCCGTTTTTGGCCGCAAATGCCTCGGCCCGGCCCAGCAGGATGCAGTTGACGACTATCAGGGGAATGAAGATGCCCAGTTGCAGAAAGAGCGGATAGACAAACGCCTGCATGGAAAGCTCCACCACGGTCACGAATGTTGCAATGATAACGATGTAGCAGGCAATTCTGACTTCCTTGGGTATAAGATTTTTAAGGAGTGATATCAAAACGTTAGAGCAGACAAGCACGAAGGTTACCGCTATTCCCATGCCTAATCCGTTATCCACGCTCTTTGTTATGGCCAGTGTGGGACAGAGTCCCAGCACCAGCCGGAACGGAGGGACCTCTGCCCATAATCCCTTTGAGAATTCCTGAAACACGCTTTTCTTTGCCATGTCTTGCCTCTCCTAAGCCTGGAATCAGGCCTTTTCCTTCAGTTTTTGGATGATAGCGGGTTTGAGGCGCTGGTAGGCCTCTGAAACACTCAGGATTGCCCCGCACACCCCCCTTGAAGTAACTGTGGCTCCGCTCAGGGCATCAACTGCCCCGCCGTCTGCCTTGACCTTGAAAGGGTCGTTTATTGTCTTGCCTTTGAACTGCGCGGTGAAAGCAGGGTCTTGCTTTGCTCTGGCTCCCAACCCCGGCGTCTCGCTGTGTGTAGTGACACCGATTCCCATGATCTGGTCATTTTCGATATTGATGGCGACGAGCACCCCGATATCACCCCCGAACCCTTTTCCGAATCCCTCGAGGGCCACGGTATTCTTCTTTCCGTCGAAAACCCCTACAAAGCAATTTACTTCATTCTTTCCCTCCGCGATCTTAAAGCGGTCAGTGAGGGGATCGTTTGCGGCGCCCTTAAAAATATCCTTGAGCACGGGTCCCTTGACGAACTTTAACTGCTGGTACTCGATTCTCTCCTGGGTTCCGTTCTTTACGGCTGCCAGCAGTCCGCCCGATATAAGACTTATGATGGTAACTGCGGCAAAAAGCTTGAACATCTTACCCATGTCTTTAAGCCCTCCTTCCCAGTGCTCTCGGCCTGATCTTGTCAACCAGCGGATTGATCACATTCATTAACAGAATGGCAAAGACCACTCCCTCCGGAAAGGCCCCTATGTTTCGTATCAAGACAGTCATGGCCCCGCCTCCTAGTCCGTAAAGGATCATCGGTATGAAGTTCACCGGCGATGAAGAATTCTCGGTTGCAAAGAAAAATGCCCCTATCAGGCTGAATCCGGTTACAAGATGGAACACGGGGCTAGCGTACTTTTCCGGCCCTGCAAGGTTGAAAATAAGAGCCGTTAAAAAAATACCTGCCAGAAAAGACAAGGATATCTCCCATCTTATGAATCCCCTCACGATAAGGTAACAGCCTCCTATAACCAATCCCAGCCCGAAGACCGCCCCTATGCCTCCCAACTGGTTGCCCATGAGTAGTCCCCAGATGTCGTATTTGCCGACGACTGCGGGCCCGAAGTGTTTCAGCGCCACAAGGGGATAAAGCGGCGTAAAGGCGACCTCGTAGCTTACAAGTGCTGCGTCGTAATCAAGCATGACCTTCCAGGAGAGCGTAAGGATGGCAAAGGCAACGAGGACCGGATTCAAAGGGTTGCATCCCAATCCCCCGTAGATCATCTTCCCCACCACAATGGCTACAAAGGTTCCGGCAATGACCGCATACCACGGCATTGTAGCGGGAAGGAGCATTCCGAGGAGAAGTCCGATAAGGGCGGCATCCCCGTCAGCGATGGTGGGGGGTTTTTTCATGAGCCGGTTTATCAGGAGTTCCCAGACCATCGCGCTCGATACGGCGAGGGCCAGTACCCTCAGGGCCGGGATTCCAAAAAACAGGATACCTGCGATGGCGGCAGGAAGGGCTGCAATGATTATGTTGTAGTTCCTTGCCGTGATCCTATCTCCATTGTGCCAGAATGGGGCGTGAGCCCCAGCAAGAAGCTGTTCGTTAAGCATTTTGCACCTCCAGAGACCTTGCCCGTTCATACTCGAATTTCCCGAGCATCACGTAATGAAAGATGGGTATGGCTGCAGGGCAGACATAGCCGCACAGGCCGCACTCTATGCAGGATAGCATATCAAATGAACGCGCGGCTTCATCATAGAGCTTGTTTTCAAGAAGGCGGATAAGCATGTTTACCGGGACATGGGCGGGGCAGACCCTGACGCATTCCCCGCAGTTCACGCAGTGCGCCGCTGATATGGGGGGCGCTGCCGCTGCGTCCTGTATCATAAGGGCGTCTGTGTCGCCGCAAACAGGTGCATCAACGGAAGAAAGCGTTATGCCGGCCAGTGGCCCTCCGGAAATGAGCCTGTCTCCCTTTGCGATCTTAATCCCAAGCACATCCATAATGTGTCTTGCGGGTGTACCCAGCCTGACCCTGGCGAAGGCTGTCGATCCGTCCTTCTTTATTACCGTAATGACCTTGTCGAGAGGTATTGACCCGCTTGAAAAGGCCTTTCCTAGATTGCTTACGGCCTCAGCGGACAGAAATCCAGCCCCCATCTCATCGCATCTGATTCCCGTGGGGACCTCTATCGCAAGGATTTTTTTCATCACGATTTTCGGAAAAAACTGAGGATAGACCGCGGGCATTTGCTTAATCTCCACTCCCTCAATCTCCCCTTCAGGTCTTACTCCCTCTGGGAGAAGGTATATGATACGTTTTTTTTCAAATATTTTCCTGACAATTGCCATGCCTTTCTTCAGTTCTGCAAACTCTGTCTTTGCTATCAGGGAGTTTGTTGATACCAGAAGATCCTTGTCCATCCCTGAAACAAATACCGTCTTTAGATTGTCCCTGATGCCTGTCAGGAAACTGAAGTCCGGCTGGCCGGGTAAATAACCCAGGAAACGGGTGACCCTTTCAAGCTCAGATGAGCTTTCAGAGTTTCTGAATTCCTCATCAGGCCTGTCCTTACCATCCACCTTAAAGGAGACGGCCGTAAGGTTCTTCCCCATATATCCAACAGTAGCGGATATCGCCGCCACTGTTCCGGTTACAGGCGAAATGAAATAATTGTCTTCCCGGTCCCCGCATCTCTGACCGGTCTTGACCATGTCCCCTACCCCTATGCCCAACGGTCCGTTCAATGGGTGATCCAGAATCAACTGGGCCCTTTCAGGTAGCGGGATATCCACCGGTTTGGTGGAAGGGGTTGTCAGGATCGGATAGGTCAGTTTGGGGGCGGCCAAGCTGAAAAACGATCTCTTGATCATCTATACCTCCTGCGCCTGGGAGGCCTGTCTTGCCTCCACAGTTAAGTTCGATTTTATCTGACGTGGCACTGGGAGCAATCCACGGGCCCCGAGCCGGAATCCTTGTGGCATTCAATACACTGTTTATGCAATGCATCGGATCTCTTGGGAGCGTCACCGGGTTCATTCAAATGACACTCGCTGCAGGCCGAAGGCCGCTCATCATCCTTGTCAATGTCGTGGTGGCAATCCTTACATCCGTATCCATAACCGTCGGATGAGAAATGCTGCTTGTGATCGAAAAGGACCTTGCCGCCGATATTCTGGAACAATATCCTTACAGGTTGCTCCGGTGCCCGCTGTGGAAAAGCTACGTAAGCCCCTATGCCCACAACCAGCAGCACCACGAGTATCGTGTAAGCCAGTTTTAGTTCGCCTTTCTTCTCCATCTTACAATCTCCGTTATGAAATAGCGTCGGCCGGGCAGTTTGTTATACAGGTCATACACTTGATACACTTGTCCTTGAGTATCAAAGCCGGCTCCTTTTTCTTCCATTCGATGGCCTTTGCCGGGCATCCCTTGAAGCAGATGCCGCACTTTATGCATTTTTCCGGATCAACCTCAAACTTGAGCAGCTTCACGCAGCGTTTTGCCGGGCATCTCTTCTCGTAGATGTGCGCCTCATATTCGTGTCGGAAATATCTTAAGGTCGAAAGTACCGGATTGGGGCCGGTCTGCCCGAGGCCGCAGAGGGCTGAGTTCTTTATCATGTGACTCAGCTCCTCTAAAAGATCAAGATCTGCCGGCTCGCCCAGGCCTTGAGTTATCTTTTCAAGGATCTGGAGCATGCGCCTCGTGCCCTCGCGGCACGGGGTGCATTTGCCGCAGGATTCATCCTGGATAAAGTCCATGAAAAAACGCGCCATATCCACCATGCAGGTCTGGTCGTTCATCACGATCATACCTCCGGATCCCATTATGGCGCCGACCTTCATGATGGATTCGTAATCAACCGGCGTGTCAAGGTACTGCTCCGGCACGCATCCTCCGGAAGGCCCCCCGAGCTGAACCGCCTTGAATTTTCTCTTCTTGGGAATACCTCCCCCGATATCGAAGATTATCTCCCTGAGGCTTATACCCATCGGGACCTCAACAAGGCCGATGTTGCTGACTGCCCCTGTCAGGGCGAAGACCTTGGTTCCCTTGCTGGTCTCGGTTCCTATGGAGGCGTACCAGGCCCCTCCGTTTTGAATGATCTGAGCGATGTTCGCATAGGTCTCCACGTTGTTGAGAACTGTGGGCTTCTTCCACAGGCCCTGCTGGGCCGGGAAAGGAGGCCTTGATCTCGGCATGCCTCTCCTTCCCTCCAGGGACTGCATAAGGGCCGTTTCTTCCCCGCAGACAAACGCCCCCGCCCCCTTATAGACCTCTATGTCAAAGTCATGGCCGCTTCCCAGGATATCCTTTCCGAGCAGGCCGTAGTTCCTTGCCTGTCTGATGGCTATACCCAGCCTCTTTATGGCAAGAGGGTATTCGGCCCTGCAGTAGATGTATCCCTGATGCGCGCCTATGGCCTTGCCTGCGATAATCATGCCTTCCAGCACGGCATGAGGATCGGCTTCAAGAACGCTCCTGTCCATGAAGGCCCCCGGATCTCCTTCATCCGCGTTACAGAGGGCGTACTTGACGTCTCCCTTTGATCTGCTCGCAAATTCCCACTTGAGACCGGTAGGGAATCCTGCTCCCCCGCGGCCTCTGAGACCTGATGTCTTCACCTCCGCTATAATCTGCTCAGGGGTCATCTCAAGGAGCGCCTTTCCTAATCCGATATAGCCGTCCCTGGCGATATACTCATCAATATTTTCGGGGTCAACCGCCCCTCTGTTCCTGAGGACGATGAGCTTCTGCTTGGAATAAAACGGGATGTCGTCCATGCTGGGGATGGTTGCGGCAGAGGCGGGTTCTTTGTAAAAGAGCTTTTTGACGGGTCTGCCCTTGAGGAAATGCTCCTCAACGAGGTTTGGAATATCCTCAACCTTCAGCTTCTGGTAAAAAATATTGTCCGGCTGAACGATCATTATGGGGCCCTGGGCACAAAAACCGTTGCACCCCGTTTCTATGATCCTGATCTCTGTATCAAGCTTTTGGCGGGCAAGTTCCCGCATCAGGGCTTCCTTGATCTGGATGCTGCCCGATGCGCGACAGCCGGTGCCTCCGCAGAGAAGCAGATCGGTTCTGAATGTGGTCATGTGTAAGCCTCCTGTAAAAATCCTGTCTTTCCGCAGCCGATCTTACGGCAACCAATAATGAGTTGTCGCGGCATCAGATGCCTGAGAAACCGTGCTGTAGATTAAACTACTTAACTCTTGCGAGGGCAAAGTCGGTCTGCACTTCTCCGAGAAGGACGTGGCGCTTAAAGACCTGCCTCATCCTGTTTCTGTCCATGTGCTGGTAGATTACCGGTTCATTCCCGCTTATCTCCACGGTGACATTGGGCTCGCTGCTGCACATACCCATGCACCCGGAGGTGATCACCCTGATATCGGAGCGCTTGGCCTCGGTGACCTCCTGCAGAAGAGCGTCCATAACCTCTCTGGCGCCTGCCGCTATTCCGCATGTGCCCATGTGAACCGTTACTTTCACGCTGGTTTCCCCTTCACGCAGGGCGGTTGACTTCTTGGCGCTGTCTCTGAGCTTTTTCAAATCTTCGATAGTTAGTTTTGCCATATCATTCCTCTTTTATTGCTGTCTTTATCTCGGCAAGGCCTTCCGACATAAATTGCCTTAAAAAACCAATTACTTCCGGATGGGTGATGTCGCCTCCATCCAGTTGCTTTTTGACCTCTCTGGTGTCCAGCCTGAACCGTTTTCCATCCCTATCATGATCATAGATAAAATCAACGCCCGGGTTGCCCATTATGAGACTTATCATTGAACCGGTCATGTCTCCCAGGGGGGCAAGGTCAATATGATCTCTCCTGAAAATTATCTTTACCTCAGTCCCGCACCCCTCCTTCGATTCCAGCTGAAAATCGCCGTCGCACCTCTTTGCGGCCTCCTTCATGAGGGACAGGCCCAGTCCGACTCTCCTGGTCGTCCTGGTGGTGTAAAAAGGATCAAGCACTTTCTGAATCATCTCTTTCGGGATACCCCTCCCGTTGTCTCTTACGCTTATCCTCAACAGGTTGTCTCTAAAGGATTCTTCCACCAGTATCTCTAGAAGGTCGGCTCCGGCGTTTATACCGTTTTCTGCAATATCAAGTATGTGTAATGCAAGCTCCCTCACTTTCCCTCAACCCACATCCCTTCAACCCTCATTATCCCTCCAAGGCAGTTTGCGAAACCCTTCTTCCTTCCCTGCCTCCCAGCGCGAGCCTGAGTTCCTCCACGGCAGGCGCCTCCATAAAAAAGGTGGTGTGCGCAGATCCTATATCCTCGGGAAAATGGGCATCTGAAAAGGACACAATCGTGAATTTCTCGATGCCTGGTATCTCGGCTAAGGCCTTCCGGACCGAGGTGTGTCGCGAGATCTCGACTGCATCCAGATGGACTTCTTCAGGGAAAAATCCAAGCTGACTCATTATGCTGTAACTCGGACGATCCACATGGGATGCTATGCTGATTCCCCCAAGGCTGTGGACAGCCTCCACTATTTCATCCAGACCGAGCTGCACGGCTCCGATAAGAAGTCTGTCGTTAAATCCCTCCACCTCATCAAACTCGTTGGCAACCACCTGGTCGCCGAAAACCTCAGGCCTGTTGGTGCCGTTCATGTGAGCGTAGATGATATCCTGCAAACGAAGGATCTGCTCCTCGGTATCAAAGAAAGCCAGGCTGTGGACCTCTTCTCTTGATGAGATCTCCATGCCCGCAAGTACCGCAAGCCCTTTCTGCCTGCCGGCCCGCATCACCGCTCCGACATTTTCAGCGCTGTTATGGTCACACACCGAGATAAGGTCAAGCCCTTTTTCGAGCCCCTTTTCCACAATCGCCCTGGGGCTCATATCCAGTTCCCCGCAGGGAGAAAGGCATGAGTGAATGTGAAGATCAGCCTTGAAGGCCCTCAATTTCCTTCACCACCCACCCCCAGGCCATGGAGGATACCGGCGACCTCATAAGCCGATCTGGCCGAAACCAATAAGGGTATACCCTCCGCTTCGGCCTTCTTGATTGTTTCCTCCTCCGGAATGCGCCCGTTTACAAGGATTATTGCCGCCAGGTCCTTCAAGACGGCAACCGCCACTATGTTCTGGTGCGACTGCACGGTAAGCCAGAGATAACCTTTTCGGGCATTGGCCATGACATCACTCAACAGATCTCCGCAGTATCCTCCGAGGACCTCGCGATCCATTCCCATCGGCGATGGTTCAATTTTAAGATCAAGGTGATGAACTATTTCTGACAGCTTCAAATCTGCCTCCTAAACCACTATCTTATTCTCATTCTGATACACTCTTCAAGCATGGCTCTCCCGTCGGCAACATCTTCCGCAAAACTCCTGCAGCCGGGGGAACCGCAGAATCCGCACTCCTTACCGGGAAGGCCCTCCATGATCTTTGCTATCTTTTCCTGCCGTTCGATTTCGTGGATGATGCCGGATCTCTTACCTGCCTCCTCCGGCTGTTGGGGTCTCTTTTCGCTGAAAAACCATCCCTTCCTGTATGCCCTTTCCGCCTGGGCGTATCTGATCCTCTTATCGTGGCTGAACATCCTGGAGATATTCATGACGGTACGCTTTGCCTCATATCTGTCCGCCACCGTAAGCGGCCCTCCGATACAGCCCTCAAGGCATGCCCTGAACTCAAAATATTCAATATCTCTAAAAAGCCCCATCTCGATTTTTTCAAGATATCTGATGGTCTCAGGAAGGCCTGATACGGCCATATAGTTACCCTCCCCCATCGCGGCTATCTCTCCGCCGGAGATTCCCCACCCTATCGCAAGGCTGTTGGAGGGGCTTACCGGAGAAGTCTCATCGGGACCCGGAAGATTTCTCTTTACGGATTCAAAGACATCATTGATACCTATGGCTCCGTCGAGATAGGAGGTCTTGAGAAACATGGGGTTGTTTATGGAGATCATCTTGGCTGAGCATGGAGTTATATGGTAAACGCCGTAATCGGTTTTCTTCAACAGATCATCTTTTTCAATGCGGCGCTTCAGTTCTCTGGCGGCAAGTTCTCTTGGCGTGAGAATGGGGCTCAGATTCTTAAGAAGGGCGGGAAACCTGTAAGCGATAAGCCTGTTGACCACAGGGCAGACCGGGGAGATAAGCGGTCTTGAGGAGTCTTCCTTACCAGATGTCTCCTTGATAAATATTTCAAGGGCCACGTTGTATAGGTCAAGAAAATAGGTCTGGTCAAAGACATACTCAAACGTCTTTTGAAGGGCCGCCTGGATATCCTCGGGCAGTACGTCCTGACCGAACTGAGAGTATAGTACCGGGGACGCGCTTATAACCATATTGGCGGCAGGCGCCTTATAGTCGTCTCTGGTGGTCGTGGCCTTGACCGCTCCGTGCGGGCACACCCTTATGCATTCACCGCAATCCACACAGGTGCCCACTATCTTTGCGACCTTGAGGCCTCTTACCCTTATGGCCTTTGTGGGACATGCCTTCATGCAAAGAACGCAACCCACACAGCGTTTTTCGTCTATATGCACATAGTGAAGAGATGTCTTATCAGTCACTTTGCCACCGATCACGCTACAAAACCTATCCTTACCTCTGTCCCTTTACCCTTTGCGGAAATCACATCCAGGCTGTCACTGTTTTTCTTGATATTAGGGAGCCCCATTCCAGCGCCGAAGCCCATCTGCCTTGCTTCTTCAGAGGCGGTGCTGAATCCCTCCTTCATGGCAAGAGAGACGTCCTCTATGCCGGGGCCGCTATCCTTGATAGTTATATTTACATAATCCTCGCCTATCTCAATGGTCATTACGCCGTCTCCCCCATGCATGACGACGTTCATTTCAGCCTCATAGGCGCAGATGGATACCCTCCTTATTAATTCAGTTGCGAAACCTATCTTCTTCAGGAGCCCGTGGACTCCCATTGAGATCTCTCCCGCCTTCAGGTAGTCCCTGGCTTTGATGGGATAGCTTTTGGTCAAAATGGCCATAAGAGTCCTTGCTCTACTCCGGGCGTTTCTTTTCCACTCCTCTCAAGCCTGCGCTGAAGAGTCTCCCGCATGCTGTAAACATGGTAAAAGGGGTTGTCAGAAGCGGCAACCCGTTTTCCCTGGCCTGGTCCTTCATATCATCGTCGGGGATCTTGTCCCTGACCAGAATAAGCGCTGAAGCTCCCGCGATTACCGCCGTGCGCACCGACTGGATGTTATTGAGCCCGGAGAGGAGAAGCACTCCCTCCTTTGGGCCTCTGAGGATATCGCTCATCAGATCTCCTCCGGCCCCGGCCATGATCTCCATGTCAAGCCTATCCTCTCCAGTGGCTACTTGAGCCTTTAATATCCTTTTTACCTCTGAAAGCCTCATGAAAAATTGCCAGCCTCGTACATAGCGCCAAAAGATTATTTGTAACGGTTCAGGATATCAACGATTCTTTCGGGCGTTACCCCGCCGTGGGTATCTGAGTCCACCATCACTACCGGGGCAAGGCCGCACGCCCCCAGGCACCTCACGGACTCAAGGGAAAAACGTCGGTCAGGCATTGTGTTGCCTATCTCTACGTTGAACTCGGATCTGATCCTGTTTACTATCTCGTTCATGCCCCTTACGTAGCAGGCGGTGCCCATGCATACCCTGACCGTGTGTCTTCCCTTGGGGATCATGGAAAAAAACGAATAGAAGGTCACCACCCCATAGACAGTGCTCGCAGGCATGTTGAGGCCCCTTGCTATATATTCCTGGAGTTCAACTGGTAGATACGCCGTTACTCCCTGGCACTCTTCAAGCACAGGGATAAGACTTCCCGGGGTTCCCCTGTGCCTTGCTATTATCTCGTCCACCCGAGCCATCACTTCCGGGGTTAGGTCCTTGTTTATACTGTATAGATCTTCTGCGAAGGACATCCGTCAAATTCCTCCCTGGATCTTTTCAATTTTAACCGCGCAGACCTTGTACTCAGGTATCTTTGAGACAGGATCAATTGCGGGGTTTGTAAGTGCGTTGGCAGGCCCTCCGGCATAATGGAAAGGGACAAAAACGGTTCCACTCTTTGCCTTGAGAGATATCCTGGTCTTAGCGGTGATAGCGCCTCTTCTGGTTGAGAGCTTTACCGCTTCCCCGTCCTGAAGGCCGAGGCTTGAGGCATCCTCATTGGAAATCTCCACAAAGGACTCCGGCGCGAGCCGATTGAGCCCCTCGCTCTTCATGGTCATGGTGCCTGTGTGGTACTGGTATAAAACACGGCCTGTGGTCAGATAGAGGGGGAACTGCTCATCAGGAACCTCGGCCGGGGGAATCCACTCGATGCCGTGGAATACCCCGAGACCGCAGGTAAAACTATCCATGTGGAGACATGGCGTTCCGGGATGATCCGTCCCGGTGCAGGGCCAGAAAATACCGTCCTGCTCCAGCCTGTTATAATTAATTCCGCAGTAAGATGGGGTGACTCGGGTAATTTCTGCCATAATCTCCTGCGCATCCTTATAATTCATGGGATATCCCATGCGCGTAGAAAGATCGGCTATTATAGCCCAGTCCTCCTTTGCCTCTCCGGGCGGCGTAAGGGCCTTTCTCACCCTCTGGATCTTTCTCTCCGTGTTGGTGAAGGTTCCGTCCTTTTCGGCAAATGAGGCAGAGGGAAGCACTACATCGGCCAACCTTGCGGTTTCCGTGAGAAATATATCCTGCACTACCAGGAAATCCAGATGACCAAGGCCTTCCTTGACGTGTCTCTGATCGGGATCGGAAAGGATGGGATTTTCACCTATGATATAAATCGCCTTAAGGGTTCCCTCGTGGGCTCCATCCATCATCTCCATGACTGTAAGTCCCGTGCTGTCCGGCAGGTTTGAGACTCCCCAAGCCATTGCCATTCTTTTTCTCACCGCCGGATCGGATGTCTTCTGATATCCGGTGTAAACATTCGGGAGCCCGCCCATATCGCAGGCCCCCTGAACATTATTCTGGCCCCTTAAGGGGTTGACTCCTCCGCCTTCGATGCCGACATTTCCGCAGAGCATCGCAAGGTTGGCAAGGCTTTTAACGTTGTCGGTCCCGCAGGTGTGCTGGGTTATTCCCATACAATATATAATGGAGCCCGCCTTGGCGCCGGCATAAAGCCTTGCCGCTGCCTTCAGCTCTTCTGCCGGGATACCCGTAATCTTTTCAACGAATTCGGGGGTGTATTTTTCAACCACCTTCTTGACATCATCAAGGCCCACCGTGCGGGAGTTTACATAGGCCTCATCATAGAGACCCTCTTTGAGGATAACGTTCATCATGCCGTTTATCCACGCGACATCCGTTCCAAGGGTCGGCCTCAGCCACTTGGCCGCAAAATCGGCGAGCTTGATCCTGCGGGGATCAACCAGTATGAGCTTAGCCCCTTTTTGGGTCACGGCCCGTTTTATGTAGGAAGAAAGTACTGGATGATTCTCCGTTGTATTGGAGCCGGTTACCAGTATCACCTGCGCCTTTTCAATGTCGCCAATGGGGTTTGTCATTGCGCCGCTTCCGAATGCTGCAGCCAGACCGGCTACAGTGGAGGAGTGTCAAAGCCTTGCGCAGTGATCCACATTGTTGGTTCCTATGACGGCCCTCGCGAATTTCTGAGCCACGTAATTTTCTTCGTTAGTTATTCTGGCGCTCACAAGGAAGGCTATGGAATCAGGGCCGGTGTCCTTTTTGATCTTGCCTAGTCTGGTCTGGATAAGATTGAGTGCCTCATCCCAGGATGCCTCCCTGAAGGCGCCGTTTTCCTTGATAAGGGGTTTGGTGAGCCGTTCCGGGCTGTTAATGAAGCTGTATCCGAATCTTCCCTTTACACACAGGCTCCCGTAATTGGGGCCTATGCCTTCAACCCCCGTAACCTTTACGATTTTTTCCTTTCTCACGTGCAGATACATCTGGCAACCCACTCCGCAATAAGAGCAGGTGGTCTTGACAAGGCGGGTCTCACCCTTGGACGGGTCATTTTCCAGTATGTCCTGAACAGGAACAAGCGCCCCAACGGGACAGGCCTGGACGCATTCTCCGCAAAAAACGCAGTCCGAATCCTTTAGCGCCCTGTCGCCGCTTGCGACGATCTTGGATCTCGTGCCTCTGTAGCCGTAACTTATCGCGTTATTGACCTGCACTTCATTACAGGCCTGGACGCAGCGGCCGCACAGGATGCAGCGGGTAAGGTCCCTCACTATGAACGGATTGACGTCTTCTATCTTATGCCTGGGTTCGGTTGGCTCAAATCTCACCCCCCTTACCTGGTACTTTATCGCCAGCTCCTGAAGGCGGCAGTCCCCGTAAACAGGGCAAATATCTTTATGCCCGTCGGCCTTTAGGCTTCTGAGTTGAAAATCCGTCCAGGAATCCATATCCAGATCCTGCACCAGACAGTTATGATGACCTGAAGAGAGCAAAAGCTCGAGGTTGAGTCTCCTGGATTTCATCACATCGGGGGTATTGGTTTTGACGACCATCTTGGGCGCCGCAGGTGTTACGCAGGCCGCAAGCAGTGTCCTGGCCCCCCTTACCTCTACCACGCACATGCGGCAGGCCCCGGTGGGAGAGGCATTTTTCATGAAACAGAGAGTGGGGATGTCTATTCCGTTTCTCTGCGCCACATTCAGTACAGTCTCTCCAGCCTGGAATGGATATTCCTTGCCGTCAATGAAAAGAGTCTCTTTTGATTCCATCATCTTTCCTCACTAACCGCCATGCCCGGATAGGGCACAACGAAACTTGAAAATCACCCCTAGCCAACCCTCCCCTGTCTTGCTCATCAGTGCCAGCACCAAGGCCCGTGGCTAAAGGCCTATAACCTAACTAGTGCCCATCCGTAAATGGCTATTTTCACCGATTTCGGCGTTGGGCTCAAATTTTAATCCTCGAAATACGTCAATGTATTCCTGTGGTTAAAATTATTGCCCGCCTTGAACTCGACGAAACTATCTCATTTCCGGATGGACACTAACTACCCGTCTTGCCCTTAAAATATGTAAACCTTGGCCATCATTTTAACGCCTCGTTGCGCCTTCCGGGCGCATTGGCATCAAGCCATCTTTACAGGCTGTCAAAAAGCCCATTCCATTTGTCTTGCTCTTGCCGGGGGCGTATTTGCAGGCACGACCATTCATCCGGCCCCAATCATCACTGCCCCCGGGCATTTCATTCGGGAGCCGCTATCCGGTACTTGTTCATGCCTTTCCCGGAATGGCATACGGCATTACCATGTATAAAGAGTGGCTAAACTTTAGCAAAGGGCCAAAAATTTTCAAGTATTATCAAAGGAGAGTGAAGACTATCCGCGGTGTTGCTATTGCAGAACAAAGAAAGACTCCCCCCGGATAGCCCACCTTCTCTATTTGGGCGATAAACTATCCGGTAGAATCCAAAAAGACAAGAAAGAAATGGTGTCTTAGAACTTGAACACGAAATCCGCCTGAAGCCTGTCTTCATGGCCTCTGGATTTCTCATTGCTCCAGTTAGGGGATTTCGGGTCCCAGTCAGTTACAGGGTCGGTATAGAAGAAGGATGTGGCAAAGGTAAGCCTGTCGAAAGGCAGATAACTTAAAGTGAGTTTATGTCCTTTCCTGTTGGCTCCTTTTCCTGATCAAATACCCTGCCGGGAAAGCGCATGAGCTGCTTGATCCTTGCGCTCCTTATCTTCTGCTCATTGGTGTCTTTTTTTTCGAACGCCTGCCCGAGCTTGGAAAGGAGATCCTCCAGCTTTACCGGCTTTAGCAGGTAATCAAAGGCCCCGAGCTTCATTCCCTCTATGCTCGTTTCTACCGAGGCGTGGCCCGTAAGAAGAAGCACCTCCGCCAGAGGCTGAATCTTCTTGATCTCCCTGAGGGTTTGAATCCCGTCCATACCTCCGGGCATCTTCACATCCAGTATGACCACGTCGAAGATCTGTTTTTTCATCTCTTCAACAGCCGCCTCACCGCTCAAGACCCCTACGGTATCCACGTTTCTCTTGTTGAGACGGTTGACCAGTGTCTCGAGGAAATCCTTCTCATCATCAACGACGAGCACCCTGAAAAGATCCATTATCTTTCCCCCCTTTCTTAAGACAATAAGAGTTATTAAGGTTACTTCGTATCAGCTCAAAAATTCGGGGTAGGTGCGGCTTCAGCCGCACCTACAGAACCTGATTCCTGGCCTGAGGACATCCATCGCCTCCAGTTATTGACATGATAAATTACTTCTTCTTCGGTATAACGGCCGGTACTTTTACCGTGAAAATACACCCCCCACCCCGACCCTCCCCCGCGCGGGGGGAGGGAAATCCTCGACCTCGCAAAGTGTAAAGCCTCAGGAGGATTTTCATTAGCGGGGGCGACAAAATATTGCTATCATGAGCGTTTACCATGAAAGTTGTTCCTTTTCCAACTTCAGACTCAAAGGAGATACTTCCTCAATTAGCTGCGGGATCTTGTGCTTTTAGATAGCGTCCATCCGTAAATGGATGTTTTCACCAATTTCGGCGTTGGACTCAAATTTTAATCCTCGAAATACCTCAATGTATTCCTGTGGTTAAAATTATCTCCTGCCTTGAACTCGACGAAACTATGTCATTTACGGATGGACACTAGGTAGTTCATAATAACCCTCTTTAATTTTTCTATGCTATTTCCTCTCTTTTCCACAAAACCTACAATATTAACGGGATAGGTATATGCATGTTCCTCCGATGCGAAGGAGTGTATCATAACCGGCAGAGGAGGCAGCCGGTCCTCGAGCTTGCGCAGGAGGACCGCGGCCTCTTCATCGGGCAGATCCGGATCCACAATTGCCATATCTATGTTTTCCTGTGCGAAAACGATATCCAGGAGTTCCTTGGCGTTTCTGGCAAGCTTTACTGAATAGCCCTCGGATGTCATTTCACGCCTGAGAAAATCCCTTACGTGCGGGTTTCGGTCGGCGACAACTATGGTAGCTCTTGCTTGCATGGTCTAATGGAACCGGATCTCTGAATTCCTTTCGGAAGACTCTATTTGCCTAATCCCCCTGCCTCCTTGGAAAGTCTGTAGGGGTTTATACTCAGTACAGGAGCGGCGCTGTGCTTGATCACCCTTTCGGCCACGCTTCCAAAAAGTATCCTGTCCAACCCTTTCCTTCCGTGGGTCCCCATTACCACCAGGTCAATCTTCTCGGATTCCACATAGTTCACTATCTCTTCGGCGGCATCTCCCAGAATTACCTTGGTCCTGCAGGAAGGCATATCCTTGAAATTGGTATTGGCGAATTCCTCTATCCTCGCCTCTGAGCCCTTGACGAACTCCGCCATAAAGCTTTCGATTGTGGCCTGTGCCACATAAACCGTTGAAACGTGTTCCATTCTTCTTGCAACGAAGAGAAGATGCAGCTCTGCGCCGAACTTTTCAGCCATCATGCGGACCCATGGAACTATGGCTGGTGAGACCACTGAAAGATCAACCGGAAAAAGTATCTTGCTGAATTGTGCCATTTTCTATTCCTCCTTATTTTAAGTTACCGTTAAAATACAATATGTTGGTCATGTGCTTCTCCGAGCCATCCGCTCCCGGCAAAACCTCCATCATGAGCTGTTGGCTGTTAGCTGATTTCCAGGCTTCAGATCCTTTCTTATCGAAAGGCTGATCCTTGCTCCTCTGGGCCGGGAGGGGTCAATCCATGCCTTTCCTCCATGCCTCTCCGCGATCTCCTTCACAATGGCCATCCCCAAACCGGAGCCAGCGACACCGCGGGCGGAAGGGTCTCTTTGAAAGGGCTCAAATATCTTGTCCGCCATCTCGGGGGCTATGCCTGCTCCGTCGTCTGAAATAGAAAAGATATAAAAGGATTCATCCTCAGCGCATTCGACTGCTATTTCCGTGAGGCCGCTTCCGCCGTACTTGAGCGAGTTGTCAAGGAGGTTCCTTATCACCCGTGTAAAGGAGAGCCTGTCTGCCACGATATCGGGGAAGACATCCGGCAGCCGCCATCTTATGTTGCGTGCAGCCATTTCGGGTTGAAGTTCCGTTTTGATGGATTCAACTATCTCTCGCACATTCAAAGGCTCAGGATTCATAGCGCCTTCTTTTGACGATACATAGCTGTTTAGCCTTGAAACGAGCTGGAGCATGTAATCTGCGGTCTTCAATATGAGTTCACAACATTCGCGGCCCTTTTCATCCAACTGAGATGAATGCTTCTCCCAAAGCCTTTTGATCAAACCGTAGATCCCCGTTACAGGGCTTTTCAGGTCATGGGAGATGGAATAGGCAAAGAACTGAATCATCTCTTTTTTCTCCTTGAGCATGGCCAGCCTCTCCTGTAACTCATTGTAAAGCCTGGCATTATGAAGTGCAACCGCTATCTGATTGCCTATTGTCACCAGAAGATCTATCTTGTCCGGATCCAGGGATACCACGCTTTTAGATGCCAGATTCATGACTCCGTCAACCCTCTCCCAGGTGATAAGAGGTACGCAGATGATCACCTTGAGGCCCATGGCGGCAAGCCTCTCTGCCCTTTGTTTGTCTTCGAGATCCGATACGTACTGGGCGAGAAACGATCTCGTCCTTACCGCCTTCCCCGTAAAGCCCTCATCGAGCGTGACCTTCTCAAGGCCGACAGGCTCCATTCCTCTATGGGAGGCAAGCAGCAGCTCTGTCCCGCTTTCCTCCATGAGGTATATCCTGCCGGCATCATATCCGAATGTGTCAAGTACCCTTGAAAGAGCGCCGTCAAGCAAAAGCTCAAGGTCATTGATACCGGCCAGGTAGTTGCTCATATCGAGGACAATTGAAAGCGCCCTGTTCCTGCTTTCTATTCCAGACCGGGTTACCTCGATGGAGATATGGCGGCGGTCCAAAAGCATCAGTTCACCACCCAGACCGCTGCCCCGGTTGACAGATGCGCTATCCTCCTTGACACCCTTCCGATGGAGAACTCCTTTACCTTTGAAAGTCCTCTTCTCCCAACGATGATTGTTCCATAGTGCCCGGACTTTGCCTCCTTGACGATGGCCTCAGATCTGCTCTCAGCGCCCGTTATAACCCTGGAGGTTATATTTTTAAGTGGAAAGCCTGCGGTCGCAAGCTTTGACACGGCCTTGTCAAAGGCCTTGTTGATGGCTATTTCTGCCTCCGCGACCGCTTCCCTGTCCTTTACCCT
>MNYJ01000178.1:0-1512 GCA_001874005.1 Desulfobacteraceae bacterium CG2_30_51_40
GGGTAAGCACAAGGCATGACCTGAGCGGCACGCCGTCAACGTTCACCGTGCAGGCCCCGCAGGCGCCCATGCCGCAGGCCTCTTTAGACCCGATAAGATCGAGTCTTTCCCTGAGCGTTTCAAGCAGGGTCTCATAGGGTTTTACCTGTAAGGTTGCCTTTTCACCATTGACGCTGAAGCTGACCTTTATCGTCTTCATCACTTCCCCTCCTTGAGAGCCCTCTTGATCGCCCTTTGCGTCAACACGTCCACCATCTTCTTGCGGTATGCCGGCGAAAGCGTTGTATTGGATACGGACTTTGCCTCCTGCCGCGCCTTCTGGGCAAGCTCTTTGACGGAGGCTCCTTCAAGGTCTTCAAGATCATAAGCAAGAGGGGTAGGCCCTATACCGCCGACACAGACCTTTCCCTTTTTGTTGTTCACGGAAACGGCCACCCCCAGCAAGGGATAGTCAATGGAGTTACGGACCCTCAGCTTCTCATAAGCTCCTCTCAAGCGTTTGAGGGGGATGTGAATCTCTGTTAGTATCTCTCCGGGCTTGAGCGTAAAGGGATTCTTTCCGTCTCCGCTGAAGATTTTTTCAAGCTTAATTTTTCGTTCCCCTTTGGGGCCCGCGATCTTCACCCCCGCTGAGAGGGACAGAAGGGACAGGGCATTGTCGCTGCAGTAGTTTGAAAAACATGCCTTGGCCTTGGGCACAACATTACAGCTCTCCCCTCCCATCTTGTAACAGAAACCGCGCGCCTTTCTCCAATCAAGGGACTTGTTGTAAAGGAGGCACCTCGTGTTCTGGAGCAAATTCCCTCCGATCGTTCCACGCATCTGGAGAGTCTCGCAGGATGTAGCATCAAGAGATTCATAAAGCGCCGGGAAATACTCCTTCACCACCGCGTGGTTTTTCAGTTCAAAGAGCGTCACGCCAGCGCCGACGATAAGCCGACCGCCCTCGCGGGTAATGGTCTTGAGTTGCTCTATGCCCTTTAGATCAATTATGGCCGCAGGCGTTGCCAGCCTAAGTTTAAGGAGTGGGATCAGGTCGGTTCCGCCGGCGAGATAGCGCGCCTGGCCCTTAAATCCTTCATAAAGGGCGATCGCCGAAGCGATATCCTCTGCCTTCTTATAGTCAAATCTTGGCAAAATCATTTTTTAGCACCCTTCTTTCTCTCTAAGATATTCAACACCCTGTCGGGGGTAAGAGGAAGTTCAGTGAAGACGGTTCCTGTCGCGTTGGCCACAGCGCAGGCAATGGCGCTGTAGGCATTCATGCGGATGGTGAGGCCCCCTTCCTTTGCTCCGAATGGGCCTTCCGGATCAATGGAGCTGACGATAATGGTTTCAATATCAGGCATATCGCATGCAAGCGGTACCTTATATTCCAGAAGATCAGGGTTCAACAAAAACCCCCCGTTCCAAAGATTTTCTTCCATGATCGTAGCGATACCGGCCTGCTGGATGGAGCCTTCCATCTGGCCTTCCACGGCCATAGGGTTGATGGGACGGCCGCAGTCGTGC